>JAJPZY010000051.1 GCA_021204085.1 Clostridiales bacterium | reverse complement strand
TGGATGTTTCCTTACCTCAGAAAAACAGTGCGCCGTCGCAGTTCCCGACGATTGTGGCAGCGGCGTCCTTGTAAATGGTCTTTAACTGGGACTGGCTCTGCAGGACGATGGAAGCGGAGATCTCACGAGAACGGATGGTGGCGATCAGCTTGTCGAATTTGGGGATCTGGCCGATGTTGGCAAACTCGTCCAGGAGCAGGCGTACATGGACAGGCAGATGCCCGCCGTATTTATCGTCTGCCAGGTCACAGAGCAGGTTGAAAAGCTGGGAGTACAGGATCGCTGCCACGAAATTGAATGTATCGTCGGTGTCGCTGATGATGACGAACAGCGCTGTCTTTCGCTCGCCCAGGCTCTGCAGGTCCATCTCATCGTAGGCCATGAGGTCCCGAAGCTCTTGGATATCGAAGCACGCAAGACGTGCGCCGCAGCTGATAAGGATGGATTTTGCCGTCTTACCTAACGCTACTTGTCAAGTACATTTTCATCATTTTTGAAGAAAACGGTAAGATTTTTCTTTGAATCAGGGTTATTCAAAAAATAGTTTCGCCTATAACAACAAAAAAGAGCGGCCAGACTGCATCACTACGATGCGTGTCTGGTCGCTCTTTTACTGTGCTACGTTCAATATAGCTTTTTATGAGGTCGTTGTCATTGCCTCCAACAGAAGGTTGACTCCACGTTCTACAATATCTTCCTGTTCCGGCGACAAATGGCATAGCTGATCTCGGTTGCCAGAGTTTTCTGCGATTCCGGCACCTCCAAAAAGAATGTAATCACTGGAAACATGAAGAACCGTGCATATTTTAATCAAGGTTGCAATGGAGGTTCCAACAACGCCCCGTTCTAGGTCAGAAACATATTGTAAAGATACGCCAACAAGCTCGGAAAATCTGTCTTGTGTATACCCACGCTTTTCACGGGCTGCCTTGATTCTATCGCCTATCTGAATGTTAATTTCTTTTCGTTCCTTCATTTTGTCACCACCTAACACTATTATTTTAAATAAGGGTGGCAATTTTATGAATAATGTGATACCATTATCTTTAATAGATGTAACACCATTATAAGAACGCAAAAAAGAAAGCTGACAGTTCATAAGAACTGACAGCGCAACCGGGTTTAAAGAGCAAAAACGCTTCTATTTTTCGTAGAGCTGCCAAATATACGAATAGCCCCACTTTCACATATATAGACTCATTATACCACTTTCTTTTTGGATTTCAACTACAAGATAGGAAAAATTTCAAAAAATTAGGCATCAATTTAGGGAGTCCTGGCCGCAAAATTGGTTTGAATACCAAAGACCCGAAATCTATTCGCAGTCAAATTCGCAGTACAATGTAGCCATTCCAATGAAACAGGAGGATTTGTACCATGCCAAGAAAAGGCGAGAACATATTTAAACGAAAGGATGGCCGATGGGAAGCTCGGTATATCAAGGGGTATGACGTATCAGGTAAGGCAAAATATGGATTTTGCTATGGTAAAACTTATACAGAGGCAAGGAATAAGGTCACGGTTTTAAAGGCTCACACTGTTTCGGCAGATGGAGCCAATGCGGTAAAAAGCAGGCAGCGGTTTTGCTATTACTGCGACAAGTGGTTAGAGCAACATAAGACTGCGATCAAATCATCCACTTATGCCAAATACAGTATGATCCTTGAAAACTACGTCAAGCCCCAGTTGGGTAATTATCATCCGTATGCGCTTTCTACCGAGCTGGTGGAGCAGTTTAAAACCGAGCTTTTGATGAAGCGAGGCCTGTCTGCAAAATCAGTCCGGGATATTCTTACCGTGCTGAAGATGGCCGTTGCGTTCACCAGAAAGCAGATACCGAGAGGAATGTCAGATATTGAGATTACTTATCCGCGGGAACAGAGGAAGGAGATGCGTGTTTTGACGAGAGAGGAGCAGGATAAATTGGTGCAGTATCTTCTCTTGGATATGGATTTATGCAAATTTGGAGTCTATTTGGCTCTTGCAACCGGTCTGCGGATCGGAGAGCTTTGCGCCCTGCGATGGTCGGACATCTCCATGCAGAACCGCACCGTAACAGTTTCCGCTACGATGCAGAGAGTAAAAAATTTCGATTCTACCAGCGAAGCGAAAACGTGTATCAGCTTTGGCAATCCCAAAAGTGATGCGTCTTCTCGGACAATCCCGTTGACAGCCAATGTAGTTGCGCTTTGCAAAGAATTTATGCCCACTAACGTATCTGCATTCGTTCTGACCGGAGCAGCAAGCTATATGGAACCGAGAACCTTGCAGTATCGATTCAAGCGTTATATGGAGGATTGTGGCCTCGAAGGAGTACATTTTCATACGCTCCGCCACACCTTCGCCATCCGTTGCGTGGAGGTCGGATTTGAAATCAAGAGTCTTAGTGAGATTCTTGGCCATGCAAATACTTCTATCACGCTAAACCGTTATGTACATTCCTCTATGGAACTGAAAAGGAATAATATGGACAAACTAACTGCTGTCGGTTTTTGAATGATTCGCAGTCAAATTCCGCAGTCAGTAGCAAACAGAAGGAGCCTGAAATTGTTATGATTTCAGGCTTTTTTGCATTTTGTAGCAGGCGTAAGCCACAGAGTTGGCAGCTCTACGAAATCCAGAAATAGGTTGTGCAAAGCAGACAAAGTTGAGACTGTTTGATGTAGCCAACGGCTGGAACAGAGATTTGAGGTATCTAAGGAATGAAAGTTGACAACGATTTGGTCATTCGTCATGTTGCGGGGGAAACGTTGCTGATCCTGACCGGGAAAGCAGCTCTCGATAACCCTGGAATTATCACGCTGACTGAAAGCGGCGAGCTGCTGGTGCGAAAGCTCCAGGAGGGCTGCGAGTTCGATGACCTTGTGGACTGCTTGACTGAGGAATATGAGGTGGCACGAGAACAGGCAGAGCAGGACGTGACGAAGTTCTTGGGCAAGCTGAAGGAACGGGGGCTTCTATGAGCGGAAAGAGAGAACAACGCAGAGGTGGTAAACACCAAAAGAAGCGCCGCTGCAAGGCTCCGCTGATAATTGTTCTGATTCTCATCGCAGCGGTGCTAATCGTAGCCGCTCTATGGTTCTGGGCAAGAAGCGGAACCGGTGAAGCTGCCGAATCGAGTGAGAATAACCAGACGGCAGAAACAGATGAGATTGTTGATAGCAGTGCAGACATGGAAGATGAAGTGGAAGCCGAAAGCTCACTTCCAGAGGTAGAGCAATCAATCAGCCTGACCCTTAGTTCTGTTTACACTTCCTCCATCCTGAATCCGGATTGTGAGGGCGAGTATGCCGAGGAGATTGCCAGCCTAGAAGTGACTAACAGCTCCGACAGCTATCTGGTATCGGCCACATTGACTGCCACTATGTCTGATGGGACAGAGGTTTTGTTCGAGGTTTATGACCTTCCGGCGGGAGCAACGGCGGAGATCTTCGATACGGAGAACCAGAGCATGGATTCCGGTGTGACCTGTACCTCTCTGGTGTGTACCTCCGAGGAATACATAGATGAAGACATGCTGCTGTCCGATACCATCGAGGTCGCAACCAGCGCCTCCGATGCGGTTATCACCAACACGGGGACGGACGACTTGACAGACCTGACGGTGGTTTACCACTGTGACATGGCCGGTCAGTACTTCGGCGGAACGTCCTACACAATTACGATTGACAGCCTGGTGGCAGGAGAGAGCTACACGCTTTCCGACAACACCCTGATGGGTGAAGTCACTGTGGTCAGGATCTATCAATAAATGAAAATGAAATGGAAAGGGTTTGATAGACATGAAGAAGAAATACATCGCCCCAGACCTGTACTTTGAGTCCTTTGTGTTGTCTCAAAGTATTGCGGCGGGGTGCAGTTCTACTGGCATTGCCATAGTAGAGATGTGGTATGCGGATGGAAAACAATTTATCATCAGCACTCCAAGCAATTATAAAAATTACGAATGCGAACAGGAATATACAGGCGAGGACTACTGCTACTGGGATGGCGATGATATGAACAAGGTGTTCCTCTCCTGATGCCTGAGACAGCGCTTTCCATCGGTGGCTTGAAATTTCGGTTACGGCTTCCGGCGCTGCCCCGTGCGGACGTGGAAATCGCTCCCTTCGTGGTGGCAGCAGAGGGAACGTGCGACATTGCTGCGGAGTATCGACCGGATGAATCGGTTTCGGATGCAGAGGTCACGGTTTCTCAGACGGCTGACCGGGTAACGGTGTGCTATCATCCGGAGCTGTCCTACCGCTTTGCAGCTCTCCGGGGATGCCTAATTTACATTCCTATGGAGCAAATTCTCCTGGCTCATGACCGCTTTTTCCTTCATGCGTCCTTTATTGCCTCTCCGTTTGGCGGGTTGTTGTTCACCGGTAATTCCGGGGTCGGCAAAAGCACCCAGGCGGAGCTATGGCGGGAACACATGGACAGCACCGTTATCAACGGCGACCGGGCGATTGTGGCAAAGGAGACAGGTGGCTGGCGGGCCTACGGCTCACCCTATGCTGGATCATCCGGGTACTATGTGAAACGGGACGAGCCCATCCGGGCCATTGTCCTGTTGGAGCAGGCAGCGGAGAACCAAGTCGATGTAGTTCCTCCCGCCGAGGCGTTTCGCAAGCTGCTGTTGCAGATCTCGGTGGACCACAGCCGAACCTATGACGTGGTGCAGCTCTGCGATCTGGTGACCGAGCTGGTGAACATCGTGCCGATTTACCGGCTGCGCTGCACCCCGGACGTTCGAGCGGTCAACGCTCTGTGCGAGGTACTGAGAAAGGAGGGAGCGAATGGCAGACAATAACCGTTCCTTCACCGCCTACCTCAACGCCAAGGCTCGGCGGGACAAGCTACCCGTCAGCGGTACCTTTGAGCTGTCGCCAGTGTGCAATCTGGCCTGTAAAATGTGCTACGTCCGCAAGACGCCGGCGGAGGTTGCGGCCCATCCCCGCCCCATCCTGACGCTGGAACAGTGGAAACGCATCGGCGATGCGGCGTTGGATTCTGGACTGTTGTTCCTGCTGCTGACCGGCGGCGAACCGTTTCTGTGGCCGGACTTCCGGGAGCTGTACGAGTATTTGCACCGCAAGGGTGTGCTGATTTCTGTCAACTCCAATGGGACGCTGATTTCTCAGGATACAGTGAACTGGCTCACCGCCCATCCCCCAGCCCGCATCAACATTACGCTGTACGGGGCCAGTGATGAAGCCTATCAGCGGCTTTGCGGCGTGAACAATGTCTACCATCGGGTGACGGCCAACATTGACCGGCTTCTGGCTGCCGGGATTCAGGTGAAGCTGAACGCCTCCATGACTCCTTATAATGTCAGCGACATAGAAGGAATCGTCCGCTTTGCGAAAGAGCGTGACCTGCTGCTGGAGATGGGAACCTATATGTTTCCCCCTATCCGGCGGGATGCAGATAGCATCGGCACCGGCGACCGGTTTACTCCGGAACAAGCGGCATTCTACAATCTGGAGCATAAGCGTTTGACTCTGGAACCGGAGCAATACCGGAACTATCTGGAACAGGCGGCAAAGGGCATCGTTCCCGCCCCCGGACTGGACGAAAGCTGTATTGACCCGGTAGACGGCACGGTAAAATGCGCCGCAGGCCGAGGATCCTTCTGGATCACCTGGGACGGCCATATGCTCCCTTGCGGTATGGTACCGGAGCCGAAAGCGGATGTTGTTCAGCTGGGCTTCTCTCAGGCATGGCGGCAGACGGTGCAGCAGACCGAGCAGGTGCGGCTATCCGGCGTATGTCAGAGCTGCCCTAATAAAAATGTATGTCATAGCTGCATGGCTATGGCGATTGCGGAGACCGGTACCCATGCCGGGATTCCCACCTACCTCTGCCGCATGGCGGAGGCCATCCGCAGCGAGGCGGCAAAGGCGCTCAAGGCGGATGGAAATTAAAGTATATATAAATGGCTAGGCTCGCCAGGGGTGAACCAGCGTTTATATAGGAGCGTCTGCGCTCCAAGAAAAAAGACCAAGGAGGTTTTTGCGTTATGAAACACAAATTCAAACAGGTTCTGTCCCTGGCGCTTGTGTTCTGCATGGTGATGAGTTTGACGTGCATCAACGTCTACGCCACCAGCGGAGCCGAAACAGAAACCACGGCGGCAGACACAGTGGCGGAGGCTTCGGAAGAAGTCTCCACGGAAAGCACCGAGGCCGAAGCAACGGCGGCTGAAGTCTCTGAGGAGGAAGCCTCTGACGAGGAAGAAATTTCCGTTGCCAGCGAGGAAGCTACCACTGATGATAGCTCCGTCACCGAGGACACCACCCGGAGCAACAAGCCCTCTGACGGCACTACCACCAGCCAGCCCTTCTCCAGCGGCACCGGCGGCAGCACGTATTTCCGTATCCCCGCCATGGTGACCCTGGACGACGGCACCATCGTCGCCGCCTGTGACGCACGGTGGAATACTACCAGTGACGGTTGGTGCCTGGATACCATCGTGTCCTATTCTAAGGATAACGGCACAACCTGGAATTACACCTTCGCTAACTATCTGGGCGATAATGGCAACAGCTATAATTCCAGCTCTACCGCCTTTATTGACCCCTGCCTGGCCACCGACGGCGAGACGGTCTGGATGCTGGTCGATCTCTATCCCGGCGGTACCGCCATTGGCTCTGCTCAGGCTGGCACCGGCTACGACAGCAACGGCCATCTGCTGCTGAGCAGCAACAGCGGTTCCAGCTATGACTACTATGTGGGCGATTATACTGACGGTTACGCCAGCATCTATACCGTCTCTGGTGATACTGCAATCGACCATTATACTGTGGACGAGTATTTTTATCTCTATTATGACGGAACCTGCATCAGCAATGTGTTCTTCTCTGATTGCACCTACACCGTCCTGCCCACCAGCTATCTTTATCTGACCACCAGCACAGACGGCGGCGCGACCTGGTCCGCTCCCACCATGCTGAACAGCCAAGTGAAGAACAGCGACGATGAGTTCTACGGCGTTGGCCCCGGCTCCGGCCTGGTCATTACCCTGGAGGATGGGACACAGCGTATCCTGTATACTTGTTATACTTATGTGACCTCCGACGGCAACACCAGCGTCATTTACTCTGACGACGGCGGCAAGACCTGGACCCGCAGCGCCGATATGAGCGCCCAGTCCAGCGAGGCCACTCTGGTTGAGGCAGACGGCACTATCTATATGTTCACCCGTCACGATGGCTATTATTACTCCACCGACAACGGCGCGACCTGGAGCAGCAAGCAGACCGTCTCCGGCATCAGCTACACCACCTCCTGCCAGCTGAACGCCATGGTCTACTCCGAGCCAATCGACGGTAAGACCGCCATCCTCCTCTCCGCTCCCACCAGTAGCCGCACCACCGGCAAGATCTTCGTGGGTCTGGTGCAGGAAGACGGCTCCATCAGCTGGGACTACACCTACAGCGTCAACGGCAGCAACACCTATCAGTATTCCTGCATGGCCGAGCTGAGTGACGGCACGGTTGTCCTGCTGTATGAAAACGGCAGTGCATCCATCACCTACACCACTATTGACATCGAGGATATCGCTGATGGTGCGACGATTGGCAGCACAATCACCAGCGAAAGCGATGACAGCAATTCCGATTCCGTTTCCGGCGTCACCGCTGTTGCTACGGGCGTTACTCTGTCCTCCATCAGCGTTGTAAAAACAAGCACAACCACTTCTGATGGGTCTGTCAGCATTAGCTATAATGTCACCCTGAACGGCGGCGACTACACCGGTTCGGCCACCCTGTACATTCCTCTGGACGATGCCCTTGCCGACTGCAACAGCTTCTCCGGTTCTGTAGAGGAAACCAGCGCAGGCGAGGCGGCGGACTTTGACGTGACGCAGGAGGACGGCTATCTGGTCTGCACTGTGCCTCACTTCTCCACTATCACCATCAACGGCGAGAGCGTGGAGTACACCGAGGAAGTGGACGTGACCCTCTATGTGGGGCAGACCGCAACCTATGAGCAGACTACCGGAACGGATGTAGTTTCTGAGGTAGATTCCGACATTGCCACCGCCGAGGTCGCTTCGACCACTACGACCTATGACGCACAGCTGGGTACAGATTCCAGCTTTGACGGCGATTATACGAATCTGGAGAATGCGCTGTATACCTTTACCGGTTCCACCAGTGCGGGATGGGTCATTTCCAACACGACCTCTGATGGAACGACTGTATATGTGAACATTGATAATAGCAGCAACGGATATCCGAATAATACGACCTCAGACACCCTGACGCTGACCTATTACTCCAACGGCTTTACCATTACAAACGGAAGCAATCGTAACCTGGCATTCCTGGACAGCACCTACAGCGCCCTGTATACATTCGACGAAGGAAATAGCGGCACAAACAGCACCGGCGTTTACCAGTTCTACATTTATCGTCAGGCTACAGACGGAGAGGACAGCAGCACCGAGCTTCCCGGCTATGTCAAGTTGACAAGCTTGAGCGGCATCAGTTCCGGCAGCCAGTATTTGATCGTTGCCTATCGTGACGGCAGCTATTATGTTCTTTATCCCTCCACAAGCACCAGTAACAAGTATTCCCATGTAGCAAAGGCGTTGGGGACTACCGTTACCGAATCTAGCACCACCGTCAGCATTACCGGCGTTTCTGCCGGCACCACCAGCACCATTGTCGGTACAACGTTGTACAACATCACTGTCATTGAAGTGACCGGATATAGTTCCGTGACACTGGCGGGCGGCGACAGCACCACGCTGGCGATCAGCAGCATCGACGAAGACTTCACCTTAGAGGACGGCTACACCGTGACCTGGACAGTGGAGGATACGGATGTTGCGGGTCTCTATAACACGGATGGCGCAAGTACATCTTTGATTGCCCACGCCGAGGACGAAACCACCGTTACCGCCGAGGTCTATGATGCGGACGGCAGTCTTGTCGCCACCTATATCTGGACGGTTACTGTGACCAGTACCTATGGTTCCGGCAGCTATACCTACACATGGTCAGTCACCGAGGTCGTCTATAACGGCACGCTGTACTACTCCATCGACGGCGGCGAATTGATCGAAGCAACGGACTACACAGAGACTACGGATAGCGACGGTAATACCATCCGTACCTACACCATCACCTATACCTCTACCAATGTCAGTTCTACGGGCTTGCTTTACTTCATCAAGCCGGATGAGGGTTATGCAGTGACCTATGTGTATGATAACACCGGAAAGACCTATAGTAACTTCTATGGGACAAGCGATATTGCCAGCTACTATACAAAGGCTGCATTCCTGGCGGCGCACAGTGGTGTGACGCATAACGGTGGATGGTACACCGATATTATGACGAATGCAGAATGGGACGCCATCATTGCACAGGCCCTTGCAGCAGGTTGTGACGCTATCTATTGGAACACCCGCGGAGGCATTACTGCGAATGGTTCCTATACCGGTTACTATACCAACTATTGTAACAAGCTGCCCACCGTGGACAAGGTGATTACCTCCCTGACCCGGACAGTCGATGGCGTGGAAACTACTATCACTTATGTGGAGGGTGAGACCGAAGTTAAGGTTGGCGATGTGATCAATTATACGGTTTCGATCACCACCTATTACGAGACGGTTGACATCACCTATTCCAACGCCTACCTGACAGATACCATGTCCTCCGGTTCTGGTGCAGCCGCCACCTTTACGGATACGGACGCGACCAATAATGGAACAGTCCTTGCTGTGACTGACGATTTGGGCAATGGAACGACCCAGAGTGCTGTCAGCCAGGTGGCTGAAACCTATACCGTCACCTATACGGTTACAGAGGCAGACCTGGACAGCGAGTTGTTGAACACGGTATCTTTGAGCTATGACTATCAGTCCACTTACAGTACCGGCAGCTACGGCGGTACCGCCAGCGCAGAGTGCCGGGTGAATCTGGTCTCCTTCACGCCCTATGACATTGTGGTGGACTTCGGCCTGCCCGTGACCATCGACTACAGCGGGACGGAAGATCACGGCTCCTATAACCTGGTCTCCGGTACTGCCACCTATGGCACCGTCACCGTTGAGGGCAACAAGGTTACCTACACGCCCACCACAGTTCTGACCGGTGTGGACACCGTTACCCTGGTGAACGAGAAGAACGCTACCTATACATTTAGCGTCTACCCCGCCACTACAGTTTACTATGAGGAGGGTTTTGCTTCCTATGGTACCGGCTGGGGCGTGACTTCTGGCGACAACGGCTGGTCTAACTCCACCAATACAGGCAAGGACTCCCAGGAAACCGAAATCGCTAACACAGCAAATAACAGCTACAACAACTATAACTATGACGGTGCCTACAAGACTGACACCACCGGCAGCGAAGGCACCGCCGCCAGCACCACCACCGCCGCCGATTCCCTGAGCTTCACCTTCACCGGCACCGGCGTGGATATCTTCGCCAACTGCGATGAAAACTCCGGCGTCGTGGGTATCAAGGTCGTGGACAGCAAAGACTCTGTGAAAAAGACCCTGACCGTCGACATGGCGGACACTGGCGCTTATGCCTCCGGCGGCACCGCCTACAACACCCCCATTGCCTCCATCAGTGGCCTGACGCATGGCACCTATACCGTCACCATCTACTTGGGTATGGTCAACAGCTCTGGCTTTAAGTTCGATGGCTTCCGGGTATATGGCACCATTGACGAGAGCACCGACAGCGCTACCTCTGCCGTTTATGCAGCGGACCTGGAGGATAACCCCTCTTACTATGAGCTGCGGAACTATGTTTTGGGTACTCTGGTAACTGACACCACCAGCAGTACATATGCGGACGACATTGCAAATGGCGTTGCTCAGGTTTACGCCACAAATGAGGTCGACAAATCTAATAGCGCAATCGTGGTTTATTCCTCCGGGAGCGGTATTGTGGAGACAGCCGATGAGAACATCTTGGACAACGGCCCGAAGAACGAGCTGTATCTGGACAGCAGCGCCTCTGTGGTCTTTAAGATCAATACCGATCGTGAGGTTCAGATTGGTCTGCGGTCTGTCACTGGCGTAAGCGTGACCTACACCATCAATGACGGCTCCACGACCAATACCTACACCACCAGCTCCAGCGTGGATATGTTCTATACGCTGCAAGCCAAGGGCACCGGAGAGAAAACCTACACCATTTCCGTGACCAGCGGCGGCATCCTGTCCATCACCGACATCAAGGTATCCGACAGCACCGAGGACAGCATCTTCGGCTCTCTGACCGCCGACGAGGTGGTGGCCGCTCTGACCGGCAGCGCTTCCGATGAAGATGAGGACAACTCCGGGGACGAGGAAGAGGAAGAACCTGCCGTCTTTGAGCCAGAGACCTTCAGTGTGTCTACCTCTGTCAAGACGAACAGCAAGTCCGCCACTGTCACCGTCACGGCTAAGACCTCCGAGGACGTGGAATCTATCACCGTGAACGGAACCGAAGTTACCAGCTATAAGACCGTCACTGAACGTTCCGGCAAGGGCAAGAATGCGACTACCACCACCTATCGGCAGTTCACCTATACCGAAACGGTGACGGAGTCCGGAACCTACACCTACGAGGTAGCTGCGGTCAGTGCGGATGGCGTTGCCAGCGCTGCGACGACTGCCACCGCGTCGGTTACCATTCGTTCTACCGGCAATAGACGGTAACAGTCTACTAAACCCTTTCGCATGAAGCATTAAAACCATAAGCACGCCCCGTCTGATTGGACGATTTGAACGGTCAGGCGGGGCGTTCCTTTATGGTGAGGTTGAGATATATGGCAGAGCGAGACGAAAAAACAAAACAGTTTATGATGGCTGACCTGACCGGCCGGAAATTTGGAATGCTGACGGCCCTTGAACCGCTGGAGGAGCGCGACCAGGGATGTGTGATCTGGCGCTGCCGCTGTGATTGCGGGAATATTGTTTTGAGAAAAAGTTCCCAGCTCCGGAAGGGTGTCAGGACCAACTGCGGCTGTAAGCCGGTACAGGTCATCCGTGAGGACCTGACTGGTCAGCGATTTGGAAAGCTGACAGTGGTTCGTCCTACAGACCGAAGGGAGCATAAGCATATCGTGTGGGAGTGCCGTTGCGACTGCGGTAATACGGAGTATGTACAGAGCCAATATCTGCGGGATGGTACGACCCAGAGCTGTAAAAACTGTCAGAAGGAAAACCGCCCTAAGCGGGACATCACCGGCCAGCGGTTTGGTATCTTAACGGCTCTGTACCCGACAGACAAACGAGACAGAAATCAGTCAGTCGTCTGGCACTGCCGCTGTGACTGTGGCAATGAGGTGGAATACTCCTGTGCTGACCTCCAGCGGAAAAACTATATCAGCTGCGGCTGCCTGAAAAAAGCCGCAGAGGAACAGCTTAAAGAAAGAACGACCCATGTGGCAGGAACTACGGTGGAGGTGCTCCGAGATAAGAAAGTGCGGAGCGACAGCACCACCGGCGTGACCGGTGTGAATATGTACCGGGGAAAATATAGGGCACTTATCCATTTTCAGGGGAAAACATACCACCTCGGAACCTACAAAACCCTGGAAGAGGCCGCTGCTGCCCGGAAAAAGGCGGAGGAATGTCTGTTCGGTGAGTTCCTGGAGTTTTATGACCAGTGGAAAGAAAAGGCAGATGCAGACCCGCAGTGGGGACAGGAAAATCCGGTTTCCATTTCCGTCAGCAGGACGGAGACGGGGGAGTTTCGCATTTTGATGTCGCCAAAGCTGGCCTAAAGATAATAAAAATCGGCTGGGCAGCACGATCTGCCCGGAATGGAGAAAGCACAGGTTATGGTAAAACTGATTCGAAGAATTTGCATCATATTTTTTATGGTGTCATTAGTTGCTTACGGGGGCGTCAGAGTCTACGGCTTCTATACCTCGGATAGCGGCGGCCCGGCCATCCATATGGATTCACAGAAAATCACGGTCAGCGTGGCCGACGGCGACAGCGCAATTTTAGAAGGCGTGACTGCTACGGATGCAGAGGACGGGGATGTGACCGCCTCGCTGGTGGTGGAGAGCATAAGCAATTTTATCACTGACGGGATGCGGGACGCAACCATTGCCGCCTTTGATTCTGCCGGGAATGTAACAAAAACCACCCGGCGCATCACCTATAGTGACTACACCTCGCCCACCGTGACCCTTTCCGGGCCTCTGACCGCATCCACCAGCAACAGTTCATCGCTGCTGGACGTGATTACCGTCACGGATTGCCTGGACGGGGATCTGACCAGTCAGGTGCAGGTGGTGTTTGATGACAACACCCAGTCTGTTTCTGCCGGGGAGTTCGCCATGCACATCCAAGTTTCTAATAGTGCAGGGGATACGCTGGATTTGCCGGTAACGGTGCGGTTCTACAGTGCATCTGAGGAAGCGTCCGCACCCTAGCTCACTTTGTCGAATTACCTGATCTATGTGGAGCAGGGTGCAGATGTAGACCCGGTGGATTACTTAAATACGATCACGCTGGATTACAATACCTACAGTTGGGATTCCACCGAAAATGCTTTTGTGCTGGATGGGGAAGCCGAGGACGATGAAACAGAAGTTATTTACCGTTCTGCATTGAAGATTAACGATTCCGTTGACACATCCACCCCCGGTGCATATGAGATTATCTATAGTTATACAAACAGTGACAGCGACCAGACCGGCACGGTTCGTCTGGTTGTCGTGGTAGAGGAGGGCTGATATATGGCAGAAAAAGAAAATCGTGAAAGCCCGCACTCTACACATCAGGCTGCACCCAGTTATAACAGCTTCGGGGAACATCTGGATCTGGACTCCATCATCCGTGATGTGCTCCGCCAGTGGTGGGTGATCCTGCTGGCCGCCGTTGCCGCTGCACTGTTCGCTGGAGCTGTGGTCAGGTTTACCTATTCCCCTCAGTACACCACCACGGCGACCTTTGTGGTAAGCAAGAGCGGCGTCAGTAGCAACACCGTTTCGGACAGCCTTACCGCTGCCAACGCATTGGCAGAGACTTTCTCTACCGTGGTGGACAGCGAAATCCTGGAAACACGGGTTTGCCGTTCCTTGGGGCTGGAGAGTCTGGATGGGGAAATCTCCGTCAGCGTGGTCAGCTCCACCAGCCTCATGACTATGACGGTGAAAACCTCGTCGCCCCGGTTGGCTTATGAGATGATCCAGGCGGTCATGGATACGGCAGTAGACCTGTGCGGGGAACTGACAGACAACATTTCCATCCAGGTGCTGCAGGAGCCGTCTATACCCAGCAACGTCTCTAACCCGCTGAACGAACGACGCCCCATGCTGATGGCCGGGGCAGCTGTGCTGGCTATTATGATTTTGCTGTTTGCAGCACTGTCCTATTTCCGCAACACCGTGAAAACAGAGCGGGATATGCGGCACAAGGTAGATACGAAGTTGTTGGCTTCCATCCCCCACGAAAAGAAATACAAGACCCTGCTTTCCCGCATCCGCCGCAGGAAATATTCCCTGTTTATGGAGAACCCGACACTGAGCTTCGGCTACGTGGAGGCCTGCCGAATGATGGGGACGAGGGTGCGCCGGGAGCTTGACCGGAAGGGCGGCCATGTGCTGATGGTGTCCAGCGTTTCTGAGAATGAGGGCAAGTCCACGGTGGCGGCGAACCTTGCGATGGCCATGGCGCAGGAGGGGCAGAGCACCGTGCTGGTGGACTGCGACTTTCGGAAACCGGCACAGTATAAAATTTTGGGCCTGCCCAAGGAGAAAGAGGAAAACTATGATTTTGGAACTGCCCTGAAAGACCGGGGCACCGTCCGGGTTACATCTATGGGGATGGAGAAAAAGCTGCCTGTGGTCCTCAGTACCGTCAGCCACAAACGCCTATTGAACCGCGAGGTCATGGAAGCCCTGAAAATGACGGTGGATGCCCTGAGGGAATCTGTGGATTATGTCATCATGGACACGTCACCGATGGGATTGGTGGCGGAGAGCGCCCGGATAGCGTCCCTGGCTGACGCAAGCCTGCTGGTAGTAGAGCAGGACGTGGTGGAGGTCCGCTACATCAACGACGCCATTGACCAGCTGAACGAAAGCGGCGCAGAAGTGCTGGGCTGTGTGTTTAACAACGTCCATACCGGGTTCTTTGGCCGGGCCAGTTCTTACGGCAGCTATTACGGTTATGGCCGTTCCTATGGGTACGGGCATTATGGTTATGGGCATTATGGCAAGGAAAGCCATACGGATTCTAAAACAAAATCAGAGAGGAGGGGATCGTAATGCCGGATGGTTCTGTGCAGGAAATGGAACGTGATAATAAAATCGACCTGATCCCGCTGCTGTTCCGGGCGTTGAAGCAGTTCCGGCGCAGCTGGTGGATCGGGCTGCTTGCGGTGCTGGTATGCGGTGCACTGGGTTTTCTGTATGCACGCTTTACCTACAGCCCCAAATATGAGGCGAAAGCCTCTTTTGTGGTGTCCATGAGCGACAGTACCAGCATTTCTACCAGCCGTTATTACAACAGCGTGACCACAGAGCAGCTGGCGGCGACCTTCCCCTATATCCTGACCAGCGGTGCGCTGAACAAAGTGGTCGCCAACGATTTAGGGGTGTCCTCTGTCCCCGGCACGATCACAGCGGAGGCGCTGGGGGAAACCAACCTGTTCCAGATCAGCGTGGTGGCTTCTGATGCGCGGACTGCTTATGATATTCTGGAGTCTGTGGTGGAAAATTATCCCACCGTAGCGAAATACGTCATTGGCAATACTACCCTGAAGCTGCTGGAGGAGACAGGCGTACCGACTCATCCCATGAACAGTTACAATTACAGGGGCTATATCCTGCGGTTTGCGCTGATAGGTATTGTGCTTTATCTGCTGCTTTTGCTGTTTTTAATGCTGAATAACCAGACGGTGAATAACCGGGATGACCTGCAAAAATATGTCAATGCACCTTATCTGGGCGGCGTTCCACTGGTGCGGGAAAAGCAGCGCAGCAAGAAGGAAAATGTCGGGTTCCTTGCCGGGGATCCAAAGGAAATCCCGGACGGATACATGGAAGCCATGGACGATCTGCAGATCCGCTTTACACGCACCATGGAAAACCGGGGCTGGAAAACCGTGCTGGTGACAAGTGCCCTGGCGGGGGAAGGAAAAACTTCCGTATCTGCCGGGCTGGCCCTGCAGCTGGCTGACAGGGGCGCGAGGGTACTGCTCATTGACTGCGACCTGCGCAGCCCTTCCGTAGCGGCAACCCTGGGCTTCCCCCAATGGGATGAGGAAGGGGGATTGGCTGACTATCTGAAAGGGAGCAGCGAACTGGCCAACCTGGTCCATGCCTATGAAGGAAAATCACTGCATGTGATTCCTGCCGGGACAGCGACATCCCACACGGCGTCCCTTTACAACAACGGCAGGCTGAAAGCGCTGATTCTCGCCTATCGAGAGAAGGTGGACTACATCATCGTAGATACGCCGCCCTGCACGTTTATGCACGATACCGCCCTGATCGCGCCTTATCTGGACGCAGGGATTTTGGTGGTGCGGCAGGACTGCGCACCGGTGAACCGGATCATGGCCGGTGCGGAGATTCTGGCCCAGGCGGAGCTTCCGTTGGTTGGCTGTATCCTCAATGGCATCGGCACCGGGCTAGGGCATTATGGTTATGGCTATGGTTACGGTTACGGCTATGGATACGGATATGGTTATGGGTACGGCTACGGACACTATGGACATTACGGGTCGTATGGGGAAACGAAATAAAAAGAACGTGGAGAGGAGGGTCAGCCTGTGCCAACAGAAGAAGGCCATTTAATATTCTCAGATTACTGCAGCGGGTGGCTGAGCCAGCAGGAAGGGACTGTCAGGACATCCTCCTATGCAAAATACAGCGCTCTTGTGGAGAAGCATATCATGCCGGCGTTGGGAAAATGTCAGCTGTCAGAATTGTCCTCCGAACGGATCGCACAGTTTGCACAGGAGAAAACGGAGCAGGAAAAACTGTCCGCAAAAACGGTACATATGATCCTGGTCGTTCTGCGTTCCATTCTGGATTATGTGCAGAAAGAAACAGACTATGATTTTTCCGATGTTGCGATGCCATATCCGAAGCTTACCAGAGAGAAAAAACAGGTGCTTTCCTCTGAGGAGTAGGAGAGGCTCCTGCGATTCCTGGTTTGGGAGATGGATACCTGTAAGTTTGGCATCTTTCTGTCCATTATGGCAGGTCTGCAGATCGGAGAAATCTGCGCTCTGCAATGGGAAGATATTTCCATCCCGGAGCATACTGTAACGGTGACAAAAACATTGCAACGAGTCAAAAATTTTGATCCCGACATTACAACAAAAACGGTGCTTCATATTGGCCCATCCAACCGGAAAAGTGATGAGCAGAAAATACATCTGACGGATTTGACAGTTGCTTACTGTGAAAAATTCCGGCAGGAGGATGAAAAGTCCTTTGTATTGACGGGGACAAGAGCCTGTATGGAACCACGGACACTGCAGTATCGGTTAAAGAAATACATGACAGCCTGTAATTTGCCTCAAGTACACTTTGAGACACTTCGATATGGTTTTTCAACCCGTTGTATTGATGTCGATTTTGAAATGGAGAAGATAGGGAACATCGTTCGGAAAAATATATAAGGCTTTCTTGCATGAAACAGAAGCGCAGACAGTACCATGAGAACATGATACCGTCTGCGCTTTTTCGTCAAACCCTATCTAACATATCCCTCTGAGCCAGATGCCTGATCCGATCTTCCATCGTTTCAGATGTTGTCTGGCTAAAATGGATGCCGACCTCATACCGGCGTTTGCCGTAGGTAAAGGACAGGGTGGGGACATCCTCTGCTGTCACGGTTTCTTCAACGGCAGAAGTGTCTGCGTTTGTTTCATTCATGTGGGTGTTCACCTCCTTCTGTCCGCATATTTACCGGAGCTGTGACACTATAAGTCGAGGTCATTGCTGTGGCGGCGGACGTTCTGGTTTTGTGCCTTTGTCTGTTCGACCTGCTCCTGTTTTTCGCTCAGTTTTTTCAGAACGGACGCACGCTTGCGGGGTTCCTCAGCAGGAGTGGGCTGAGGGGCAGTTGCGGGCGCTGTGTCAACGACTTTACTGGGCGCTGGTTTGCTGGAGGTAGATTTTGCAGGAGCAGGCTGCTTGGTTGTAGGAGCTTCCTGTGCTGGTTTGGAAGAAACAGAGGGCTTTGGAGCCGCCTTTTTCTGGCTGGCTTTTGCCGTAGTAGACTGTTTCGCTTGTGTTTGTGTAGATGTGGTTTTGGCGGGTGAAGACTTCTGTTTTTTGGCTGTGCTTGCGGAAAATTTCTGCGAAGAAGTCTTCGTTGGCGCAGATGGTTTTTGTGGGGCCTTTTCCGGAGCCTTTTTCGCCGGTGCAGGCTGTTTGGGGGGAGCGACTTCCTGTTTCGGTGCCTGCTGTTTTTTCGTTTCTGCAACAGGCTGGGATGCGACAGGCTGGGTCGGCAAAACCTTTCCGATATAGCGACGGATAGTCCGCAGCAATTCCATATCAGATTTGATGCCGTCCATAGAAGCCAGCAGGCGCTGGTTTGATGTCTGCAGCTGGGCAATTTCCTCATTCAAAGCATCGGTGCTGGCCGCCTCATCTGCCGGGTGTGCATCTAGAAAACGGCGGGCTTTTTTATACGCTTCGACCTCCGGATGCTCCTCGGCAAATTTTCCTCTTTTTGTTTTCCAAAAGATTTTGTCGTACTTATCATAAACGGTCTGGCAGTCTGAACAGGTCTGAACAGAAGTGAACACGGTGTTGATCTCCTTGATGCGGGTTTCGTTCGCTTTTACTTCGTTGCGGAGGGCGTTTGCCTGTTCCTGCTGGCTGGATAAATATTGCTCCAAACCGGCCAGCGTCAGGATGTCATGCTGCTGTAAATAGGTGATGGCGGCGCTCATCTTTTTCAGGTCAGCGACATCGCCATTCTGCCGACTGTAGGCAGACCATTCCTGCCGTTCATCCTTACGGAATTCCATTGCGGCAAAAATGAGGCCAATTAGTTCCGGCTGCTCCGGTTCCTTGCAGGCATCCAGAAATACGGAAAATTTCTCTTTCATACTATTGATCCAGTTCTGCAGACCACGGATAATATTGCGAATGGAGGTCATTCGGCTGTTGGCGTTTTTGATGTCCCGGTTCAGGTCACCTACCATTGTCCGGATGCCCCGGCGTTCCATCTGCGTGACCGCTGGCCCCATGTGAACGGTGGGGACTTGGTCAGTGATTCCCTGACGCTCAAAAGAGCGCAAGTCCACTCGTTCCTGACGGTCATTCTGTTCCAGATAGCGGTTGGTGAGAACCTCCCAACTGTGCCGCCACACCTCTGCATATTCCTGATTGTTCCAGTCAACGGTGCTTTCCTTATGGCTTTTCCAGTTCCCGGATTTCAGCTTGATACGCTCACCGTTTTCATCCAGATCATAGACCTTTCGGCTTTTGGGGAGCCACTTTCCACGCTCATCCATCGCCCGCATGGTGAGCATGATATGGGCATGGGGATTTCCGTCGTCGGTGTCGTGGATGGCGAAGTCCACGCACATTCCTTTTGAGACAAACTGCTCCCTGCAGAACTCCCGGAGCATATCCGGATACTGTTCTGGCGGAACCTCTCTCGGCAGCGCCAGAACGATACGCCGGGCAAGCTGGGCGTTCCATTGTTTTTCTACGCCCTCGGCAGCATTCCAAAGTGTTTGCCGGTTGGCGTACTCTTTCGGGGCGTTGGGCGGCAGCATGACCTCCGTATAAACCACTCCCTTTTTTCGGGAGTAGTCTTTTGTCTGCTGGTCGTATTTACAGACCAGCTTCTCGCCGCTCTGATAAGCGGCTCCAGCGACAGCGGACTGGCCGGCGCTGCGCTGGACAATGGTGATTTGAAAATGCGGGCAGGGCAATCGACCACCTCCTTTGTGTGTGCCTTGCATGGATTTTCAATGGAGTCTCCGGCAGGAGATTCCGCCTTTCTGCGGGCATCCGACTTATGCGAGGCTATGCAGAAAGATGGCAAAAGGGTAGCTGGCATTAGCCAGCGCAGGGGAAGCGCAGGCGTCCCCTGTACATGATTCGGAGCAGTCCCAAAACTGCGGAAGAATCACCACGCTCTCCGCAGGAGGCCCCCGGCAGGGCGCAATGCACCGTCCTTCGGGCGGTGTATAATTGCGCCCTGTCTAAAGCCAGGGGTTTAGTTAGTCTCCGTCTCAACCCCTTCGTTTTCCTCGTTTCCGAGGCCGACAAGCGCTCTCCTCCGTTCGTCTACCAGCCGTTTCACTTGCTGGCGGACAATCGGGTTAAAGGCCAGTTTCAGCAGCGCTGCCACATCCTCATCCTCCAACAGAGTCGGGTCTACCAGATAGGCACTCAGCATAGCACCCCAGGTACAAAGCTGGTGGGTTCGTCCGTTCTTGGTCAGCTTCTTTTTCTCCGCTTCCAAGCGTTTCAGGCTGTCCTCACAGCGCTTTTTCTGCCGTTCCTTGCTATCCAGTTCCTTGCGGATTTTTTCCAAGTCTTTATTTGCCACGTTCATCACCTCCCTTCGTGGTCGAACCTCCATCATCCTGTGCAGTGTCTGTCTGCGTCTGAAAACCGTGCCGTTTTCCGTATTCGCTGGCCTCCCGGCGGCGGGCTTCACTGTAGGGAGGAACGAGGCGGATGGACAGCCGGGATTTTGCCAGCGAGTAGGTCACACCGCCTGCCTCCGTAGCCGATTCCAGACGGCACAGCTCCGGATAGTCCTCTGCGAACTTTGCCAGCCGCCGCTTGAGAGAAGCGTCAAAGGTATAGATGCTCGCAGGGTCATTGGTCTGGTTGAAGTTGATGATGGTCTCTTTTTCATAGCGGGTCAGTTTTGTCATTGCTTTCGATCTCCTTTGGATGTAAAATTTCAGGTGTAAAGCCTGATGATATAAAATCCTGACTGCCCTGCCCGCAGCATGGGCAGCCGGGGATTTTCTGGATGGATAAATGAGATGGCCGATTGAGTGCTGGCAGGATTAAACTGCGACTGCATCGTCATAAAGTGATGTGACAGAATCAGGAACAGTAGCAGGTCTGCTTTCTGTTGTGTTTTTGGCTGCATGGTACTCAGATATTGGGACGCCGGGACTGGGCGGCAGCTCCGCTTTTAGTTCCGCCATCCGTTCCTGACGGCGGGCCTTGTAGCGTTCCTCGTATTCCCGCTGCTTGCCGCAGGCTTTTCGTTTGAGATAGTTTTGATGGAGCTTTTCTTTCCGGGCAGCTTCTTTTTCTGCCGCTTTTGCTTCTGCGGCTTCCTTCTCCGGGTCAATTTCCACCAGCGGCGGAGTGAAGGTGCCGATGAAGTTGAAATAGATGTCAACCCGCTGGGTGGAGCAGATGCTGCCCTTTTTATCCCTCTCGTGCACCAGAATTTTTTCAATCAGTTCGTTGCACATGGCAGTGTCCAGATTTTCAAAGCTGTCATATTTTTTGACCAGCTCCATAAACTGCTGGGCATTGGCATCGCCGCTCTCAAAATTTTCGATAGAAGTTTCCAACTCCGGTATCTCTTGTTCCAGTGATGCTAACTCTGTCTCATATTGTCCGTTGATGATCTCATACCGCCGGTCAGGGAGATTTCCCTGGGTGTGTTCCTCATAGGCACGACAGATCAATCGCTCCAGCTCATCACGGCGGTTCAGCCTCTCCTGGAGCAGATGCTTTTTCACACGAAGCTCCTCCGACAGCTTGTTGCCCGCCAAAGCCTGAACCATACGGGCAAAGGCGTCTGGGGAATCGTCGCTGTATTCTTTTATAGCTTGCAGTGTCTGGCTCACCAAATGGAGCAGATCATCCGCATCAATGCGGTGCCCAGAAGTGCACTTTTTGGAGGGATAATTTCCGCAGACAAATTTGGGGATGGGTTTGTTGTTATTGACCCGGTGGAGATAAAGCCTGCTGCCACAGTCGGCGCAGAAAACCAATCCAGTCAGCGGATGGGGCGGTCCCCAGCCGTTGGGCCAGCGCTTCACGTTCTTCCGTATCTTCTGTACTAGATCAAACGTCTCCTGATCGATGATGGGTTCCTGGGTGTTTTCAAAGACCACCCACTTTTCATCGTCAACATAGTGGCTGTGGCTGTCCCGGAAGTGCTTGCTGGTTTTGAAATTCACGGTATGCCCCAGATACTCCCGGCGGCTTAAGATGTCTGCGACGGTGGCGCTTGACCAGCGGAAGGGGTTTTCAATCTTCCGGTTTTGGAACAGCCCCACGCCGAGGCGCTGCTGATGGTAGCCGGGAATTTCTACCTTGTCTGCTTCCAGTGCCGTGCAGATTTGAAACGGCCCCATGCCGTCCAACGTCATCTGGAAAATGCGGCGAATGATAACGGCAGCTTCCTCGTCCACGACCCATTTTGTCGGGTCATCCTTGTCCTTGAGGTAGCTATATGGCGGATTGCTGGTGACGTGCTTTCCGGCTCTGCCTTTGGCCTGAAAAACCGACTTTATTTTCTTGCTGGTGTCCCTAGCGTAGAATTCATTGAGAAGATTACGAAATGGCATAAATTCATCTTCACCCTGGTCGGTATCCACGCCGTCGTTGATGGCAATGAGGCGGACACCCTTGATGCGGAGCATCTCCATGACCTGACCGACCTTCAGATAGTCACGCCCGATCCGGGAAAGGTCTTTCACGCAGATGCAGGAGACGTTGCCAGCTTCGACTTCCTCCATCATCTTCATGAAGCCGGGGCGGTTGAACCGGGTGCCGGAAATGCCGTCGTCCGTAAAGTGCCGGGTGTTAGCGAATCCATGCAGGATGGAATATTCTTCCAACAGCTCCTTTTGATGAATGATTGAAAATGAATCGCCCTGTAATTCGTCGTCACGGCTGAGGCGTTCGTACAGCGCAGTGATCTTTATTTTCTTACCCATAACCGGGCCTCCTTTCTTTGGACTCTGTGCTATCCAACATAGAACATTGAGGATGTGGGGCAGGCGGAAAAGCCCTTCACTACCTACCGAAAATCGGGGGCAAAACCGCGAAAAACTTTCAAACAACTTTTTTGAACTTTGATATTTCTTTTGGATCAACTTGTGTTCACGCGTGAACACAAGTTAAATGGGTCTGTGTATACCAACTTCTGTTCACCGGTGAACAGAAGTTAACGGGTTCCGTGGAATGATTTACCCCTCTGCAATAAATGGTTTTCAATGGACGCAACCGCAGAAAAAAATAAAATCGGATTCAAAATTTTTGAGCGTAGCGATTCGTTGTCACTTTTGTTCAGAATGAACAAAAGTTGCGAACAAAATCTGCTCGGCTGGACAAGGGAATTAACTTTTGATCACCGTGATCAAAAGTTGGATGTCCCTGCAAACGGTGAAACAAATCCGTTTCAACTTCTGTCCAACTTGGACAGAAGTTGCGGGGGAAAAATCCCGGCAGCATTTTGAGAGAGCCGGTGAATAAATCAGCCCTGAGGTTGCCAACAGAAACCAGCTTGAAAAGACCCTTCTACCTACATACCGTTTTCAGGGGGTCAAAACGACATAAAAATCAAAACAAAAAATGAAAAACCGCAAAAAAAGTAGCAGCACACGCGAATGTACTGCCTGAAAACCCTAATCTGCGGGGGAGTGGAGTGATTTGTTGACTCATAGGTGTTGACTCACAGGGCGGACTGTCATGCTGGATAGATGTTGCCTGTTTTCGCTGATTTTGAGGTGAAAATCACAGGTCTGGAGCCGTGCTGTTTGAAGCGAAATCGTCTGGGTGAAGAATGATGTCACCCCGGTCTGTTTGGAGGATTTTATGGTTTCCGGAACCGGTTTTTGATAAAGCAATGAAAATCAACGGCTCTTGCTTTATCTATCCTATCCATCCCATCAGAGGGCTTCCTCGCGCGTGCGCGTGCGTGTAAGTAACTTATACTGATAGATAGATGGATAGATATTTAATTGATTAGTATTTAATCTATCTATATTTATTAAGCGTTTGGGTTTTCCGTATGCAGAACTACCGCATACGGGTTTTCCGTACACGGTGGACAGAGACACGGCAATAGACTGAATGAATGGGGAAATGGGCAGTTGACTAGGTGCCTGATGCAAATGGCGGTGTCTGTTGTCGGGAAAGTGCTGCGGTAAGCTATTTGGGCTTGTTTGAGGCAAATTTTACGAGTCTTCAATCGGGCTTTTGACAACAAACTAGCAGGGGTGGATAAGAATGCCACCCAGCACCGTCGCAGATGATTACTGGGGTCTGGAGCCGGATTTTGTAAAATGCCAAAAACTGTAACATAGCGTATGCCTATTAACCGAAAATTAACAGATTCCGTGGCTTGTATCCTGTCTTTTGCAGGAGAATAGAGTGAAAAATGCCCTCAACCCCAGTATTTA
>JAJPZY010000049.1 GCA_021204085.1 Clostridiales bacterium | reverse complement strand
TTTGAGGTGAATTTCCATGAACACAAAGGGGAGTAATCGAAGTGTACGCCGTACACAGGACGTGTTGAAAAAAGGATTGGTGGAACTGTTGTTGGAAAAACCGATTCAACAGATTACCGTAAAAGAACTGACAGAATATGTGAACATTAACCGCGGAACCTTTTATCTTTATTATGATGATATATATGACCTCCTGGAACAGATAGAAGAGGAGATGCACGATGCATCCCGCCGGATTGTTGAGGCACATGCTGATGATTTCAACAACAAATCAGCCTTTTCCTTCTTAAAAGAATATTATGAATTCTTAAAAGACAATAAAGATTTTTTCCGTATGCTTCTGCAGCATGACCGCGATCGTAGTTTTATTATAAAAATCAGAGATATTGTGACAACGCAGTATTTTGAGAAATGGAAATCTCTTTATATGCCGGAAAACGATGAGTATTCTGATTTTTATTATTCCTATATGCTGACCGGTATCGCCGGCATCATCGAAGTCTGGCTGCGAAACAATATGGAACAATCAGCAGAAGAGATTGCGTCATTAACGGAAGATATTATTTTCCACGGTTTTGAAAGTTTGAATCCTGTGGAATTTCCATCAGATCCGTCTTCCTCTAAGTAAAAGCGCGTTTTAATTTCTCCAGTGCTTTTTTCTCGATACGGGAGACATAGGAGCGGGAAATGCCTAGTGTCCGCGCAATTTCCTGCTGCGTTGTCGGGTGCATATTATACAGGCCGTATCTTTTGCAGATAATATATTGTTCCCTCCGGGAAAGTACTTTCGGAAGCAGGGAATAAAGCTGACTGACGTTCTTTTTTAAGATTACCTGTTCCCAGAGTTCGGATTCCGGATGTTCTACAATCTCGTCCAGTGTGATCGGATTGCCTTCTTTATCCGCGCCGATCGGTTCGTAGAGGGAGATTTCCTTATTGCTTTTTTTCTTGCCGCGGAAATACATCAGGAGTTCATTTTCAATGCACCTGGCAGCGTAGGTCCCCAGACGGCTGGCTTTATCAGGTCGAAAGGTTGAAACCGCTTTGATAAGTCCGATCGTCCCGATCGAGATCAGGTCTTCCAGGTTTTCTTCTGTATTGATATATTTCTTCGCAATATAAGCGACCAGACGCATATTTCGCTCGATCAGGATATCTTTTGCTTTTTTATCACCTTGAAACAATTGGTTCAGATAAAATTTTTCTTCTTCGGCATCCAGAGGAGATAAAAAAGATTTTTGCAATGAAAGTTCCCCGGTAATTCAGTCCTTTCATAGTATCTTATGTCAAAAAATATTCGAGTGTGCCTTTCCCATTCAAGAGAAAAGCAGGAAGAACCTTCATTTTCTTCCTGCTTTTTCCTCTCGTGTCACAAATACGCATGTATTAAATACCGAAGTAGCCGCGTGCTATAGCAACCACGGTGCGCGAGACAAATTTATTTTCATTTAATTCTAAGAGCGGAAAGAAATTTTGTCAAGATTTTCCTTGAAAATTAACCTATGTTAATGCAAAATGGGATTTTTTATGCTAACATAATATTTTTAATGATCTCGACATCTTAAAGGATAAAGGAGCTTATGAAATAATATGACAGTGAATGAATTCTATACTGACATCTGCCAGATTCAAAGTCCGGAACTGCTCCGGATACTGGCTGATGCGACAGAGACCCGGTATGTTAAGAAGGGAGAGTTTCTGGTCCGTGCAGGAGAAAGCCAGCCGGATATTTGTTTTCTGATGGAAGGGTTGCTGCGCGGTTTTTTCCTCGATGCAAACGGAAAGGATGTCACAGATTGTTTTGGTTACCGCTGCGGCACGGCCTCCATGGCATTCTGCCAGCTGGATGCGGGGAATATTTCTCCAATGACCATCGAGATACTGGAAGACAGTGTTTTTTTCTGCATTCCTATTTTACTGATTTTACAATTGCAGGATCAGTATCCGGAAATTGTAAAATTTTATAATAAGATCCTTATCAGCGCGCTAAATGAACACTGGCAGATGAAACAGATACTGCATCAATACACAGCGATTCAGCGCTATCAGTGGTTTTTGTCAGAATACCCGGGCCTGGCAGAGCGGGTCAGCAACAAAAACATCGCATCCTTCCTGCGAATGACACCGGTAACGCTGAGTCGGATTAAGAGGGCAATAAGGGAGGAGCAGGCCCTGCCCTGAACAATATAGAGACAAGGATTTTGATTCCCTGCCCCTGCGGATATTATCCGGACCGGACCCGTTACGAAATATCAGAAAAATTCCGTGCATTTTTCTAAGCACAGTGATATACTTGCCTCATACCGAATCTTACACGTACCGAAATACTATTATGTATAGTGTCATAACAACAGCGATTCATTACGGCCTGAATGCAGTCGCAGTCCATGTGGAGGCCGATATCTGCGAAGGCCTTCCCTGCTTCGAGATGGTCGGATTTCTTTCCTCTGAAGTAAAAGAGGCGCGCGAGCGCGTACGGACGGCCCTGAAGAATTCCGGTTATCCGATCCCGGCGAAGCGTGTGACGATCAATCTTACTCCGGCGAATATTCGAAAGTCCGGAACAGGATGCGATCTTCCGGTCGCAGCATCGATTCTGGCTGCGCAGGGCATTCTGGATGAGAAATTTCTGTCTCGTTATATTCTTGTAGGCGAAGTCAGTTTAAACGGCGCGATTCTCCCGGTGAATGGTATCCTTTCTGCTGCGATTCTGGCGCAGCAAGACGGATATGAAGGTATTATCGTTCCTGAAAAAAATGCACGGGAAGCAGCTATTATTTCTGATATCAAAGTAATCCCGGTCACAACATTGTCTGAATTTATCAATCTATGTGAAGAAGAATTTCCTCCGGAATCGGTATTTCAATCTGCAGGCGATGTCTGGAAGACGGAATACAGTGTGGATTTCAGTGAAATCAACGGGCAAAAGATGCTTCGCCGCGCCTGTGAGATCGCAGTCAGCGGGATGCATAATCTCCTGATGATCGGTCCGCCCGGCTCCGGTAAGACAATGACAGCAAAACGAATTCCGACAATATTGCCTGATCTTTCCCGTGAGGAAAAACTGGAGCTCTCCCAGATCTATAGTATCTGTAATCTTCTTGATGAAAACCGCATTGTAAAAAATGAACGGCCGTTTCGAAGTCCTCATCATACATCGACACCGCAGGCTATCGCCGGCGGCGGGAAATATCCGCGTCCCGGGGAGATCAGTCTGGCACATCATGGAGTCCTGTTCCTCGATGAGCTGCCGGAGTTTCCGACAAAAACACTGGAAGTTTTGCGGGAACCGCTGGAGGAAAAGCAGATTCATCTATCCCGTATCGATGCGGCGATCACTTATCCGGCGGATTTTATTCTGGCAGCGTCGATGAACCCCTGTCCCTGCGGATATTATCCGGATCGGACCCGGTGCAACTGTTCCCCGAATGCGATACGCAACTACATGGGACGAATCTCTCAGGCTCTCCTGGATCGAATTGACCTCTGTGTAGAATCACAGGAGATTTCTTATACCGAAATGAAGGAAAAATCCTTCTCAGAGTCTTCCGCCGAGATTCGAAAAAGGGTGGAACAGGTTCATCGGATCCAGTCAGAGCGTTATAAGGATAAGCCGTACCGTTTTAACAGTCAGATTGCGAATTCTGATATGGATACATTTTGCCGCCTTGACGCGGAATGCGAAGCGAGAATGGAAGAGAAGTTCGCGGAATACGCGTTAAGTGCCAGGACATACAACAAAATTTTAAAAATCGCCCGGACACTTGCCGATATGGAGGAGGAAGAGCAGATCCGTTGGAAACATCTGGAAGAGGCCTTCTTTTTTCGGGGACCGAATAAAAAATACTGGAGGTGATCGGCATGGAATATGAATATTGGATGGCTTCGCTGTATAAAATTGACAGTAACAGACGCAGACAGGCCTGCGCACTGGCGGGCGGGGCAAAAGCGGTTTATCAGTATTCACCGGAAAAACTAAAGCAGCTGCATTTATTTACGGATGACGAGGTCTTATATCTGTGTGAAAGCAGAAAGTCGTTTGACCTGCAATCCGAATGGAGGGAACTTGAAAGGAAGAAAATATCGCTCCTGCCGTATTCTCATAAAGCTTATCCGGAAAAACTCCGCCAGATTTATGACCCGCCTTATGCCTTGTATGTGAAAGGGCGTATGCCGGATCCGCAGAAAAAAAGCGTTGCCATCGTAGGCGCCAGAGCCTGTTCTGAATACGGAAGGAGTGTCGCACAGATGCTCGGAAGAACCTTAGCTGAATACGGCGTACAGGTGATCAGCGGAATGGCGCTTGGCATTGACAGTGCTTCTCATGCCGGTGCATTGTCTGTGGGAGGAGATACCTTTGCCGTGTTGGGAAACGGCTGTGATATCTGTTATCCGAGGTCTTCGGGAAATATTTACAGGAATATTTTATTCGGGCATGGCGGGATTATCTCCGAGGTCGCACCCGGCACAAAGCCGCTGCCTTATTTTTTCCCTCTCAGGAACCGTATCATCAGCGCATTATCTGATGCTGTAGTTGTTGTGGAGGCAAAGGAGCGGAGCGGTTCGCTGATCACGGCAGACTGTGCGCTGGAACAGGGAAAAGATATCTATGCGGTTCCCGGACGGTATATGGATACCCTTAGTGTCGGTTGCAACCGGCTGATTGAACAGGGCGCAGGCATCCTTTATGATATCGAAAGTTTTCTGAAAAATCTGAATGTTATCACACAAAAGATGGAAAACAAAAAGAATTCCGACAAATTGCCACTTGAAAAAGAGGAAAAATTGGTGTATGGTTGTCTGGATTTGAGTCCGAAGTTCATCAACTCAATCATCGATGAGACGGACCTGAATCTTCTGACTGTTCTTCACGCGCTGGACGCACTGAAGAAAAAGCAGCTGGTTCAGGAGACGTTTCAAAATTATTTTTGTAAAAAAATATAAGGATGATTACAATATGGCAAAGTATTTAGTGATTGTAGAGTCCCCGG
>JAJPZY010000054.1 GCA_021204085.1 Clostridiales bacterium | reverse complement strand
TCAACTTATCATAGAAGATCTGATATATTTACAGAAATAAATTCACACACTCCTTATTGGGTCATCTGACCCAATAAACGGAGGGAGTGATCCTTATTTTATGAAAAAAATAATAGAAGCTGCGCTCCCTTTGAAAGCACTAAGCGTTTCTGCGATGGGAGACAAGGTACATAAAGGTCATCCGGGCAATATGCACTTGTGGTGGAACTGGAGTTCTGTAGATTCATCAGTGGTCTTGCTGGCAGCGGATATTCTGGATGATCCGGTTGATGAGGCGGGCGAGAAAAGAAGGAAAATATCTGCCGAACTATGTCAGATTGCAGGAGGCAAGGGAAACGTTTCCGTCGTTCAGAATCTGGAGAAAACTCCGATTGTATGCGATCCGTTTTCCGGTTTTGGAGGACTTACGATTGCAGCACAGAAGGTTTGGTTGCGGATGTTGTGAATTACGGGAAATGGCTTCGGAATACTGTCGAATACAAGATGAAGGATGAGTATCCGCTTGTGCAGATCCTGGGAATAAAAGAGGAAGCGCCTGCTTATGCCTGAATCTGGGCGAGAACGATGAAATGCCCGAATCCGGCCTGTGGCTACAGGATTATCTGGAGGCAGTCGACAAATATGCATAGACGGAATAAAAACAAAAATGTCATGTTCTATGGATGGTATTTCTGTGGGCGATGAGGATTTAACTGAATTTATTCGTGCCAGGACACCAATTAAAGGCTTGGCCGTTTTTGGCGGCGGAAAAAAATCAGATGATTTATTTGAAAATGGTAGAGTTGGAGATTCGCCCGACCTGATTTTAAATTGGCGGATATTGAATGAACAGTGAGAGGGGAGTAGTAATGGACTGGGAAAGAGAAATATGGGAAGCGCAAAACGACAGGTAAATGATGCGATTTCTAAAGTCAGGGGTATTCTTAATCAGCTTTCAGTGTATTGATGCAAAGCAGATACGCGGAGGATAAGATCATATGAAAAAATGCAGGATAACCGCCATCCGGATTGCCTGTTATAAAGACTTGATGGAACAGTATGAAAATCCTATCATTGATGCCTGCGATATGAAAGAAGGGCAGGTTTTTATTGCGAACGGTTGGGAGAAGCCGGAAGGATTTTGTGATAGCGCGTGGGAAAGTATTTCACCGTTTGTTATGACTCTGGCCTGCGGCGGAGAAGATATTTACAATGGCTGGATGAAGAACAAAAAATCTGCGATGATCTCCTGTAACGACGGGTTCCGCCCGGTAAGTTTCCTGATTGAGGCGATGGAAGAGGAGGCGGATTAAATTGCAATCACCGATTATAGAAGTAGATGTACATGGCCTGACTGCAGATCAGGCTGTGGACAAAGTAGAAACCATAATAAAGAAAGCTGATCGGAGCACATATAGGTTCGGGTCATCCATGGCTTCCACCGGGGGAACCATATCCAGAACGCCATATACCGGGAGATTGGCCATGGGCTGAACCCGAAGGTGCTACGGATCACGGGCGGGGATAATCCCGGCATTACGGAACTGGTGCTTAGGGAGTATTGAAGTAATAGAAATGTATAGGAAATCGCGAAATCAAAACCTATACATGGTAAATGATCAATATTATGAGAATTTTAATGCTTGGAAACAGTTATATTTTTACAAATGATATGCCGCAGATTTTGGCAGAGATAACCGGTGCGGAAGTTGTACATCACACGCGCGGCGGTGCCCGTCTGGCAGAACAGCTAAATCCGGAAACAAAGCTGGGCGCAAAAACGCAGAAGGCATTGTCAGAAGAACACTGGGACTATGTGGTGTTGCAGGAGATGAGCAATGCACCGGTGACTACCAGAAAGAAATTTCTTCAATCTGCTGTGACGCTCTGTAAACAGATCCATGCTGCAGGAGCGAAGCCGGTATTGTATTTGACATGGGCATATCAGAAGGATGGCGCCCAGATGAAAAAGTCTGGCATGGATTATGATGAAATGTATCAAGGCCTGCAGGACGCATACCGTGAAGCAGCGGCTGTCGGTGATGCGTTGCTTGCAGATGTAGGGACAGTGTTTTATCGGCAGAGTGTGCATCAAAACTTATATGCGGATGATGGAAGCCATCCGAATGAGGTGGGCTCCAGATTGGCGGCGGAGATAATCGCCGAAGTGATTATGGATGATTATAAAAGCGGGAGAGTTTTATGAAACCAAAGTCGAAGATAAGCATGGAATTATATCAGAAGCTGTTGGATAGGGGTTATCAGGAAAGATTCTGTGATCTGGTCACACAGAACCTGAACACGGACTTCACGGCGCAGAGGATGATATTTTATCTTTCCCATTACAGTGAACTTCCGGAAGGAGAGATTGTGGATGAGATGCTGGCAATCCTAAGTGACCGGAATATGATTATGCAGAAAAAACAACTGGAGCACAGCAATGCGGTGTACAATGAATACTTAAACAGTAAAATGAGAAATTCATAGTTTCAATACATAAAGCGAGGAAATCTTCAGGACGCGGATGTATTTAAAGAAAGAGTCTCCGATGATATACATGTAGTGACAAAAATAACAGGCGAGTGAATTTGAACGGCGGGAAATTATGAGTGTAAAACCAATTATGAAGGACGTCCTATTCCTTTCACAGAAAGCGGAGCCGGCCATCCGTGCGGATAAACAGATTGCCATAGATCTTCTGGATACGCTACAGGCGCATAAAGATGGATGTGTCGGAATGGCTGCAAATATGATCGGTGTAAACAAAGCCATCATAGCAGTGAATATGGGCATGATGAATGTGATTATGTTCAATCCGAAGATTGTTAAGAAGGCCGGAGCATTTGAAACGCAGGAGGGGTGTCTCTCTCTTAGCGGTGTCCGCAAATGCACCCGTTACCGGGAGATCGAAGTCACCTGGCAGGATATGAACTTTAAAATGTAGAGGCAGAAATTCTCCGGCTGGACCGCGCAGATCATCCAGCATGAGGTAGACCATTTGTCTGGGATTATTATCTGAAGTGAATGCGGCCAGGAAATTCGTTGGCGGCTGGTAAACTTTTGCAGTAACATTTATATGTGAGGTACAACAGAAAATGAGGCTGTTTATTGGGATTGCCTTGCCGGATAATATCCGTGAAAAGATTGGTGCTGATGCAGACAAGCTGAAAAAAGTGATTCCGGGGCGGTATGTGGTAGAAGAAAATTATCATATCACTCTGGCGTTTATAGGCGAGACGGATCAGAATGGTGCCGATGCGATAAAACGGGCCATGGATGCAGCGGTAATCGGACAATCCCCGGTAGATTTGAACATAGGCCGTCCGGGGTATTTCAGGAAACCGGAAAACGCTATTCTTCATATGAAAGTAGATGACTGGAAGCGTCTGCTGGGCCTGGACAAGCGTCTGCGCAATGCATTGAAGGAAGAGGAGATATCCTTTGATGAAAAACCATTCAATGCACATATCACGTTGGCGCGGAAAGCAAGAATCAATCTGGGTGAATTGAATAATTTTCCGGAGCAAAAATATAAATTGAGAGTGAATGAGATCACCTTATTCCATAGTACGAGAGTGAACGGGGTTTTGAAATACCTGCCGATTTACAGGGCGGGATTTCATGATAACGGCAACGATTAAGAGGAACAATAAATCTGCAAGCAGGAGGTATCAATCCATGAAGACATTAATCGCATATTTTTCATTGTCCGGAGTAACAAAAGCGGCAGCGGAGCGGATACAATCTCTGACCGACGGCGACCTTTTCGAAATCAAAGGAAAAAAGAATTACGGCAGCTACGCGAAAGCAATTGCCATCGGCGGCAAAGAGATTGCGACAAGGGAAATGCCGGAAGTAATCACTCACGTTGAAAATTTTGATTCTTATGACCGTATTCTGCTTGGATTCCCCGTCTGGTACGGCACCTGCCCGCGACTGATCCGGACATTTGCGCGTGAGTACGATTTTTCCGGAAAAGAAGTCTCTGTTTTCTGCACCAGCGGTTCATCAGGCCCGGAGAAGTCCCGGAAAACGGTTGCTGAGATTTGCAAAGGTGCGAAAGTCCGTTCCGCAATCCGCATCAGTGATCAGAGTGATGATGAGATAAAGAACTGGCTCGGTATTCAGAAATGATAAAAAAGTTTTATGGTTGTTATACCGAAAAAGCTCGGAATTTTTGGTGGTTTATAAAGGATTTTACCGTTTTTCACTAAGCCGCAAGCAATGCCAGGCGGCGTACAAATGCCCCGGCGGCTTGTTGGGGGATTCCCAAACCCTTAAGAACATCACCTTTGGTGATGGGCGACGCGCAGCTTTTTTATCAGTCACAGTTTAAAATAAAAGGAGTTTTCAACGGGAAAATTAAATGTAATTATATTGCGAAGTACAAGAATATTAACATTTAATATTGAAAATACTACTGCAGGGAGAAATCGAATCGAATGAAAATCAAACGCATTGTAACCGTTTACTTCAGTCCAACCGGTGGAACGAAAAAAATATCATCCATGCTGGCGAACGATCTGGGGCAGTTGTGGAAGATTCCCATTGAAGAAATTGATTTTACTTTACCTTCGGCGAGGGTGAAGAAATATCATTTTTCGACAGAAGATTTTGTGATTATTGCATCACCGGTTTATGCGGGGCGGCTGCCGAATAAAATTATGCCTGATTATAAGCAGTGCTTTTTCGGGGAGGATACTTTGGCGGTTCCTATGGTTGTGTATGGTAATCGCAGTTATGGCGATGCATTGACTGAACTTTGCCTGATTATGCGGGACTGCGGATTTCACCTCATAGGAGCTGCGGCGATGGTGGGCCGACACGCATTTTCACAGACACTTGCCAAAGACCGTCCGGATGAACGGGACATGGCAGAGATCAATACATTTGCAGAGAATCTTGCCGGATCGATTGACAAAGGCAGATGTCAAATCCAACGGTTAGCTGAGGATCGGTTCCTTAAAAATCAGGCTGCAGTTGGAGCGTATTATACACCACTGAAAGGGGAGTATGAAAAAAAGTCTGTAAAAGTTTAAATGTTAGGTCTTCTATGAT
>JAJPZY010000131.1 GCA_021204085.1 Clostridiales bacterium | reverse complement strand
TCATAGAAGACCTAACATTTAAACTTTTACAGACTTTTTTTCATACTCCCGATGACTGCGTAACAGTCATTTCCGTTTTCTATGAAAGTGTTCTTTAAATCAGCGAAAGCTTGCCGCAAACTTCTGCTTTGCTTCCTTCACTTTTTTCTCCTCTGCCGCAGGTGTCTCATAAAAACCTCTGCTGTGCATCATGTTGAACACATCTTTCTGGATACTATGCTCCTGCTCCAGAATGTGCAGCATGGTCGTCCGTACCTGATCATGTTCACATTCATTCGCAAAATTGTTAAACTTCTCCGTCGTCGCCTTCTGTGTAGAGAGGCCGTCACTTAAAATTTCTTTATCTGTAAATCCCTGCATCCTTCTACCTCCTACCGCAGCTGCTCATACAATTCATTAAAGTGTCCCTGATGCTGTTCGGAAATCCGCTCATATTTCTGCTTAATCTCCGTGTCATCGGTCTGCTTTGCCAGCATTTTAAATTTCTTTGTCAACAGTTCCTCGTCCGCGAGCAGATCATTCAGCGCGGCCAGTTCTTTTTCTGATAATTGATCCATCTTGTGCCTCCTTACAATTACTATGAAAGTGTTCTATATAGACTATACAGTCAACGATTGCGAAGCTCACCGAGCGGAGCAATCGACTTTCATAGTTAGTATGCCGGCATATTTGTCTTTTATTCATGAAAACATCTGTTACCCATAAGACTGATTTTTAATCAGATACCAAAATTTTAAAAGCTGCAAAATCCAAAATCCTTCTTACAAAAAACGAGGCTCCTAAAAGAAGCCTCGCTTTTCCATTCGTATTTATTCCTCCGCCGTCAAAACATATATTCTCGAATCAAAATCCATGCTTTCAAGCATCTCGATATCTCCGGATCTGGCGCCGGCGCTCTCATCCGTCGTCAGCATTCCCAGATTCATCAGTTCATCTCCATATGCTTTCACCGGACTGAGATTACTGCTGTAGCACAAATCCGGATTCAATCCTTTCAGGCGTACGCGCATAAATCTGTCATTGACCGTATTTAAAATCCGATACCAGCCTACGATCGCCGTCTTCTGATCCTCACTCACTACCATCCATGCCGCCTGATTGCCGGCAAAAGGACTTTCCAGACGGTAAAAAGTACCAAACTGCAGCAGACGGCGGTATTTTTTCATAAATGCAATCTGCTCCTTCACCTCGGCGATTTCCACATCCGGAAGCTTATTCAAATCCAGCTCATATCCGAAAGTTCCGAAGTAAGCCACATTTGCTCTGGTATGAAGCGGCGTCAGACGATGCACCTGATGATTCGGCGTCACAGACACATGGCTTCCCATACTGCTGATGGGATAGCACATCGAGGTACCATATTGAATCTTCAGCCGTTCAACAGCATCCGTGTCATCGCTGGTCCAGCACTGCGGCGCGTAGTAAAGCATGCCCGGATCAAATCGTCCGCCGCCGCTGGCGCAGGACTCAAAGAGCACCTCCGGAAACTCTGAAGTCAGGCGCTCATACAGATCATACAGTCCGAGAATATATCTGTGGAAGATTTCTCCCTGCCGGTCCGCCGGATAAGCAGCGGAAAAGCACTCCGTGATGCAGCGGTTCATATCCCACTTAATATAGGATACTTTCGCCTTCCGCAAAATCGCGGATATCATCTGATAGATACAGTCCACAACTTCCTTCCGGGAAAAATCCAGGACATACTGGTAGCGCCCATGTGTCATCTTTCTGCCCGGCACAGCCAGCGCCCAATCCGGATGTGCCCGGAAAAGATCCGAATCGCGATTCACCATCTCCGGTTCAATCCATAGACCGAATTTCATTCCAAGCGCTTCAATACGGTCAGCCACACCCTTCACCCCATTCGGAAGGAGTTCTCTGGCCGCAACCCAGTCGCCCAGCCCGGCGTGGTCGTCACGACGCGCCCCGAACCAGCCATCGTCAAGCACAAAGAGCTCCACACCGCAATTCTTCGCTCCGGCCGCGATCTTTACCAGTTTATCCTCATCAAAATCAAAATATGTCGCTTCCCAGTTATTAATCAGAATCGGACGCTCCCGGTCTCTCCAGTATCCCCGCGCCAGCCGTTTCTGATAAAAGCGATGGAACGTCTGGCTCATGCCGTTCAATCCCCGGTCTGAATATACCATGACTGCCTCCGGTGTCTGAAAACGCTCCCCGGCCTCCAGTTTCCAGTCAAAGCAATCCGGATGAATCCCCACCAGCATACGGGTAACGGCATATCCGTCCACTTCCGCCTGTATCTGGAAGTTCCCGCTGTAAATAAAAGAAAATCCAAACACTTCTCCCTGAAACTCATCCGCTGTCGGGCGCTTTAACACAACAAAAGGATTCTGCTCATGCGAAGAATTCCCGTGCATGCTGTCCACAGACTGAACGCCATACTCCAGACGCCGTGTCCGGGGAGTCCGCTCTCGGCTCCATGCTCCGGAAAACTGGATCCAGTCATACTCGTGATCCGGCAGATCCAGACAAAGGCTCATGGCTCTGGTCAGATGCACCGCCTCCTGCCCCTCGTTGATAAAACGTACGCTCCGCGCCAGCAGGCCTCCGGTTTTATAAATGCTGTAAAGCAGCTCCGCCCGAATGCCGGTCAGCGGATCCCGAAGGATTATTACCAGCGTCTCTGCCTCAGACTCATCCTCTGCATAAAGAGCCGGTAGCCCCTCAAGCTTCGGTTTGCCCGCAAAGATCTCGTATGACTCATATACAAACTCTGAGATTCTGCTGCCGTTATTCTGAAGAATCTCCACTGCCGGATGGCGGTAATCACCCGTGCCGTACACGGGGAATTCCTGACGGATACTCGCCATGGTATAAATCTTATCCCGGTCAAATACGCAGGAGGTTGTCGGGCGCTCGGCCAACTCAAAGAGATAAGAGAAATCCTCTTTATCCCGAATTCGTTTCCCACAGTATAACTGTCCCAGCTGGTCATTTTCCAACACCATCATTATATAGCTGATCGTGTCATTATAGAGATGAAATGTACGGGTATTCTCATGATAAACAATGCTCATATCGTCCGCCTCCTGCACAAAATAATAGTAACTGCTCTCTTCACAGTTATGATTTTTCGGGCAATATTATACACAAATCATACCGAGATGCAATCCCGTTTTTTAAATTTCATCAATTAATTTATTCAGTCCTTTTTTTCAGAAAATTTCGCCTGTTCTTCCTGAAAAAACACAGGAAAATCACTGCGCACGTTCCGGCTGCAGCCGCCCCGGCAATCACTCCGATAATGACTCTGAAAGTCCGGCTATCCTGAGATTGCCAGATTGAATCGGATTCGCCGTCCATGCGGCGATGAAACCAGCTGAACAGGCCGGCGGTATCATCCTCCTCCGTCACCGTAATTGTCTCCTGAAACGCCGCAACGCCTGCGGCCGACCGGTCTGCGGTATCTGTCACATTCCCCGCCAGGTCGACAGCAACCAGCCGGATGGTCTGAGGATCTGCTCCCGCCGTCAGCGTCAATACCCCCGTATAATTGTTGTTATCCCCGTCGAAATCTGTAACGGCTTCTCCAACCGCTTCTCCATTTACATATGCCTGCACAGATTTTAATCCGATCGTATCGTAAACAGTGTACCTTACCTCCGCTGTCTGTCCGTAGATCACGCTCTCTTCCAGTCCCGTAATCGATGTAATCTCCGGAGCCGTTCGGTCTACCCGGAACAGAATATACTGATCCTCATAATTTGTATTCTCCGGCAGATTTCCCGCAGCATCCTCCGAGGACACCACAATCTTATATATGCCCTCAGAAGTAAAATTTTCTTTATCGATCGTATACTTATAGCGATACCAGCCGCTGCCTTTTGCACTTCCGCTCTCCCCGGCGCGCATGGAAAGACCATACACCGCGCCGCTTACCGGCCGCCCGTCCCGTGTGATTTCTACTGACAGGGAATCTTCGATCAGCGGATCCGCATTATATTCTGTAATTACCAGATCTGATGCCACGGTCTGTACGTAGGCACCGCCGTCCTGAATCAGGGAAACCAGATAGTCGCTGAAGACGTAGACCGAACCAAACCGATTGACAGAAAACCGAACTTCTTCCGCACTCTGATTTCCGGCCAGATCAGACACAATGACTGACAGTTTATAGATTCCGTCATTTTCAGCGATTTTTTCAAATGTGTCATATATCCCGCTGCCGCCGGTTTCTGTTAACGCTATATCCCCGAGGAACGTTTCAGTTACATCCGCATTCATCTCATACAGGTCAGTCCTGGTCAAAACCATCTCATAAGAAGCAAAGTTCATATCCGAAAAACTGATCTCCGGGACAACGTCTCCTTTATATGCATGTCCAGCCTCAACACCGGTTACGGAAATCACCGGCTCCGAAATATCAATTTTCAAATTTATCTGACCAGAGACAGTATTACCAACATTATCTGCTGCATAAATTTCAACAATCACATCATTGCTGTTATTTTTCTGTGCATCAACCGTAAGTTCTCCTTCCCAGCTCTGCGTCAGATCTGCCGCTTTTAAAATCTCATCTTCAAAACTGAAAAGTGTGCCGCTCTGTGTCTCTTCTCCCATATTCAGCACCCGCCAGGTAACCTCTTTCAGCCCGGAACCGCCGGTCTCCCCGCAGTGATCACCAATCCTGACATTTACTCTGACATCCCCGCTGTAAATGCCGCTATCCGACTGTTGTAAATCGGAAACAGCTTCCGAAATCAGTTCCTCCACCTGCGGAGCGGTGCAATCCACAATCATTCCGCCCCTGCCGATAAAAGTTGTGTTTCCGGCCATGTCCGCAATTCTCTCATACACAACAAAACTTTCATCTGCAGAAACTGTAAATCCGGAGAGAGCTTTCCACTCTCCTTCATCCAGCGCCTGCAGCTCCTGCTCAGATAACGCTGTCATATTATCTGTCTTATAATAACTGACTGAGGCTACCGGAGAAGTTCGGTCTTCTGAAACACCCGAAACCGCAATATTCTGTCCTGATTTCAAAACACAGGACAAAATCCCGCTCGATAAATCATCCCACGATACGGCATCTCCTTCAGCAGTCACTGCCGTCAATACCCCGACAGGCGCTGTTGTATCAACCGTAAACCGATCCGGTGCCTTTGTACCGTCTGCTGCAGCCGCAGTGCCAACATTTCCTGCCGCGTCCGCGTAAACAATAGAAAACGGGAGTATGAAAAAAAGTCTGTAAAAGTTTAAATGTTAGGTCTTCTATGAT
>JAJPZY010000109.1 GCA_021204085.1 Clostridiales bacterium | reverse complement strand
CATCAACTTATCATAGAAGATCTGATATATTTACAGAAATAAATTCACACACTCCCTACAATTTTCTTTATCATGCGTTCGTCAACGCCTGCTTCTGCGAGTAATGAAATACAAGTGTGCCGGGTGTCGTGTGGCGTGTGCTTTAGATTCAATTCATTCATAAGCGGCATCCAGTAGGAATCATAATAATTCCTGTACACGAAATGTTTGCCCTCCGGTGTAGATAACAGGTATTCGGAATCATTTTTATTATACCAATATTCAAAGAGTGGATATACCTTATCAGCAATCGGAACTTTGCGGATTCCTGCTTGTGTCTTGGATGCGACTATATCAAACCATTTTTCCGAGAGGTTTACATTCTCTTTTTTGAGATCAAGCAGTTCACTGATACGCACCCCGGAGTATATCAGCATAAGGACAACATTAAAATAAACATTTGTTTCGCGCCACTTCCAAACCTTATCAATTTCTTTGTTTGTAAAGGGTGTTCGGTTCTTAGCGTTTGGATTCCCGGCCTTCTTGATATTCAAATACGGAACTTTGTTCGCATCCGGTGTAATGAAATCATGTATAACAGCATATTTAAAAACCATACTGCACAGAGCCTTGTATTTTTTTAATGTAGGCGCATTTTTTCCGGAGTTGTCTGCTATGTATTGCAGATCATCCAGTTTTACATCAACCATCCGTTTCTTTGCAATCGGTTCACAGAGCAGGAAAGCGGCTCTATATCCTTTCTGGTTCGATTCTGATATAGTTGGAAAGTGTTCATCAGACCAACGCTCATAAACCTCTCCAAACGTGATATTTGCCGCCCCAAGGTCGAAAGGATTCTTGTTATAGTCTGCCAACGCCTGCAAAGCACCCTGACGGCTTTCATAATATCCAACAGTTTTTCTTATCTGTTTGGATTTTCCGGTTTCTTGGTCTAACGTCCATCCGGTTGTAACAATGGCTCTCCATGGCTTGCGGCGGTTCCCGCTCAATTTATAAACACTTCCATATGAATTAGGTAGCTTCATTTTTTGTCAGTCCCTTCTTTTTCAAGAGTCTCTTTCATTTTATCCAGTGATTTTTCGATTTCTCCGAGAGCATGCTTTTTGTATAGGCCAGCAAATTCTACATTGTAGCAGTTTTTGGAATTTGATTTTTCGTGAAACGTAATTTTGCTCTCGTCAAATTCCGTATTGTCACTTTTGAGAACAGTAAGCTTTCCGTCTTTACCGATAGTGATTTCTTTTCCAGACTTCTTAACAATCTTATCTCCGTCATTGATATCAGAGAAACCGCAACGGTATCTTTCTGGAGTATTCATTTCCACGTTGTCAGCATTAAGATAACTCCATATAAAATGAAAAATATCAAGCCCTCGTGCATAGTTTGAATGATTACGTGCGTCATAACAATAAGATAAAACGAAGTCAATCGCTTCTATACTGGTGGCGTATTGCGCTTGAAACAGCCCGTTTTCATTTTTGCTATCTTGAGAAAATGCTTGAAGCGCGGATATGGCTTTTCCAGATAGTCCGGTCATTTCATATACATTTTGTGCTTCTCTGGTAGGAAAGTCTATGTAACCTAACAAAAAGCTGGGGTCACAATGGAAAAAGTCACAATAGTCCTTGACACTTTCCGCAGAAGGGACGGAGGGTCGCTTAGTGCTTGTGTGACTAACAATTTTTTTGCGTATACTCTCCATCGTAGCTTTGTCTACATCATAATCCCCTGTTTTTTTATGTTTTTCTAATTTATTAAATATTTCTTTTGACAGTTCAGTGTTGTTTTTTATTCCAGTATCCTCCATTAATGCTTTTAATCGTTGTGAGAATGTAGCTTCATGTGAAACCGGAAAAATATTAGCATATTTCATTTTTTTGACTCCATTAATGCGATTAAATCGCTATTTAATTTCCTTGTTGCTATTGATATTATAAGACTAGAACTTGCGCAAGTCAATAAAAAGTTACTGTTATTGATATCTTTTTAGAAAGTGAGGATAGCATTGAAAAACATTGATATTAGAAATTATGCTAAAGAACATGGCGTAAATTTATGGCAAGTATCCGAGAAGCTAGGATATGCACACGAGACAGCATTTTCACGAGTGCTACGACATGAATTATCTTTGGAGAAGAAGGCGGAGATCAAACGAATTATTGATGAATTATCTATAGGGCGGTGATTTTATGGGCGAACTTAAACAAGCGACTATTTCAGTCTCAGAAGCCGCTAAAACCTTGGGAGTATCATGTCAGACTGTCAGGCTTTTACTCCAAACACAGGCAGTAGATTGGGGCACTTGCTATCGACTGCCACGTTCAAAACATTTTTCATACTTGATTTATAAGGAGCGGTTTTATACAACGCTTGGAATCGGAGGTGAGTGCGAATGTTAACAGTAACCGGACGGGCATCACTCATAGCTACACAGCGCGATATGATTGAGAAACGCGATCAGCTTGAAATCAGCCAGACCAATATGAATTATGACCGGGATTATTATAATGCGGTTGGTTATGTTATGCAGTTATTGGATGAGGGAGCGGAGGTTTTAAGGCGAGTGTTAGACGGAGAGGAGGTTGTAGAGTGATTTTGTGGAATTTATATCTTTGCAGATTTCTTCTGGACACCACTACATCCGCCGAGATTATGAACGACATACAGACAATGAGGACGTTAGAAAAACAATCGTATGGATTGGAACGGCGGCAAGATCTGGCGCGGATGATTAGTCTATATGAGAACCGTTTAGCGGAGATTGAGACACAGGGAGCAGAGTATGAATTTTCAAGAAGCAGTTGTAGAGTTTAAAGGTACATATAGCCGGGAGATTTTGGAGTATTACGGTTATACCGATACAAGAAAAAAATACCGCTCTATCTGTTCAGAAGCGCATAAGAACGGCGATAAGAACCCTAGCATGAGTATTTTTGTAGAGGGCAACGCTTATCGACTGAAAGATTTTGGTGGCGGCAGTGAAATGTTTTCCGCTATCGATCTGGTAATGAAGAAAGAGGGCTTGTCTTTCCGGGATGCAGTCTATAAATGTGCGGAGATATGCAGAGTAACCATAGACAGGCAGCAGGACGATTACCCCAAGGATATCCAGTATATAATCAAAGGTCTGTATAAAAAGGCTGAGAGAGATGGTTTTTCTGTAAAAGCTATCACAGACACATATCATTATTTATACCACAATACAGAGGGCAAGAAGCTGTTTGATAAATACAGGATTGACTTTGTTGACGGTGATGGTGAACGCAAGAAACATGTCGCTATAGGAATTGAGAATAACGGTTTTGTTTGCCTTGATGGTAGAAAGAATAAAATTAATACCTTAATAGCTATGTATGGCGATTTTAAGCAGTATGAACCGGACAGCATTGTTTATCTTCCGGAGGGCGAGAAGTGTACAGAAGCCTGTAAAAAGAAAGGGATGCAGAACGTAGTAACCGCCGGGAGTAGCGGAGAATGGAAGTCAAAAGGAAAACATTTCGCCCCTTACTTCAAAGATACGCACGTTGTTATTTTACAGGATTTTGATAAAAGCGGAGAGAAGTTAACAAAAGATATGATTTCTGCTTTGAGCGGAATTGTTAAGGATATAAAGGTTGTCATACCGGACAAGAGCGAACCGGGAGCGGATGTAGCTGATTTCTTCCAAAATGGCGGCACATTGGAGCAGTTACAGGAGATGATTAAAAACGCACCTGTTACGCAGGTTGAACCCAAGAGAACCACTACAGAGAAAAAGCCACCGGATAAGCCACCGGACAGCAATAAACCCGACCTCTTGCAATTTCATCACATCGGGCAGAATGGACGGATTACAGGCGTATTTCATGCCGCAATCTTTGAATACCTCAAAGAACATCATGATCTTCTGGTTTGTGGCGGCACGGTCTATATCTATGGTGATGGGCATTTTGAAGCTGACAGCACGGGTGCGAGACTGAAAAGCATGATAAGGGAACTGATTTATCCGCAGTTTGTGAAAAGCACAATCATTAATAATATTTTCGCCTTGTTTTTGCAGGATATCACGCTTGAGGTACAGGCGGATGAGTTGAACAGCTACCCGGCACACTGGATTTGTTTTCAGAATGGCATGTATGACCCAAAGAAGAAAATACTGATACCACATTCACCAAAATACAGATGCATAAATCAGATACCACATGAGTACAAGCTTGGAGCAGGGTACAAAGGTGACGTGACAGAGGAATTTTTACATTTTGTATGTGAGCAGTCAGATGATAGAGAAATGCTATTGCAGTTTTTCGGATATTGCCTAACCAGAGATACATCACAACAGAAATTTCTTGTATTGAATGGTGAGGGCGGTACGGGCAAATCAACGCTGATTAGATTGTTAGAATCCATGGTAGGCAGCAGGAATATTTCAAACATCTCTTTGACCGATTTACAACAGAGGTTTGCTTCTTTCGGGTTAATGGGTAAGTTGGTTAATAGTTGCGCCGATCTGGAGATTCAAGCTTTAGAAGATACAAGCATGTTAAAGAAATGTTTGGGCGAGGATTCACTGAGGGCAGAGCAAAAGGGCAAGGATGCAATCAGCTTCAAGAGTTATGCAAAATTGATTTTCTCCACGAATGAATTGCCACTTGTCCGGAGCGAAAAGACGAACGGTTTTTACCGGAGACTTCTGGTTTTGACGATGAATCGAGTGCCACTACAAAAAAATCCGAATCTGTTTCACGAACTGGAACAGGAAATAGACTATCTGCTTCAAATATCGGTACAGGCACTAGAGCGGATGTATGAGCAGGAATGTATAACAGTATCAGCAGGCTCAGAGAAAGCGGTTGACAGGCTGAGACAAGATTCTGACACAGTACAGGCTTTCTTATCGGAGTTATGCGTTGATTATGATAAGGGCAAGATTGAACGAACAGACTTCTACGGACAATATGTTAAATATTGCGGGGAAACTGACCGCCAGACGTTAACCAAAAACAATTTTTACCGATCTCTCCGGATTAAAGGATATATGGAAATGAAGATACACGGGTATAGGTATTTTGGGGGCGTTTGCTACTTAAAGGATGCACCTAAAAATGCCCCCGGTACAGAAAAAATGCCCCCAGAAGATGAATTTATGGAATATGACGGTGAGCCGCCGTTCTTGAAGTAGGGGCAAAATGGGGGCACTTGGGGCAGTTTGGGGGCAAGTAAAAAGGTATGAACTGCCCCCCGGAAGCCCTGGAGTTTCCTAGCTTGGGGGCATTAGGGGCACTTTATTTTAATATTTTTAAGAAATTT
>JAJPZY010000129.1 GCA_021204085.1 Clostridiales bacterium | reverse complement strand
GGCAAGCATGCACTGAAAGTCCGTGCAGTGCGCTCTAAAAGGCCGGTATTTACACTTACGGCGGGATGCCGCTGGTCATGTCTATGCAGACACACGAGGAAAAGAGCAACTATCTGAAAGACCTCTATTCGAGGACCTATCTGCCGGATGTGTTGGAGCATAACAAAATCTCCAATGACCAGGCGGTGCTGGAGAACCTGCTGAATATTGTATCTTCCTCTATCGGGTCGCTGACCAACCCCAGGAAGCTGACCAATACCTTCCTGAGTGTGATGCAGACCAATGTCAGCCCGAATACGATCAGCCGCTATCTGGAATTTTTCATTGATGCCTTTATCCTGTACAAAGCCTACCGCTATGATATAAAAGGAAAGAGGTATATCGAGACACCACTGAAATACTATTTCACCGATGTGGGGCTGCGTAATGCACGGCTGAATTTCCGCCAGCAGGAGGAAAACCACATCATGGAGAATATCCTGTTCAATGAACTGATGGTCAGGGAGTTTGATGTGGATGTCGGCATGGTGGAATACAGCCATAGGGATTCCAATGGAAAGTGTGTGCGGTCACAGCTGGAGATTGATTTTGTGGCCAACAAGGGCAGCAAGCGGTATTATATCCAGTCTGCGCTGACTGTAGCAGAGGAAGATAAGCGGTTGCAGGAGATCAATTCATTGACAAGGGTAGGGGATTCCTTTAAGAAAATCGTGGTAGTGAGGGATGCTATCATGCCGTGGCACGATGAACAGGGTATCCTATATATAGGTATAGAAGATTTCCTGTTGGATGAATCGGCTATGGATATGTGAAGTCGCTGAAACACCTGCAGGGGTGATATTGAGACCCATTGGTAAAAATAGGGATACCGGAATTTCCAAATGAATTTGAGTTGACATTCCTAATTAGCCCGGCTAAAATGAAGTTAGAATAAATTTTGGCCGCAGAGGTGGTATTATGAATTATATTCCTCGTGACATAGAGCATAAGATCATTGCGCTGAATCAGGAATACGCTTGTCTCATGATTACAGGCCCAAGGCAAGTAGGAAAGTCTACTGTGTTGGAGCATTTAGCTGAACCAAATCGGGAACGAGTAACACTGGATGATATGCAGGAACGGGCACTTGCTAAACGTGACCCGGCGATGTTTCTTCAATTACACGGTATGCCGGTTATGATTGAAGAAGTGCAGTATGCTCCTGAGCTTTTTCCTTATATTAAGATTGCAATTGACAGTGGTGCGCCGGCGGGCTCATTTTGGCTTACAGGTTCCAAAACATTTCAGTTGATGGAACTGGCTCAGGAATCCTTAGCTGGACGGGTTGCAATCTTGCAAATGATGGCACTTTCCCAGCATGAAATCAGCGGCAACGGTGAAAATATTCCCTTTTCTGTCTCTCTGCCTGCTATAAAAGCACGGAAGAACACTCATACTCCGGCTGATATTACCGAGATTTACCGGCGTATTTGGAACGGTGGAATGCCCGGATTCGTCAGTGGGAAATATACCGACCGCGATGTATTTTATTCAAGTTACTTGGCAACTTACATTGACAGAGATGTTTCAGAAGAAATTCGCGGTGTGGATAAGCTGATGTTTCAGGATTTTGTACGAGCTGCCGCCTGCCGTGCCGGTCAAATGCTGAATGTTCACGATATTGCAAGGGATGTGGGTGTAGCGGATGCCACGGCGAAAAGCTGGCTGGCGGTACTTGAAAAGTCTGGTGTAATATTCTATCTTCGCCCATATTCAAACAACCTTTTACAGCGCACAATTAAAATGCCAAAGATGTATTTCTTTGATACAGGTCTGGTGGCATACCTAACGCGGTATTCATCTTCTGAGATTTTAGCAAACGGTGCTATCAACGGTTCCATTTTAGAGAATTTTGTAGTATCAGAGCTGCAAAAGAGCTGGCTGAATGATGGAAAAGAATGCCTTTTGTGGTATTATCGGGACAAAGACAGCAATGAAATCGACATGGTACTGGAATCAGATGGGCTTCTGCACCCTATGGAAATCAAACGATCCGTAAATCCAGGCAGGGAGCTTGTTAGGGCATTTCAAATTTTAGATAAAAGCTCTGTCCCTCGTGGCACAGGTGCGATTCTCTGTATGCGTTCGGAACTGCCGGCAGTTGATAGAGACAATCTGGTTGTTCCGATATGGATGATTTGAGGAAAAAATATCGGCAGATACTCTTGATTTTTACGGTAAGCACATTTTTGGCGGTTTTTAGCATTCGCTTTTTACCCCAAAACCACATTAATTGCCTGCTCTGTTCTTTTAATGGTTGTTATTGCAATACTAGGAATAAGGATAAAAGGGAGATAGATCTGCTTATTGAAAAGGAGAATACGTTGTATCCGATAGAAATCAAAAAACATGCAGACCCATCGGTAAAGGATATTGCCGCATTTTCCGTTCTGGATAAATTGGGAAGTGTGAAACGTGGCTCCGGCGGTGTTATCTGCCTGTATGATCATCTGGTTACATTGAAGGGTGAGGATCGTGTGATTCCGGTTCGATATCTCTAAAATAAAAAATTTTCGCTGCCATTCGGATTTTTAAGGAGGGCTGATTTATGCCAGACAACACACAGAGACCGGACGACATTAAAGAATTTTCCGGCCTGAACAAACTATTCAAATCCAAAGCCGTGCAGTTTATCATTAACAAGATCGACGACGGCACCTTCAGTGAATTTTTTGATGACTGGAAATGGATATTTTCCTTCAGCAAAAAATACACGAAGATCATCATTTTTTATACCTGCCTGGGTGTAGTCAGCACGACGCTGAGCCTGGTGTCTTCGGTTGCCAGCAAATATATGATTGATATTATTACCGGGTATGAGTTCAGCAAGCTCTGGATCCTGGCGCTGATCATGGTTGGCAGTATGGTGATCAGTCTGGTGTTTTCCAGCCTGGTGAGCCGTATCTCGACGAAGATCAGCATCTATGTCAACAATGATATTCAGGCGAATATTTTTGACCAGATTGTGGATGCGGACTGGCTGGAACTGAGCAAGTATCCGAACGGCGATCTGCTGAATCGGTTTAACAGTGATATCAGTACGATTTCGTCGAACGCGGTCAGCTGGGTGCCGAATATTATCATTGCGGTGTATAACTTTATCGCGACGTTCTGCGTGATTTTTTACTATGATTCGACGATGGCCTGGATTGCGCTTTCGTCAGCGCCGTTTTTGCTGCTGATGAGCCGTTTCCTGATGCGCAAGAATAAGGAGTATCGGAAGCGCGTGCTGGAGATGAACAGCGGGATGATGAGTTTTGAGGCGGAGACGTTTTATAATATCGATACGATTAAGTCGTTCGGCGTGACGGAGCACTACAGCAAGGGCTTGCGGGGCTGGCAGGAGAAGTATAAGAAATACAATCTGGATTATAATCTGTTTTCCATAAAGACGAATATCGGGATGTCGCTGCTCGGTACGGCGGTTTCCTTTGTGGCGTTCGGGTACTGCCTGTTCCGCCTGTGGACGGGGGCGATCACTTACGGGACGATGACGCTGTTTCTGACGCAGCGTTCCCGCCTGACGACGCAGTTTAATTCGCTGGTCAGTATCGTACCCGGCATGCTGAACAGCTCGATTTCCGCGCACCGTATCCGTGAGCTGATCGAGCTTCCGCGGGAGAAGCATATCCCAAAGGAGTCGGAAGAGATGGCAAAGGTGTCCCGCCTCGGCTTTGAGGTGCGGATGTCGGATGTGAATTTTGCTTATGTGGAGAATAACCAGGTGCTGCGGGAGTCGAATTTTACCGCGAAACCGAATGAGATTGTGGCGCTGATCGGCCCGTCCGGCGAGGGCAAGACGACGATGATCCGCCTGATCCTCGGCCTGACGCATCCCGGGGACGGCACGGTTTCCCTGATTGATATTAACGGGAATAAGGTGGAGATCAATGCCGACACGCGGCGCTATTTTTCCTATGTGCCGCAGGGAAATACGATTTTGTCCGGCACGATCGCGGATAATATGCGGATGGTGAAGGATGACGCCACGGATGAGGAGATTATTGAGGCGTTAAAGACTGCCTGCGCCTGGGATTTTGTTTCCAAACTGGAGAACGGGATCAACGGGAAGCTGGGCGAGCGCGGCCGCGGTGTCTCGGAGGGACAGGCTCAGCGGATTGCCATCGCCCGTGCGGTGCTGCGCGACGCGCCGGTGCTGCTTTTGGATGAGGCGACCAGTGCGCTGGATGTGCAGACGGAGCGCCAGGTGCTGCGAAATATTATTCAGCAGCGCCCGAATAAGACAATTATTGTCACGACGCATCGCCCCAGCGTCCTGGATATGTGCCAGCGGGTGTACCGTGTGATGGATACGAAGCTGACGGAGCTGAGTGAGGAAGAGTCCGAGCAGATGGTGAAGGATTTTTAAATCTAGCTCATATAAGCGATTCCAAGACGCGTAAGCGGGACGGGTTAGCTTACATGCAGAGCAGGTGTGAATGTTGCATGAGGTGTGGAAGACTGTGACTAGTGACAAGCCAGTGTAGGATGTGGTCGTCGGGAAAAAACAGTGTGTCAGAGTAAGGTGATTAGGGAAAAGAGGCCGGAGGAGAATGCAGTGAGCAGTGTGATTGAGCAGCGGGAGAATGTCCGCGAGGTAGACAATCAGGAATATTTGGGGATGTTAAAAGAGCTGATTTTGGACGGAAAAGAGGTTTCTCTCATCGTGACCGGCAGCAGCATGAGCCCGTTTATCATTCACAAGCGGGATTCTGTGCTCCTGGCGCCGGTGAACCGGCCTTTGAAAAAAGGAGATATTGTTTTTTTCCAGAGAGAAAATGCGGCTTATATCCTGCATCGCATTTGCCGGGTCAACAAAGATGGCACGTATGATATTATCGGGGATGGGCAGCTGGAGATTGAGCGAAATGTGAAGCGGGAGCAGATTTTTGCCATTGTCACGATGGTGCGCAGAAAGGGGCGGGAGATCCGCCCCGGTGATTTCTGGTGGGAGTTTTTCGCGCGTGTCTGGCTGCGGATAATACCGCTCCGGCCGCTGGCGGTGCGGATGTACGTGCGCAGACGGCGATAGCAGAGGGTTATGTTACAGAGAAGAGGGCAGGCCTGCAGTTCGCAGATAGGCAGTTTTGCGATGCAACCGCGCGCGCGAAGTGTCGCAGAGCGACACTTTATCTCAGATTATGCTTCTTCGATCATGCAGGTATGTTTTTTGCCTGGGTCATTTTTATTATAATCCTGAATTATTCATGACAGCTTAGCATCATCCGGATTAGACTAAAAATATCGTCA
>JAJPZY010000047.1 GCA_021204085.1 Clostridiales bacterium | reverse complement strand
TCAACTTATCATAGAAGATCTGATATATTTACAGAAATAAATTCACACACTCTACTTTTGAAAATATGAAACTTCCAGTAACAAAAAATATGAATAAATATTTAAAAAAGATTTTTGGAAAGAATTGGAAGATTGATGCATATAAATCTTTGCCAATAGAAAATCGTTTTCGAGTGATTAGCGATAGTAAATTGCCGTATATGGAATATATGGATTTTATAGAAAACCAGCAACCAACATTTAAATTTATTAAGGGCTATAGGGCTTATTATAATCAATGGAAAGAATATAAGTATTCTCCTATAGAGTTAAAAGTGACCAATACATTTAAGCAAGCGAAAATGTCCGTTGATCGTATTGACGTCTGGTATCGTTTAAAGGATAGAAGAGAAGATTTGAAAAAATTATATAAAGTACAGGATATATCCTCTTTAAAAATTATTTTGAAAGAATATTTACAAAAAACAGAGAAATATAAGTCAGATAAAATTGGTTTTTATATAGATGATGAAATATGGAATTATGCGAAATTGATTTGGGAAAGTGAAGGAAAAAAGAATTACGCAGAAACTGTATATAGTTATATTCCAGATCTATATAAAATAGAAAGTGTCGAAGATTATTTACAGGCAAAAGGAATTCTTGAATCAATGAAATGAACGTGATTTTTGTTGTTTAATGTTTTCCATATAAACTGAGCGCATCAAATACGGTTATTGTTGTTAACCTGTCGACACACAAAATAAAGGCTCCTTATAAATTGCGCATTAAAAGAATTATTGGAGTACCAGATAATGCAGTTGATTGAAAAATTAGAAGGTAAGTAATCAAACATGAGTACCACTTAATGATGTATTTTTTTGGTAAGGTTATGGGGATACGTGCATTGATTTCTTATGAAGGAGAGAGCGCGAAGGAACTTGTGGAAGAATTTCATGGTGCTGTGGAAAGTTATTTAGCATTATGTGAAGAACAAGGAGTAAAACCTGAAATAGTATATTTCAGAAAGCCTTAAAACACGGAGAACACACGTGTTTTAAGGCTTTTATAATTTCTTAAGAAATTCTGTTTGCCCCTCTACCTTGAAAGCGGCGGGGATATGTGGTATTATTCGACAGGGCAATAGGAAATATCCGCTTACAATTTTGTCCTGATAAGGAAGATTACATCTGTTCGATACCACACCGGTTGAGACTATCTGAATACAGAGAATGCGGACGCGAAAAGCGTCAATGAGGCAATAGATACATGAAAGAGAGAAAAAGGCGGGGCTGGGTAAAGCACGTGGATTTTATGCTTGTTGATATTCTGTGCATAGAACTTGCGTATCGGCTTGCATATTTATTTCGCCGCCCGAGCATGTTTATATACAGAGGGATGTCCCTCTATGTACATTTGAATATTATCCTGATCGTGATTGACATTTGCTATGTCATTATGCGGCCGGTTTATAAGAATATTATTAAGAGGAGCGCGGCGCGTGAGTTCCAGTCAGTTCTGATACACAACCTGGTGATGTGGATGCTGGCGATTGTGTATCTGTATCTGACGCAGCAGGCATTCTGGTTCTCAAGATCCATGATGACCCTGGCGATTATTTTCAGCGTTGTATTTATGTTTGCCGGCAGACTGATCTGGAAAAAAATTGTCAGGCAGGTTGTCAGTAACGGGCGCTATCAGGCGAATATTCTGCTGGTCTCCAGTGCGGAGTATTCTGCGAAAATGATCCGGCGTTTTCGGGAGCGGGTTTATAATGGTTTTAACCTGCATGGTTTGGCGATTATTGACGCAGAGCGAATGGGAGATACGATTGAGGGCATCCCGGTGGTTTGCGACAAAGAGAAGTTGTTAGATTATGTGATGCAGGAAGCTATCGACGACGTGATGATCGCGATTCCCGGTAATACACAGGGGAACCGCGAACTGGTATATCAGTTGCTGAATATGGGCGTGGTGGTCCATCTGGCGGTGGATTATGTGGAGGATGATTTCCCGCACGCGGAGGTGGAGCGGATCGGCGGATTTACATTCTTAAGCACGAGTGTCAATACCATGGGCAACGCCGCCACAATGGTTAAGCGTGTGATCGATATTATCGCGGGTCTGATTGGCTGTGCGATCACCGGTGTACTTTTTCTTTTTGTCGCGCCTTTGATCTACAGCGCGTCGCCCGGGCCGATTTTTTACAGGCAGGAGCGCGTCGGAAGAAGCGGCAGGAGATTTACGCTGTATAAGTTTCGCTCCATGTATCCGGATGCCGATGAGCGCCGGAAAGAGCTGATGAAGCACAATGAGATGAAGGGTGAGATTTTCAAGGTGAAAAATGATCCCCGTATCATCCGCAATGAAAAAGGTCCGATTAAAGACGTTGGCGACTTTATCCGTAAGACGAGCATTGACGAGTTCCCGCAGTTTTTTAATATTCTGAAAGGGGATATGAGCCTGGTGGGGACGCGCCCGCCGATGGTGGATGAGTTTGAGAATTACGATATGCATCACAAGATCCGCCTGAGTGTGAAGCCGGGACTGACCGGTCTGTGGCAGGTCAGCGGCCGCAACCAGATTACAGACTTTGAGGAAATCGTACGTCTGGATACAGAGTATATTGAGAATTGGAGTCTGAAGCTGGATCTGGAGATTATTCTGAAAACATTTAAGGTTGTGATCCGGCGGCAGGGCGCGGAGTGATGAGGTATGGCGTGGCAAAAAACACACAGTATAGCAAAGAAGAGCGCAAGCCGGATATAAAGATTATCGTGGCAGCGCACAAGATATATGATATGCCCACGGACTGGATTTATCTGCCTGTTCATGTGGGGAGCGAGGGAAAACCCCCGCTGCCTTTTCAGCCGGATAATGCGGGTGATAATATTTCTGCGAAAAATCCGGGATATTGTGAGCTTACCGGTTTGTACTGGGCCTGGAAAAATCTGGACTGCGATTATCTGGGGCTGGCGCATTATCGGCGGCATTTTACCGTGCGCAGCGCTTCCTATCGGAGAAAACACAAGGCGATGGACTGCGTGCTGACCGGCCGTGAGCTCCTGCCTCTGATTTCCGGGTATCCGATCATTGTGCCGAAGAAGAGGCATTATTATATTGAAACATTATATACGCACTATGCACACACACATTACAGGGAACATCTGGATCTTGCAAGACAGATTATTGCGGAAAAGTATCCGGATGATCTGGCGGCGTTTGACCGGGTGATGAAGCAGACTTCCGGATATATGTTCAACATGTATATTATGAAAAAAAGCCTGTCGGATGCGTACTGTGCATGGCTTTTTGATATCCTCGGCGAGCTGGAGGCGCGAGTGTCTGACCGGGATTATACGGCATATCAGGGGCGGTTTTACGGAAGGGTCAGCGAAATCCTGTTTAATGTGTGGTTGGAAGGCCGACCGGAAGCGGTGAAAGAAATTGGGTACCTGCCGATGGAGGGGGAAGACTGGAACCGAAAAGTACGGTCATTTCTGGCAGCGAAGTTTTATCATCAGAAGTATGGGAAGAGTTTTTGAGTTCTTTTTGTCTGGTTTTTGTAAAGTTATATTTTACTTGAATTGCGGGAGAGAACGTGTTAGGATGGCGTGTGGTTAATAACGACATGCTTTTGAAAGCGGGTAGAAAGTGTTATGAGATTTATTCGTGATATGAAAAAATACTGGCGATATATTATCTATGCCGGCCAGTCAGAGCTGAAAGCGGAGGTGGCGAACTCCTACCTGAACTGGTTATGGTGGATCATCGAGCCGTTTTGCTTTATGCTGATTTATGCGTTTGTATTCGGTACGCTGTTCGGATCTCAGATCGAGCATATTCAGATATTTGTTTACATCGGTATTACCATGTGGGATTTCTTTTCCCGGATGCTGAAGGCCAGTGTGACTATTGTGAGACATAATAAGTCGATTGTGTCAAAGGTGTATATTCCGAAATATATGCTTATTTTTGTGAAAATGTATGTGAACGCCTTTAAGCTGGTGATCTCATTTTTGCTGCTGTTTGCGATGATTATTGTCACCAGGGTTCCGTTTACTCCATATATACTCTGGATTGTGCCGATATTGCTGATTATGTTTTTGTTAAGCTTTGCAATCGGTACATACCTGTTGCATTTCGGTGTATATGTGGATGATCTTGCCAATGTGGTAAATATTGTACTGAAGATGCTGTTTTACCTGACCGGTATATTCTATGAGCTGGAAAAGAGGCTGGCCAGCGTGATAACGGCTGAACAGGCGGCTATTGTCGGAAAGATCAATCCAATGACGTTTTTGATCAATTCAATGAGAGATGTTGTTATGTATGGGACAGCACCGAATTACAGATATCTGCTGATCTGGCTGGTGATCAGTCTGGTGTTGGCAATATTCGGAGTTTGTCTGATCTATAAAAATGAAAACAGTTATGTGAAGGTGATCTGATGAGTGACGAAATCGCAATCGAGGTAAAAGACCTCTGTATAGATTATAAAGCTATTGATACCTATTCAATTAAAAAAATGTTTCTGCGCGGAAAGACCGCACGGAAAGAGGATTTCCGGGCGGTAGATCATGTGAGTTTTTCCATCCCAAAGGGCGAGATTTGGGGGATTATCGGGAAAAACGGCAGCGGAAAATCTACGATGCTGAATGCTATTGCCGGTATTTTTTCGGCGAATGTGGGAACCATTGACCTACACGGACACAGCGTGTCGCTGTTGTCTATCGGCGTCGGGTTTAACAAGCAGATTTCCGGGCGGGAGAATATCATTCTTTGCGGGATGCTGCTGGGATTTCCTCGGAAGTATATCATGGAAAAGATGGATGATATCATAGAGTTTTCCGAGTTGGGTGATTTCATCGATAAGCCGGTGCGAACTTACTCCAGCGGTATGTATTCCAAACTCGCCTTTTCCGTGACAGCGATTCTGGAGACAGAAATCATGCTGATCGATGAGGTCCTGAGCGTGGGAGATGAGCATTTCAGGAAAAAGAGCCTGAACAAGATGAAAGAGCTGATTAATGACAAAAACCGGACGGTGGTCATTGTGTCACACAGCATTGCAACGCTGAAGGAGTTATGCACCAAGGTCATGTGGCTGCATGAAGGGAAAATTAAGATGATCGGGGAGCCGAAGGAGGTTCTGAAAAAGTATAAGGAATTTATGAAGTAGTGAAGATGAGCCGGGCGAATGCCCGGCTCGTACTTATTTCTTTAATTTGTTTTGAAGTTTCAAAGCGGCTTTCACCGAACGGGAATTTAAAAGCTGTTGCATTTCAGATACCTGATTGGTTAAGGATTGTACTTGTTGAGTGTGTGAATTTATTTCTGTAAATATATCAGATCTTCTATGATAAGTTGA
>JAJPZY010000016.1 GCA_021204085.1 Clostridiales bacterium | reverse complement strand
GGCTTTTTTAATTCAATAGTTCGCCAGATGGCGAACTTTCCTATTATATAAAAAATAACCCGTTATAGATTTTATCTATAACAGGTTAATCCAGAGAAAACATCTTGCCGCATATGGGCGGCTACTGCCCCGGCGCTCACAATTCCCGATATTCCAAAATAATCTCCTCTATACTCCTCCCGGCGTCAAGTTCACGCAGCATACGCCTTGCCGGATTCTCTCTCGACTTTACGCGGTGATACAGAGGCTCAAGATAACATTCCTCACCAAACCCTCTCTCCCGCAGTCCCTCTTCTGCCAGCTTCACGATCCGGCCGATCAAATGATACAAATGATTGACATCCACAAACCCCGGCAGATCTCTTTTCACAAAAAGCTTCCGCAGTTCCATCTGATTATAGCCGTGGTGATAAATCACATGATCATTCGCCAGAATGCCGAATAACTCAGATAATTTTTCCTTAAGCCCCACGTAAAAAGCCGCCACCGCCATGCTGTCAGAAACCGGCTGACAGCACGCGCTCCGAAACTCTACCGTTCCGCGATATGTCAGATCCTCAAACTTAAATGTCCTGAGCCAGGCCAGATCCTCAATCTGCGGAACCACATCAACCTCATGATAACATCCGTCCGCAAAGTATTCTCCCCGAACCGATTCTTTTTGAAAGTAATCCCGAACGCATACAGGCCGGAAATTAATATACTTTTCTTCTCGCTCAACACAATAAATGCTTGTGGATTCTATGTATGACAATAAATCGTCCACCGTATCAAATTGACAGTCAAACATACCAATATTGTGAGGGTTGATTCCCTGCGAACTGTTTTCCCAGAGCATATCCCGGCTGCAGAGCAGATCTTCATGCTCCCCCAAAAGAACGGAATTTCCAAAAAGAAGCGCGGTAAGCGGTTCCAGGCGTGAAAATACATTCATTGTCAACAGTAACTCATCATAACTCACATCCAACTGCACCTGTGACGCGCTGCAGAACGTCCCAAACGCAGGATATTCATGAAAATACATCGGCTCTTCCTGCTGATATTTGTCCCGAAGACTCAGATGATGAAAAAGCATCCGGTATCGTCCGTTCTCAATAGGGACATTGTGGTTGTAAATCCGATAAGGATTCACTCCCATCCCGGTCAGCGTATAATGAAAACGCCCTAATGATTTGTTCAGATAGCGGTAATATCTGGAAAAACGTTCATTCAACGTATGAAGCTCCTTTTCCCGTCCCATGGAAAGCTCCAGATTATTATAAGAACAGTCAAAAGAGAGAATATCCCCTGTCTTCGGACATTCGGCGGCATACATATTCCCCTCATCATCCCATCCGGTCGGACGGAATTGAAAATGCTCGACGAACTCCCGCGCCGCCTGATGGACTTTAGAAAAATCCACCGCCTCCTTGTCCAGATTCACGATGGGCAGTTCCAATTCAATGCCGATATAAAGCTCCCGTTCTTTTTTGGTCGGTTCAATATATTTCTGATACAGGTGCTCACGCACCGTCTTTTCATCTATCATGAGTATCCTCCCAAGTGCTGTGATCATAAGCATTTCCCTCGGCTATTTTTTCGCAGAGAATGCCATTGCTCACAGCCCTATTGCCGTATTTATCAATACGTACATTACTGTATCATGAATCTTTGATTCACGATCGCATTTCGCCGTTCGTCAATCGTGCAAGCACGTTGACCACTTGCGCTCATTAAATCATAAGACCCGGACTATCATAGGCTTGAGAAAATCTGATATAAGAACTTCATGTTCTCCTCATTGTCTTCAAACACCTGTCCATGATCCGTTCCGGTATAAATAAGTTCCCCGTTCTTCCAGGCGCAAAGTGTAGTCATCGATACGAGTTCCCAGACATCCCGCCCGAGCGGCTCCGTAGAAAACATCACCTGCCCCTTTTGCTTCTGAAAATGCAGGGAGTTCTCATAGTTCGTATGCACATACATATATTCTCCGTCGCTGATGATCAGGTTCAGCTTATTCCCTTTTGCCATGTCGGCAACCAGTTCATCCAGAAGCCAAAAACGTTTCTCCGCATCCAACTTTCCCCCGGACTGCGTCCGCCGGTTTACTTCATCCAGCAAATAAAGAAAAATCCGCTCGCTGTCCGTGTCTCCGGTCTGCCGCTCCACATAGCGGTTCAGAGGTTCATATTCAAAAATCGTCCCATTATGGATCAGAGTCCACCTCCGGCCGGTACAATCCAGTCCCGAGAACGGATGGCAGTTTTTGTACTCCACATTTCCAATCGTTGCATAGCGAATATGAGCCAAGATCAGCCTGCCCTCCACCGGAACCGTCAATCGCTCATGAAGGTAACTGCTTTTGTCCGCCTCCATCGGCTCCTTCTCTATGACCGCACTGTTCCCGTCCAGAATCGCCAGCCCCCATCCGTTCGGGTGGAGGCAGCTGTGCCGGTAAAATTCTTTCAGATAATCCCGGCATTCCACCGGTTGGCACGCACACACGCCGAATAACTCACACATGACAATAAAAACCTCATATCAAAATCTAAACCTTAAACTTTCCCGCATACGTTTCCGCCAGACGAAGCCCTTTCTTCACATACCCTTTCTGAAATCGTTCCCGAATCTGTTCCGCGTAGCGTTTTGAGGAATCCGTCACTTTCTCCCGCTGAAAAGCCAGGCAGTCCCGTACCATATCTTCCTGACCCGGGAAATATTCCGGCAGTGCCTCAGCCATACTGTCCAGAACTTCCGCCGCAGCCTCCCGCACCGGCCGTTTCTGAAGCCATCCGGACTCAATCTGAATCTCATCCGGTGAAAAACGCGCCGCCTCTTTTATATTGCGAATCGCAATGGTCTGCTCCATTGTCCCAAGCGCCTCATCCTCCTGAAGCATCAGCCAGACCAAAAGCAAATGGATAAACGTAAGATCCTTCCGCCGAATTCCCACCGGACAGAGCGGGTTTAAATCCAGCATCCTCAGTTCTACATGGTTGATCCCGTTATTTCGGAGATTATCCGTAGTGTTCTCGCCGCGGGCTTTCAGCCGCACCGGATAGTAAAGCTCCGTGGCTGCCGTGATCATCCGGTTTTTCACATAACCGTCGATACTGTCCGCATAGCCGTCCAGACTGGTAAAATCAAGAATCGGGACAAAGGAATTCCAGTAGCCGATGTCGCTGCAGCGCGGCGAAGCGTAACGGCTGACTACTGTCTCACCCAGATCGCCGGCACGGTAATACGAACCGTCCAAAACAGGGCTGGCTGCCGTCAGATATACGATAAGCCAACTGTATTTGACCGCCTTTTTTCCCAGTTCCAGATAGATCTGATCCTTGTATCTCCGAAATTCCGGATTTTTCTCTCCTGCCGCACCGTTTTCTTCGCGCAAATCAGACTTCTCTCGTTTATCATCAGGTTCAGGATTCCGCTCCGCATAATTTACAGTTTTTTTCTCACTGCGGCAGGCGAAATCCGCCCGCAGAAGCTCCTCCCGGAAAGAAAAATTATAGTGTATCCCGGAATAGAGCATTTTTTTCTTACCGTATTTTCCGGCCAGATACTCCCGATATATGCCCTTTCCCGCCTGTCTCCCGGTAAAATTCGCGATGGGAATATCCTCCTCACCGCGGACATATGGAGGGTTGGAAAAAGGCCAGAGATACTCTCTGCCCGTTTCTAACTGCAGCAGGCGGTCCGCCGTCTCCCGGTAGAGTCCTCCCAGTTCCTCCCATACTTTTTCAACACTGTCGTTCACACCGGTGATCAGTTCTACCTGATTTTCACAGAAATCCCGGTCAATCCGGCTGTCTCCGGGGAAAGAGTGCGGCGTGTGGGAAAGATAACCGTCTGCATCCACGCGGAGACTTTCCTTCTCCAGGCCAAATTCCCCTCTGGAAATATATTGTTTTAATTCGGATTCATCCAGCCGAAAACCCATGGTACGCTCCTCTCTGCCGCCTGTTTAAATGCTTCGGATTTATATCATATCATTCATATATGTTTAATAGGCTTACGAAATATTCTATACCATTATATGAAGTTTGTCAATATCATGAGTAACCAATAGCACGATTGTCTTTTTCTTTTCCATATACCTCATCCCTCCCGAATCTCTTAATGCCCAGTATGCATACTGGTTTAATATGTTATATAGTATCAGGCGCATATTCTTATGTCCAATATAAAAAAAGTATACCCGACTATAAGTTTTTCTGATGATAACGTTTGCGTTATTCCTCATTTTTCTTATAGTTGGGTATATGTCTTTCTGATCTCATAGCGGCCGGTTTTGAAATTCAGTCACCTCTATATATCCCGAAGGTATTTTTTGATCGCGGCGACATACTTCTCTCCGACAGGACTCAAAACCATATTTTTCAACATGACAAAACCAATCTCCATCGTATCAGCCGCTTCTTCTTTTTCTCTGAAAGGCACTGCCACAAAATCGTCTCCATTCAACTCTTCACAGATAATACCGGAACACAGGGTATAGCCATTCAGGCCGACCATCAGGTTCAGCATCGTTCCCCGATCATTGGCCTTGATACTCTGTGCATATTCATTCGTTGCGAGTACTTCCTCTGCAAGATAAAATGTGCTGTCACTTCCCTGCTCAAAAGACAGGCAGGGATAGTCTGCCAGCTGTTCCATCCCGATACTCTCTTCCATTGCAAGAGGATGATGCTTCCACAAATAAACATATGCGTGGCAGTCTACAAGATGATGGAATTCCAGATTGGCCGATTTCATCAGCTTGATCATAGCCTTACGATTAAAATCCGAAAGGTATAGAATGCCGATTTCGCTTCTCATTGTACTGACATCCCGAATCACTTCTCTGGTCATTGTCTCCCGAATCGCAAACTCATACTGTGACATATCGTAATCTTTCGCCATATCCACAAAAGCTTTCACCGCAAAAGAATAGTGTTGTGAAGACACACCGAATTTCTTTTTATAAGTACCGTTTTTTCCGTATTTCCCCAAAAGCGCCTGGTATTTGCTGTATATATCTCTGGCATACGGCAGAAACTCCATACCGTCATTCGTCAGGACTACGCCGCGCCCGCTCCGGTATAAAAGCGTGACTCCCAGCTCTTTTTCCAATTCTTTCACCGCATTGGTCAGCGATGGCTGAGACACTAAGAGCTTTTCTGCTGCTCTGTTCATGGAGCCCGTCTCCGCTATGGTAATGATGTAAGACAACTGAATCAATGTCATTGCCTCACCCCACCTCTCTGTAAATTCTGTTTGATATTATCTCTGTTTTATATCCTAGTATTTATATCGGTATGATATGTATTTAAAATACTAAAAGGAAAAATTGTATTTGTCAAGTGGGAATTCATCCTAATCATTTATAAAA
>JAJPZY010000142.1 GCA_021204085.1 Clostridiales bacterium | reverse complement strand
CTAAAAAATGAAAAATCGACAAAATAAGTCGATTCTGCGATTTTGGTTTTAAACCGTATGTCCTTTTTCAATAGCGCTATCACGGTGCTGCAGACCCTCGTGATCGCCCTTGGCGCTGGCCTCGGCGTATGGGGTGCCATCAACCTTCTGGAAGGATATGGCAATGACAACCCTGGAGCCAAGTCACAGGAAATGAAGCAGCTTATGGCCGGTGGTGGAGTGGCCCTGATCGGCACCACGCTTATCCCTCTGTTGTCTGGATTGTTTGGATAAGAGGAGTAAGGAGGCTTAATGTTCGGAATCATTGATTCAATCGAAGAATGGATCAGAGAACTTTTATTGTCTATGATTTCGGCAAACTTGTCCAACCTTTTTGATGATTTAAACACCAAAGTCGGCACAATTGCCACGGAAGTGGGACAGACACCGCAGAACTGGAACTCCAGTATCTTTACCATGATCCAGTCCCTCTCCAATAATGTGATCGTGCCGATTGCGGGACTAATCATCACCTATGTGCTGTGCTATGAGCTGATCACGGCGATCACTGAGAAAAACAACATGCACGACGTAGACACATTTTTGTTTTTCAAATACTGCTTCAAAGCTATGATAGCAGTCGCATTACTCAGTGAGACGTTCACTATCGTTAATGCCGTGTTTGACGTGGCGCAGACGGTTGTCATCCGTGCAGGCAGTTTGATCACCGGCAGCACAAGTATTGACATATCCAGCACCGTCGCCTCCATGACAACAGAAATGGAGACGATGGAACTGGGAGGTCTGGTGCAATTGGCCTTGGAAACAGCAATTGTTTCCCTCACAATGAAGGTTCTCTCTGTCCTGATCACGGTCATCCTATATGGCCGCATGATTGAAATATACTTAACCATTTCTGTCGCTCCAATCCCCTTCGCCACCATGACAAACCGTGAATGGGGAACCATCGGAACGAACTACTTCAAGTCTCTCTTTGCTTTGGGTTTCCAGGGATTCTTCATGATGGTCTGTGTGGCTATCTACGCTGTACTTGTAAACACCATGACCATATCCTCTCAGATTCACATGGCATTGTGGAGCATCCTTGCCTATACCGTCCTTCTCTGTCTCGCATTATTAAAATGCTCATCGTTGTCCAAGGCCATCTTTGGGGCCAGATAAGGAGGATGTTATGGAGCAAAGTCCCAGAACCTACGACATTATCTACGCAGACCCGCCCTGGCAGTATCATGTCTGGCGCAATAAGGACGCAGGCCGCACAGCGGTCAGCCATTATCCGGTCATGAGCCTGGACGAGATTTGCAACCTGCCCATATCTTCCATCGCTTCCCCAAACTGCACCCTGTTTTTATGGGTCACTCTCCCACTCCTTTTTGATTCCCTGAAAGTAATTGAATCCTGGGGCTTCACCTACAAAACGGTTGCCTTTGTCTGGATCAAACAAAATAAAAAATCCAATTCCCTGTTTTGGGGCATGGGTTCATGGACACGGGCCAATGCAGAACTCTGCATTCTGGCAACAAAAGGACATCCCAAACGGATTGCGGCAAATGTCCATCAGGTGATCATCTCCCGCATCCGGGAACACAGTCAAAAACCAGATGAAGCACGAGAGCGCATCGTCCAGCTGATGGGCGACCTCCCACGCATCGAACTGTTTGCAAGGGAGAAAGCGCTCGGCTGGGATGTTTGGGGAAACGATGTAGATAACGATATTTCTCTGACCAACGAAAGCGAGGTGAACACGAATGGCATTTGTAACGGTGCCAAAGGACCTTAGTAAAGTCAAAAGTAAGGTTGCCTTCAACCTGACATCCCGGCAGATCGTCTGCTTCAGTCTTGCCGCTGTTGTCGGCATCCCTTTCTATATTCTTACACGAAAAGCGTTAGGGTCAACAATCTCTGCCGTGATCATGATCTTTATTATGCTGCCGTTTTTCTTTCTCGCCATGTACGAGAAAGACGGCCTGCCCTTTGAAAAAATCATGATGAATTTTATCCGGTTTGCGAGAAGCGACCAGATACGCACCTACCAGACAGAAAATCTTTACCGGCAGTTGGAATCGCTGCCCGATCCTGAGAGGAAGGAGGAAAAATCCATTGAGCGCAAAGAAAAGCGCAAGCAAAAAAAGCACACCTAAAAACACAAAGCCCAGCTTCTTCTCCATGTTCACGTCCAAAAACGGTGCGAAAGAGCCGCAGAAGAAAGCATCCGGGCGCAGGAAGGAGAAAGAGATCCCTTCCACCCAGCGCAGCATCCCGTACCGTGCCATGTACCGGGACGGCATCTGTTATGGAAAAGACGGGCGCTACAGCAAGACCGTCCGTTTCTATGACATCAACTATCAGTTGGCACAGAACGACGATAAAGCCAGCATCTTTGAGTGCTGGTCGGATTTCCTGAACTACTTTGATTCATCGATCCACTTCCAGTTGTCGTTCATCAACCAGCATATCAACATTGCCGAGTACCAGCAGATGATCGACATCCCGCCTACCGGCGACGACTTTGACTATATCCGGGCTGAGTACACGCAGATGCTCCAGGACCAGCTTGCCAAGGGCAACAACGGTATGACCAAGGTGAAGTATATCAGTTTTTCCATCGACGCATCTGATTATAAGGATGCAAAGCCCCGCCTGGAACGGGTGGAGACAGATGTTCTCGCCAATTTCAAGGTGCTTGGGGTACGCGCAGAGACACTGACCGGCTATGACCGGCTGAAAATCATGCACGACACCTTCAATTCCGACAGCCGTGAGCCGTTCCAGTTCAGTTATGACCGGCTGGCAGACAGCGGCCTGACCACAAAAGATTTCATTGCACCCACGTCCCTCAATTTCAAATCCGGGCGCTACTTCCGGATGGGCGGCAGCATCGGCGCTGTCTCCTATCTGCAGATCATGGCACCGGAGCTGACGGACAAGCTGCTGGCGCAGTTCCTTGACATTGACAGCGACCTGATTTTAACGCTGCACATCCACTCCCTCGATCAGACCAAGGCCATTAAAAATGTGAAATCCAAAATCACTGACTTAGACCGGATGAAGATGGACGAACAGAAAAAGGCCGTCCGTGCCGGATATGACATGGACATTCTTCCGTCCGACCTGCTTACCTTCGGTACAGAAGCGAAAAAGCTCCTGGAGGACCTGCAGAGCCGAAATGAGCGTATGTTCCTTGTCACGGTCATTCTGATGATGACCGCACCGACCAAGAAGCAACTCGACAGCAATCTGTTTCAGGCATCCAGTATCGCACAGCAAGCAAACTGCAATCTGCGGCGGCTGGATTACCGGTAGGAAGATGGCCTAATGAGCAGCCTGCCGCTGGCATCCAACCTGATCCCCATTGAACGGGGGCTTACCACCAGCAGCACAGCGATCTTCATTCCGTTCACCACACAGGAGCTGTTCCAGGGAGGGCAGGCACTCTACTACGGATTGAACGCCCTCTCCAACAACATGATCATGGTGGACAGGCGGAAGCTGAAAAACCCGAATGGCCTGATTCTCGGAACCCCCGGTTCCGGTAAGTCCTTCTTGGCCAAACGTGAAATCACGAATGTTTTCCTTGTCTGCCCGGATGATACCATCCTGATCTGTGACCCTGAAGCAGAGTATGCACCGCTGATCAACGCCCTTCATGGGCAGGTGGTGCATATCGCCGCCAACAGCCACGACTATGTGAATCCGCTGGACATCAACATGAACTACTCCGAGGACGATTCCCCGCTGCAGCTCAAATCCGAATTTATCCTGTCCCTGTTTGAATTGATCATGGGCAGGAACGGCATCGAGGGCGAGGAGCGTTCCATCATCGACCAGGCGATCCGCTCGGTGTACCAGCCTTATCTGGCTGACCCGAAACCGGAAAATATGCCGATTCTGGAGGACCTGTACAACTACCTGCTCGCCTACGACCACCCCAAGGCAAAGCGCATTGCCACCACACTGGAGATTTACGTCCACGGTTCCCTGAATGTGTTTAACCACAGGACGAACATCGACCTGACAAACCGTCTGGTCTGTTTCGACATTAAGGACTTAGGGAAACAGCTTAAAAAGCTCGGTATGCTCATTATTCAGGATCAGGTCTGGGGCCGTGTTACGGAAAACCGTACCGCCCATAAGCACACCTGGTTCTATTGTGATGAGTTCCATTTGTTGCTGAAGGAGGAACAGACTGCCGCATACTCCGTGGAGATTTGGAAGCGCTTCAGAAAGTGGGGCGGCATCCCCACTGGAATCACACAGAACGTGAAGGATCTGCTGGGTTCCCGCGAAATCGAGAACATATTTGAAAATTCCGATTTCATTTACATGCTGAATCAGGCATCCGGGGATCGGCAGATTCTGGCTAAGGCACTGAACATCTCCACCCATCAGCTCTCCTACGTCACGAACTCCGGAGAGGGCGAGGGATTGCTGTTCTATGGCAATGTCATCATCCCATTCAGGGATCACTTCCCGCACAATACCCTCTATCACATCATGAGTACCAAACTCACAGAAACCACCTGACACTATTTTTTATAAGGAGACAACAACTATGAATAACACAAAATGTGAAACCCGTGAAGCTCATTCCCAGGCCATCCTCGACCTGCTCGACCAGTGCTGTGAGCATCTGGCCGCTCTGGGCTGTCCGCCTGTCCATCCCAAGCACGAACCGGATGAGCATGACTGCGGACACTGTGACCGCTGCGGCGGCTGTGTCAACTGCGGCAACTGCGCCGCCTGCAATTCCTGTCCCGACCCGGAGAGTCACAAATGCTGCAAAAACCGTAAGGACGCCCCGGAGAATAAGAACGAGGACGGCGAGGGCAGCATTGATTACATCGTCATGTCCGTAGATGACTTCGGACAGCTTCTCGACGATATGATCGCCCTTTCCGACACCATCGACGGCCTGGCCCACTTTATCCATGAGAAGGAACATCTGGCCAAGACCCTGATGGGGATTGCAAACCGGCTGGTTCCCTCCACACAGGAGCAGATGCTCGTACAGGCTGCGAATAAGACCAACGCTACTATCAGTGAGCGTTGGGATTCCATCGAACTGGCCCCCATTGATGAGGACTGACCACGTTTTCCGGAAGGTCCGGCCTGCGCCGGACTTTCCGGAGATCGGTAAGGAGGTGAACCAGCACACATGAGCAAACGACGCCACCGGGCGAGATCAAAATCTGTACAGAAAATGACCCGTGACGGTCTTGTGCAGGAAAATCTCGCCACCGGGGAAAATATCAGAATCAGCAACCGGCAGGAGGAACAGGAATTTCACCGTTCTGCAGAACCCGTTGCCACGCAAGAAGTCCGAGCATCGGGCAATCATGCGCAGTATTCCTGAGTGTGTGAATTTATTTCTGTAAATATATCAGATCTTCTATGATAAGTTGAT
>JAJPZY010000024.1 GCA_021204085.1 Clostridiales bacterium | reverse complement strand
GCAAAACGCCTGCTCCATTCTTTATAACCAAAGGTTGCCCTAATGACAAAAACTACTCCATATCCACCCATGCTATCGGATCAGCCAGCGAATAGATAGTCTGTGCGTCTCCGCTCATACATTACATTCATTCCGTCGCAAACCGCAGAATGGTTTTCAGCATCCGATACACACTTTTCTGCATCCGGTTCCGGTCGATCCGCCCGTCTTTCAGCCCCTGCACCAGCATCATCGTCTGCGTATCATCCATCCCGCCAGGCGTGATCCAGCCATTGCCTGCCGCCAGGGCATTCACAATATCACAGGTCTCACTGGAACCCCAGTCCGTCATTACAAAGCCGTCAAATCCCAGTTCATCAATGAAAATGCCCTGCAGCATATCTTCGTTCTCCGCCGTATAAACGCCGTTCACCGCATTGTAGGATGTCATCAGTGTTGCCGGCCGATGCACCTGAAACGCTTCCTCAAACACTTTCAGATATAACTCCCGCAGCGTCCGCTCATCCACAATACTGTTGTTTCGCATACGCGAAGATTCACAATTGTTCGCCAGCAAATGCTTCATGCAGCTGATCACGCCGCTCTCCTCAATCCCCTTGCTCTGCTGACCGGCCATACGCCCCGCCAGCAGGGGGTCTTCACTGAAGTATTCGGAATTTCTGCCGTTTAGAGGATTTCGGTGAAGGTTTGCACCCGGAGCAAGAAGCCCCTGCATGCCCAGCTCTTTTGCTTCCTCCGCGATGGCAGCGCCGACCTGATACGCAAGGCTTTCATTAAAGGTCGCACATACGGTAATGGAAGTCGGGCAGCCGATATTTCTGGTTTTTAAGTTCACGCCGTTGTTTCCGTCAGAGACGACAAATTCCGGCGTCCCGTATTCCTCCAACTGATAAAGGATTCCGGCTTCTCCCTTTCCGTCCATACCCCATCCGGTCTTCGCGCAGATCGACAGCCGCGCCATTTCATAATCACTGAGCTGCCCTACAAAATCCTCAAGCAGTTCCGCATTTGCACACACATCGCTCCAGCAGATTTTCTCAGTCGTTTCTTTCACATAAATCGGTTCTTTTTCCGCTGTATAGTGCTGAACGCCTTTCGGGTCAAGATGAGATTTTCCGGTTTTTCCGCTTTGCTGTCCCAGCGGCTTGGTTTGCTCCGGATCCTTCTTAGACAGCAGATTCATATGGAATCCTTCCGGCAGCGGTATGTAATTTTTACTCTTCTGCAGGATCTTTTCCGCTTCAAGAGTAACCGCCGCTACCAATTCGCTTCCTTCCAATGAGGTTCCTGCGAATATTTCCCATGCTCCGGGTTCACAGATCCAGGCTGCCCGGTCCGCATCAAAAGATGCCAGTTCCCGTCCGCTGACTGAAATCTGAAGGTTCTGGCTCTCTCCCGGCTCCAGAAGTTCCGTCTTTGAAAATCCAACGAGCCTTCTTGCCGGCTGTTCCAGCTTTCCGTCCGGAATTTTTACATAGATCTGAACGACTTCCTTTCCTGCCTGCTTTCCGGTATTCTGTACTGATGCACTGATCTTTATGGCAATGTCATCCAGGATCTCCGGCGCCTTCCACGACTCCATCCTGTACTCGCAGGAAAAATCCGTATAGCTTAACCCATGGCCGAAGCCATATGCCACCGGTTTGGAAAACGTATCAAAATACCGGTATCCGACATACAGGCCTTCTTCGTATACCGTATTGATATAGTCCTCGCAGGCGCCGCTGATCCGTTCCTCCGGAGAAGAAGGCTGGTAGAAATTCTGAGACGAAGGGATATCTTCCCATGTCAGGCTCCAGGTATCCGGCAGCTTTCCGGACGGATTCACTGTTCCCTCGAGAATTTCAGCAACTGCCCGTCCTCCGGCCATTCCGCATAAACCGGTCCACAATACCGCCTTCACACCGTATTTTTCCACACAGCGCACGTCAATGGGATAGCCCGTGTTGACCAGAAGTACCGTCTTTGAAAACATCCCGCTGACTTTTCGGATCAGTTCGTCCTCTGCAGCCGTCAGATAAAACTCTCCGGGGAAGGCCAGATTATCAAAATTTTCACTGGTTCCTCTGCTGACAGTGATGACAGCCGTCTGCGACCATTTCTGCGCGCGGTCAAGCACCTCCTGCCCCGACAGTTCGTCTGTGGCTGCGGCATAAAAATCTCTCAGCTCCTCATTTATCTTTAAAGAACTGTACTCCTCAATGCCTTCAAACAGACGGATCATATATCTCGGGTTAATTCTTCCGGCACCGGAGGCACCCAGCCGAAACTTTGCAAAACCGCTGCCGAAAATGTTGATTTTTGCATTTTCTCCCAGCGGCAGCACATTTCCTTTATTTTTCAGAAGAACCATGCCCTCTCTCGCCGCTTCCAGAGATACCATATCATGCGCAGAATATGCCGGATCAGGAACCTCTTTCGGCAGAGTATGAATGGAGAAATCCATCGGATCCATCCGATTTCCGTCGATGTCCTCAATCCCTTCCAGATGAATCTGATAGGACTTATCGTACTCCGTCAGGTATGGCTGTACTTCTACTCCTACCACCGTATCCCGGAAAGGCCCCATCTGAAACACTTCCGCCGTTACCCGCAGCTGCTGCCGTCCGTCCAGGATTGCCGCCGCGTATTCCGGATTCTTAATCTCCTTATTACAGGAAAAGCAGAAGTATCCCTCGAACTTATGATCCATCATATATTTTGCGCCATCCACATCGCCAATCTCATATTCATATGTCTGCTGCGGTGTAAGAACTGGCTTTGTACTTTTGTCAATTACTGCTTCCTCAAACATTATTCCTTCACCATTTCCTTTCAACCCGAAATCACAAAGGTCATGAACAGACCGACAGACGTTCCATTCATGACCTTTAAAATACAGCCATCATCACAGAGATTCCAGAAACGCCACCGCTTCCTCCGGCCATCCCTCTGCATCGGTTCCGCTGCCGTCGCCAAAACCGTGCGGACCATGTTCGACTTCATTTAAAACCGCCGGGGTTCCCAGCTCATCCAGCCGCGCTTTCAACCGCTCGGAATTATAGCACGGCACGGTCTCATCATCTTTCCCGCAGACGATATAACAGGGCGGATAATCCTCATTTACCTGACTTAAGACGTCATACTTTTGAACATCCTCTTCCGTATAATTTTCCCCCAGCATAATCTTCAGGAAGAAACTGTCCTTTCTCTGCCCTTCATCAATCAGGTCAACAACCGTATACACCGCAAAGACTGCCTTTGGCTTCGGCATATCCCAGGCTCCGTAACCAACCGACGGTAAGCTCCAGGTGCAGACAAGATTCGCTCCTGCAGAGCAGCCGCAGACCACATAGTTCTCCGGATCAACGCCAAACTCTTCCGCATGATCCCGAACCACCCGCAGCGCTCCTGCCATGTCTTCCATCGGTTTCGGCATAATACCGATTTCACCGACACGATAGGTCAGGACGAAAACCGGGTATCCCGCCTCTACCAGATGAGTTGCGATCGGATAGGACTCTCCCGCTGACGCAACCGCCATGTAAGCGCCGCCGGATACCAGCATAATATACGGCTTTTGGGGATCAACTTTTTCCGGTGCAATATACACAATATTTACAATTTTTTTCTGTGCATCCTCTGTACACTCTTCTTCTTTGTATACATGGCAGCACTTTGCCTTCCCGGCCGCAAACTTATCAGCCAAATAGTTTACACCATTCATTAACGCTTCCGGGTGCCAGCCGAACTTTGCAATCTCTCTGATCGGAGTCTGCTCCATATCGTCATGCTCTTCACCCGGTGCGGACACCGGGGAATACAGGATAAATTCAGAAACATCTTTCAGCTCCGGCAATGTCCTGATATCCCCCAGTGCGCTCTCCATACAGATCCTCTTCATGGATTCTCTCCTTTTACTGTTCTGCCAGATAAGCGTCCAGCTGCTCCTGGTTTGCTGCAATAACATCATTGATGCCGGCCGCATCCAGTGCCGCATTAAACTCATCAACCAGCTCGATAACTGCTTCCTCACTGCTGCTCATCCCGCACATCAGCTGCGGCAGATACTCGTTGATGGTAGAATCAATCACCGCGGACTCTGTCTGGAAGTCTGTATCGTCAAACATATATCCGATAACCGGAGAAATCGTAGCACTCTCCTCAAATGCCGCCAGCTGTTCAACATAATCTTCCTCAGCCGGGGACTCGATCAGCATATTTTCTGTGTTGCCGACAGAGAGGAAAGTCGTATCCAACGTTCCGTTGGTATCAATTACAGTATCGGAGCCATCCTGGAACTCATAATTGGTTCCTTCCAGGCCATACATCAGAATATTCGCTACTTCCTCGTTTTCATAAATGTAGTTCAGTAAATCCATGGCCTTGTCCGGGCGCTCACAGTTTGCGGCAATTCCCCACATACGCTCGGTTACAGTCGCGTTGGACACCACCGGATCAGATACCATTGCGGAAACAGATTCAAAATCATCTGAGGAGAATGTAATATCATCTGCCGGATCAACACTTGCCACTACAGAAAACAGCTGCTGCGCCGCATAATAATCCTGCGCGGTCGTCGTATCTGTCGGATCGCCGGGCTGTAAGCCAAGCTCCGTCCACTTCTGCATCCGGATACAGTACTCCAGGAATTCCTCGCTGGCGTAAATATTTTCCACTGTAGGATCCGCTTCCGCATCCCAGATGATACCGTAAGAAGATTCGGTTCCAAACGTCTCATAACTATAGAGATACATCATATAGTTGATTCCGCCGCTGCCGCTGTAGTACGGATAAATACTGGAGTCATATTCATGAATCGCAATGAGAGCTTCCTCCAGCTCATCCAAAGTAACCGAATCACCAAGCGTCACACCGGCCGCGTCAGCTAACGTCTTGTTATAATAGAATCCGCTTCCCATTGCTGTATAAACGTTTGCCGGTACAGCAAGCTGCTGGCCGTTTACTTCGCCGGATTCCAGTGTATCGCCGAACAATTCTACCAGCGTCTGACCTCTGTTCTGAAGCAGGTTTCCTTCGTTCAGATCCAGAAGCATCTCGGATCCAACCATGCTGGAAAGCTTCTGTACCGTGCCGACATGCACAATATCAATCTTCTCATCACCGGCGATACCCATACTCGTCGTGTTATTCAATTCACTGATCCACACTTCCTGGATCTCAATATTGCAGTTGATTGCCGGCTCAATGATCGCGTTGATTGCCTCCTCGCGAGCCTCCAGTGAATCGGAGCAGTCTGAACCGGGCATGGTAACGATCTGAATCGCTACGGTGTAAGGTTCCTCATCCATGTCGATTTCCGTAGAATACTCGTCCCCGCTTTCTTCCGACGCAGACCCCGAGTCTGCCGTACTGGTTCCGCTGCTGCTTCCGCCGCATCCCGCCAGCATGGTACCGGCCATAGCTGCTACTAACAACATGCTAAGTACTTTCTTTTTCATGGTTACTTTCCTCGTATAATAAGTGCATAGCCAATGAAAAACGATGGTTATGCACTTACCC
>JAJPZY010000076.1 GCA_021204085.1 Clostridiales bacterium | reverse complement strand
TCTTTTAGAATCTTTCAAGGTCATTTCATTGTTCAGTTATCAATGTGCTTGCTGTCTTTGCGTCTGTGTTTTCCGCGACAGCTATTAGATAATACCATTTGATTTCGCTAATGTCAACACCTTTTTTTCGATTTTTTTGCTTATTTTTTACGCCCGGAATATCTTGTGTTTTCCAAAAATCAAACCACAATATCTGGATTTTTCTTCTGCAAAAGGCGGAACTGTTTACGCCCGGGCGATTGCTCACCCGGGCGTTCGGATCACATGCGTTAACCGCACTTTATCACAGCTTCTTCTGTATTATCAGAAGGTTTTTCTGCGCTTTACTGCCACGCCGCCTGCCGCAGCTACCGCCAGTACCAGCATTACCCAGATCCACAGATTTGTATTGTCGCCCGTCGCTGTTGAAGAAGATGATGTCGACGAGGATGAACTGCCGGTCACAGAGCTGCTGCCTGTTGAGCTGTTGGAAGAAGACCCGCTTGCAGAGCTGCTGTTATCTGATGTGGTATTGCCTGAATCGCCGCTATCAGAAGCAGTACCTGTTGAATCCTCCTCGTCTGAAGACGAACCACCAGTTGTCGAAGCTGCTTTTTCGAGTCCTTCTATCGCTTTATTCAGGGTTTCTTCTGCCGCATCTACAGCTTCCTGGCTTTCTGCCGCTGCCAACGCTTCTTTCGCTGCCGAAAGCGCAGTCTGAAGCACCGCCCAGCTGTCTGCTGTGTAATCGCTTTCAGTCAGAGTCTCTGCGTTTACAATAGCCGCTTCCAGCGCAGACGTATCTACCGGTACAGCATAAGTAAACGTGTAGTCCGGATATCCGGTCGAAGTCACAGTAAGCACATAGCTGCTGCTATCCTCTGTCACAAACGCATCCGTTGCGAGTGTTCCATCCTCATTGATAATTGTTGTCGCACTGCGCCCGGTTGCCGCATACTCTGTTCCGTTTACGGTTACTGTAGAGATATTTGCCATATAATTCTCAAAATCACTCTCAGCCGCATCTTCTGTTTCCACCAATGCCGGACTGTCACTGTCCTCATTATACATTACAGGGATTTCGGTTGTACTTAACGTAAATTCTGCCGTGATGGCAACATATTTTCCGCTCTGATCCGTGATCGTCAATGTATAACTTCCCGGCTGCGCATCTGTCCAGGAAAGTATTCCGTCAGCATAGGAAACTTCCAGTCCGCTCACAGAATACACTGCATCAAAATCCTCCGGAAGACCGGTGACGGATACAGTCGTCGTTCCATCTGTCACCAAAGCATCTTCTACTTCCACATCAACAGCCACTGTAACCGGTACGTAAGTATCCTCAATATCAATCACATAAATACCGTTTTCTGTATAATAGGTAACACTTGTGATTGTCTGGCCCATCATCGCCTCATAATGTGCAGATGATGTCGGACAATTATGCACGGATGTTGTAAATCCGGTGCACCACGCAAGCTCATAAACTCTCCAGATATTTTCAATATGGCGGAGACCGTAGTTATATTCGGTTCCATCGCCATCTACCGTGTTGATAATTACACCGTAGATCGGAGAACTCGTTGTAATACCCATGGCATCGGCTACCGTGCCCTCATCCGTCGTCAGATCCAGCTCATAGTCGCCATAACTGGTATCTGTCGAAAGCTCAGCATCCACACCAGTAACCGTTGTCGTCTCCCCGACGGTTGTGCCAAAGCTCAGGCTTCCGTCACTCTCAATCGTCAGTTCCTTATAATAAGAAGGCGTTTCAGCCAAAACATAGTAAGAATAGCTTTCGCTCTCAAACAAAGCATCGCTGCCCTCATATGTTGTCTCGGAGGTCGTCCCGCGATTTGTAACACTGATGGTCACTAAGCTGTCGTCTGTTACCACAGCTCCGCCGAGACTCTCGACAACCGAAGCATAAGCTTCCACATCCGCCGCATTTACTTTAACCGGGAAAGTAATACCTGTGATATCGCTTCCGTCAGAGTTCACATGATAAGAGCCGCCGGCCAGCGTACCTGTCCTCGTCTTATTCAGGGTCGCGGATGTAAACGTATCCACAGACACGTCATTATTCAGATCCGCCGTGTAAAACTCAGCATACGGAATATTCATCAGAATATAAATCGTATCTACGGCTTCCACAGACACAACGATATCCTGATAATTGTCACTGACGATCGTCAGCGTATAGGTCGTCCCTGCCGTCGCTGCTTCACTGAGCGTTACCTCAAGGCTATCCAACTCCCCACTGGCCAGTGTAGAAGTGCTGCGTCCCGAAGTATAAGTCAGCGTATAAGTCGGGTCTGCAAGATCACTCAGTGCAAGATCTTCATCTTCCACCTTGAGGGATGTCACGGTAAGAACCGAATCATAGAGAGTCGCCTCCGCAGTCGGCTGCTGGTAATATGCCTTTACTTTTCCCATCAGCTCTTCAATCAGTTCAGCAGCCTCAACAGAGGTCGCCTCTTCATTTGCGATCATTTCTTCTGCTTCCGCCGCATGCTCCTGAAGATCCGTACTTTCTTCATATGCATCTAATGCTTTGGCAGCGTCAATCCAGTACTGAAGCTCTTCTTTCTGCTCCTCCGTGATCAGAGTCGATACAGTAAATGAAATATCCGGATAACTCTCACTGCTGATCGTAACGGTATAACTCACACCATCCTCCGGATACCCGTTCAGCTGAACAGTCCCACTGAAAAACGCTCTGTCTTCGTCATAAACAATATTCTCTACCGCCGCTCCGGAGGCCAGGCTGCCGCTGACAGTGATCGTCACGGTTCCAAGCTCTGCCGGGATACCGCTGATTTCCAGCACAGAGGAATCATTGCTGATGCTTCCCGCCAGCTGAGTCAGATCTCCATCGTAATACTCGGGCAGTTCGATATTGCAGTCAATCTCGATGATGCCCAGATCCGTCATCAAAGTTACGCCGGTTAATGTGGCGCCGTTCATCCCCTCAAACTGATAGAACAGTCCGCCGGAACCATGCGCACGCTGCATCTGCTGTCCTTCTACGATGGACCATGCGATTTCTACATCTTCCACTTTTGTGCCAAACCAGAGATTCTCAAGCGCCGTCATGCCGTAGCTGCCGCCGTCTGCTGTCTCCAGAATCGCACCATAGATTGCCCCGTAATCAACGGTTTCACTCTCACCAACCTGAATAGTTTTGTCGGTTCCGACGCCGATCAGAGATACCTGATAATCTCCGTAACTGCCGGTAATATCCAGATCATCTACAGACAGGAACGATGTATTTACCGTAGAATCCTGCAATACCGTGAAGCTGTAATCGCCGGTTTCGTCAATCGTTAACGTGCTGTAAGCAGCCGGTTCCTCATCCAGCACTACATAATAGTAATCATTATTTTCTGTCAGATCAGCATCCAGTTCTGTAAAATCTTCAGCACTGACAGCCACTGGAAGCGTTACACCGAGAATATAAGTACCATCATTATATGTACCGTTCGCAAGTCCTGTCGTACCGGTAAATTTGCTGGTGGTCGCTGTGGAAACAGCATCCAGCCCTTCTTCGACCTCCCACACTGCTTCATCCGTCAGATTGTAAGGTTCAAAAAAGTCCATGTAAGGAACATTCATCGTTACATAAACATATTCCGTATCGTCTGCATTACCGGTGTCCTCAGTATTGCCAGTATCTTCAGTATTGCCGGCATCAGTCTCCGCCTCTTTAAGCGCAGCTATCGCACTTTCCAACGCTGTCACCGCCTGATCAACGGCTTCCTGAGACTCCGGCTCCGCCAGAACCGCTTCCGCATCAGTCAATGCTGCCTGAAGTGCGGACCATGTCTCCTCTGTGTAATCCGCTTCATTCAATGCCTTTGCGGACGCGATCGCTGTCTCTAATGCTGTCGTATCAACAGACTGTACCGGTTCATCTGTGGAAACTTCCTCAGCCTGACTGATCGCTGCGAGTGCAGCTTCCTTTACGGCAGTCGATGTGCGTGTGGCGCCTGAAACCGTATCCCAACTGTTTATAGTATCCTCAGTCGCCGCCTCTCCCACGAGAAGGGTCTGGATTCCTTTTGATTTGTTGAACGCTTTGTTAAAATAACTGCTGTTTTCATCATCGTAGGTGCTCCCCGGCTCGACATCGATTGCAGCAAATACTCCATCCTCCACAGTCAGAGTAACGGTCACATCGTACTCTTCCCACTCATCATCAACGTCTTCTTCCTCGTTTCTGGTAACATGTGCTGTTGCACTATACGTCCCGTCCGCCGCGACCTGATCACCTGTCACTGCGAGCGCACTGCTTACCGGCATCATGCCGACTACCATCGCCGCCGATAACGCGGCAGCCATCAGCTTTGCCCAACGTTTCTTTTTCCTCATAGTTCCTCCTTTTTCATGAAATATTTATTAACTGTCAGATCCCGTAACCTCAACCTGAGCAACCCTGATCTCAGTTACATTTATCCAACTATTAACCCAATGTCTTCATATTCCCAGCCCCAGAAACAGCCCAAGCAACACTCCCGCCCGAATCAGCGTCAGAATAATCTCATTTCCCTTTATCCCCTTAATCCCGGCATGGATATTCCCCTTCGGACAGGCGTCAATACACTTCTGACACTGAAAACAGTCCCCTGCTGCCTCCGGCGATTGATCGGAAGACAGCTCAATATCTGCCGGACATTTCATCGTGCATGCTTTGCAGCCTTTGATACAATTGTCCCTGTCCCGCCGCAGGGAAAACAACGGCAGCACGGGAAGTATGGAAAATACCGCTCCCATGGGACAGAGTACCCGGCAGAAAAACCGTTCCTGCAGGCACATACCGATTGCAATGAGAATCAGCAGAATCAACCCGACTGCATATCCGCTCAGGTGAAGATTTCCCGCATGAAGCATGGAAAATACATCCCATGGACTGAATCCCTGTGTTTTGCTGTAATAACCGGTAAAGCACAAAATCGCAATTACCGCCAAAATCAGGTATTTCACAACGGACAGTTTTTTCATCCGCTCTGCCCGGATTTTTACCGGTTTCTTCTTTAACTTTTTGCAAACCCACAGATAAAACGCGTGAAGCGCATCCCCCAAGCTGCCAAACGCACAGGCAAATCCGCAGAAAAATCTGCCGAATATCACCGTGTAGATACATAAAACAATCAATGCAGCGACAAAGGATGTCATCTCCAGGCTCGCTCCATTGCCAATCTGTGTAAATATATATTTCACACCGTTAAATGATGCGGTAAATGCTGATGGGATGAAAAGGAAAAACAGAAGCTGGATCGCTGCGCGTATCCATACCCGAATTTTCTTCATCCTCTTTTGATCTGCTTTATTCATAAGTCGATTTTTCCTGTTTCCGTCCGCTGTAACTCATTCACCCTGTCTGCTGCTTACACAGACGCTCATCCCTGAAGCGCCTCTTCCAACGCTGTCGCTGTTGCATCCCTGATTCCCGTGGAGCTGAATGTTGCTCCGCTGATCGTATCCACTTCCGCGCTCTGGGTTTCCAGAATATCGTCGATAACATCCTCCGCCATCGTCAGATACGCGCCATCCTCATTTTCCGCAGATATAACTGTAATGCCTGTGATGGCTCCGTCTTCCACTGTCACTTCAACGGTGATATCCCCGCCGAATCCTACAGCCGTGCCCTGGTAGACACCATCCATGTACAGGCCGGACGCGCTGCCGCTGCTTTCGTTATTATTATCTGAACTGTCTGCCTCGGCCATCTCTGCCAGAGCAGCTTCTACCTCCGCGTTAATGGCGTCCGCCTCAGCTTTCGCCGCCGCGTTTTCCGCCTCGTGCGCTTTTGCTACCTGGTTATATCCCAGAAGAGCGGCAATGATAATGATCACATTACATGTTCGGATCCAAAATTTTTTCATTTTATAAATCCTCTTCCTCTTTTATGTCTGCATCCATAACAACCGAACCGCCTGCATCTTCATCCGATGAATCCGAGGTACTCTCCTGCGCGTACTCGCTGCTCTCTTCATTCTCAGAGATCCCGTCCCCGTTTTCACTTTCCTGTGCTTCTGCCGCCTGACGCACTGCCTTCAGGCACGCTTCTTTTATAGAAACCGAAGAGCATGTCGCCCTGGAAACCGTATCGACCTCCTCCACAGAGCTCTCCGTCACCTCCTCGAGCGCTACGATCTGTGTTACCACTCCGACATATGAGGATCTGCCGTTCGCTGCCCAGTTAATATACGTATCATTCGCCGAATCACCATCGCCGGACACTTCTACACTCACGACCTTATCTCCCTCAAACGTCACGACAGCGGTCAGATTATATGCTTCAAAATCTTCATCCTCATCCGGATCACAAATCACTGTCACTGTATATACGCCATCCGCATATTTCTGCGATGCGTCGGTATTTGTACTGTCATCGCTGCCGTCAGAACTGCTATTGTTTCCATCGCCCGCCGAATCGTTGTCATTGTTCTCAGAATCTCCATTCGTTCCTGTGCTGCTCCCGCCCGATGCCGCCGTATTGGCATCATCGCTGTCACTGCTGCCGGAACTGTCATCGCCGGAAGTGCCATCCTCCGCGTCAGCTGCTGCTTTTGCCGCTGCCAGGGCATTCTTTACCGCTTCCAGGATTCCTTCCGAACTGTAAGTCGCGCCGCTTACCACATCGAGATCCGCACTTTGCGCCGTTACCACAGCATCCGCAAGAACCGCTGCCTGCGCAAAGTACTCCGGCGTCTCATCATCAGCACTCAGAATGGTCACGGAGTCAATCGTCTGATCTTTAATCACGACTGCTACGGTGATATTTCCGCCAAACCCCTCGCCGGTTCCGTAATACGTACCATCCGGATACGGGAAATTCCCTTCAGAACCGGATGAAACCTCCGGCGCAATAAAGGAAGCGCTTCCGGATGAAGCAGAAGATTTCGAAGTGTTTACCGTCGCAACCGACGTGGTTTCACTCGCAGCCGTCTCCGACACGGCCGCCTGCGCCAGCGCATTGCGCACCGCGTTGATCAGTCCGACAGAGCTGTATGTTGCGCCGCTGACCGTATCCACGTTCGTGCTCTGTGTACTTACAATCGAATCCAACAGTGCAGATGCCTTTGCCATGTAACTGCTGCCATCCGAGTGACTCACAATGCTGATTGAAGAGATTTCTCCTCCTGATATGATAACCTTCACAGTAACCGTTCCGGCAAAACCGGTTGCGGAGCCATAATACGTACCATCTTTATAGGCAGCAGCATCTGTTGTTTCGGAGACCGTTGTGCTTCCCAGACCTGTGGACGCGCGGTCTGCCGCAACTTCCCCGTCATCTTCCTCACCATAAAGCGCGTTTTTCACAGCACTGATAATTCCTCTGGAACTGCAGGTCGCTCCGGAAACTACATCCACCTCCAGGCTCTGCTGACGGATAATCTCCTCAATCACGCCTTTCGCCCGGTTGAAAAAAGCACTGTCATCCGCTTCTACTTCAGTAACCTCTATCTCAGTAATCGACTTTGAATCGATGGTTACTGCTACGGAAATTTTCCCGGCATAACCGGTACCGCTCCCATAGTAAATACCATCATCCAATTCAAAAGAGCCCTGAACTTCGTTCTCTTCCTCCGCGTCATCCTCATCCGCGGTATCCTCGTCTTCCACTTCCTGTTCCGGTATCGCCTGAACCTCATAAACTGTCGGCGACCAGGAAGATAACGACGCCCCGATACAGGCTACCACCAGAACCGCCGACAAAATCGGCGCAAAAACTTTCATTCGATTATCCATGTTCTGCTCCTTCCCCTCTGATGATACAATACGCAGAAGAAAGGCAAGCTAACTCAGATTGCCTTATCATAACTTTTATTATTCTTTTTTAACTTTTATCATAAAATCTATTGACTTGGCAATTCGAATTGGAGTAAGATTGTTTCCGAAACAGAAAAAGTTAGAGATATTTAACTCAAAGACAGCCGGGAGGAATTTATGGACATCAGTTATTTAAGAGAATTTCGAGTTTTAGCAGAGATCTGCAATTATCAGGAAGCCGCGGAGCAGCTATACATCTCACTGTCCACCCTCTCCAAACACATTTCCAGACTTGAATCTGAGCTGGGCACGCCTCTTTTTGACCGCACAACGCGAAAAGTCAGTTTGAATAAATACGGCGCTGTTTTTTATGACTATGCTGTTCTTGTCACAGAAAGTTACCAGACCTGCGCACTCAAGCTGGAAGAACTACAGCAAAATGATGCAGCCAGCCTGCGCATCGCCTTTCCGCCCTGTCTGACAGAATATAGTTTTCCATCTCTTCTGACTGATTTTATAAACACGAATCCGGATATAAAAGTGATCCTTACGGAAACCGAAAACCCCAAAAAACTTCTGGAAGAAAATCTCTGCGATTTCGCATTTTGCACAGGATATGCAGAATCGACAGGTGAAATGTCCCGGCTCTGCGCAATGCACATCCAACCGGGTAAAACGAAGGCTGCAGAATATGACAATACAATAGAAAACAGGAATACATTCTCCCTGCAGATAGATTCCCTCGCCGCCGTCTTGCCCGCAGACCATCCGCTGGCCGGGGAGGAATTCCTTACAATAAAGCAATTAAAAAAGGAGCGCTTTATTACCAAAAGCGACCCCTCCTCTGAATTATCAATCATCTTTCACAAACTTTACGGTATCGCGGGATTTGAACCCCAATCCGCATGCGCCGTTCACTATACTTCTGCCATGCCAAAGATGGTTAACGCCTACAACAGTATCGCGATTACCAATCGCCGGCACGCACTGATCTGTGACACACCGAATCTGTCTGTTATTGATATTCATCCCACGATTCCCTACTATTTATCCGTGCTCTGCTCAGACGATCTGGAACGTGCTGCTGCCCGCTTACGTTTTATGGAATATTTTTCAACCGCTCAGCATAAGCTGACCGCGTAAAACAGCTCTCATTCCTCAGGAAACAAAGACCCGTTTTACCCTCGGAATTAAAATCTGGGAGACAACACCGATCAGCAGACCTGTAAGAAACCCCGAAATTAACAGTACCGGAATATAGTAAACCAGCTTCAGATTCTCGACCACAAGCATCGCAACAATAATCTGCCCGATATTATGGCAAATCCCGCCCGCAACGCTGACTGTCACAACAGAAATCTTTTTCGTTTTTTTCAGCAAAATCATAATCGACAGGCTTAAAAGACCTCCGGCAAGACTATACATAATGGAAGCCAGATTTCCGAAAAGGAATCCGCTTAAAATAATCCGGACAACGGAAATCAGAAGCGCCTGCTTTCCATCCAAAAGATAGAGCGCCGCTACGATTGCCAGATTTGCCAGCCCAAGCTTCACACCCGGAATCCCAAAGTTAATCGGAATCAGGCTCTCCACATAGCTGAAAACCATAGCCACCGCGATCATCATCGCAAGAAGCGCGATTGTTTTAGCAGAAAAGTATTTTCTTCCCATATAACAATCTCCTTTTTACCGTGTCCCGATTACATGCAGCTCGGTATTCCCGTTCAGATCAATAAAACAATCCTCAATATTATCTGTGATATAAATATCCCCGTCCTCAGTCTCCATTAGGACGTCGAAACCGTCCTCCGCGCAGTGCTCCTCGCAATAATCAATCGCTTCCTCCGTTCCCATGATAAAGAGAGCCGTCGACAGAGCGTCCGCCAGCGTACCATCCTCACTGATAATGCTTACGGAAATCAGCCCGTTATAAGCAGAAGAACCGGTGCGCGGATCAATAATATGATGATAACGGACGCCGGTCTCCTCATCGTCAAAGTAGCGTTCATATCCGCCGGAGGTGACGACGGAAATATCGGAAAGCTCCAATCCGCCCAGATAGCCGGAACTGTCCTCCGGATCCTGAATTCCCACACGCCACAGGCTGCCGTCTGTTTTTTCACCTACCACCCGGACAGAACCGCCCAGATTAATGATGCCGCTTTCCACACCGTACTCCGCGAAAATCTCTGCAATCCGATCATCAGCATATCCCTTGACAATCCCGCCCAGGTCAATCTCCATGCCTTCTTCCATAGATAGAACCGTCACGCCGTCCTCATTTTCCGTCAGTGTAATCTTGCCGGCGTCCACCAGTTTCAGCGTTTCCTCCAGCACAGATTCCTCCGGCACGGCAAAAGCATCCTCATCCGCATGCGTAAAGCCCCACAGATCCATCACCGGATAAATGGAGATATCATAGAGACCGCCGGTACTCTCATAGACGTCCAGCGACCGCCGAACCAGATACGCTGTCTCGTCAGAAAGCTCTCCGCCACCCGCCTCGTTGATCTGATAAATCTCACTGTCCTCATCACCGGTGGATAAAAGCGCATCGAGCCGATTGATCTCCTCGATCCCGGCCTCCACCGCCGCCTGTGCATTCTCCCCGTAGGCTGTCAGCGTCATATAAGTATCCATCGCAAAAAAATCCTGCGAATACGACGCTTCCTCCGATGTATCGCCTGCCGACGTCCCCGATGATTCAGCTTCCGAGGAATACACCGACGAGTTGTTTTCCGTCTCTCCGGAATCTGTGAAAGCACCGCAGCCGAATAAAAAGACAGCAACCAGAGCGCCGCACACAATTCCTGTAATAAATTTTCTTTTCATATCATATCCCAAGTATGTTTCAATAAATATAGATTAGCATTAGCTAACGAAAATTGTACCACTCTACCGTTCTATATGCAAGTCAAATTTCAATATGTTTTCTATATCACAGCTTTCCATATCGCGTACAATTGTTCCTGTTCATTTATTATCATTCGCATTATTAAAACAATTACCGCCTCTATACCCGGTACGGAAAGGAGGTGTTTACAATGTTCTCAATGTTATCCTTTCTCATCAATGTTGCGGCAAATCTGATTAGCCACCAGATCTGCAAATGGTTCGACAAAGATGCTTGGTCGGTAATGAACCTATGGAAGATTCCGCCATACCAAAAAGGAAAAGAAAACCCCGGTGTAGCCGCACCGGGGTTTTCGCCTTCTAAAATAGTCGTTTACAATGAACTCAACTGCTATCTCTTCGCCTGTCGGCATTATAGCATACTCATTTTTTAATTGCAATATACTTTTCATATATTTCAACTCGATGTTCTTCCGGTGATTTACTTTATTCCTCTCATTTCCACCGTTTAAACAACATTAATTAACACATTATAATAATACAGGAAAGACAAAAACTCACTATCCTCTATATATTCCGTCAAAAGAATCCCCAGCTGTGATCCGGCAATCACCGATACAAAAAGGAAAAACAGCGATACCAGAATATACCCCTCGACCAGGCCCCCGGCCAGGCCAAGAATTCGATTGATACCCTTGATAATGGGAATATGATTTGCAATGCCCAGGAAGCGGTAAACAATTCGAAGCAGGATGACCACAATGATCAGGGTAATGATAAATACCATTCCCTTAAGAATCAGCTCAGCAGCCGCTTCCGCCCCCTGAGAGGCAAGAAACTCAAGCCCTGTGCCAAGTCTCGTCTGCAGTGTTTTTTCACACTGTTTCTCAATCAAACCGTAAACGCCAAGTGTATTGCCCAGGAAATTACTGATATACGGGCTGATATAAGAAATCAGTACGATCATGGCAATCCAGGAAATCAAAGAAAACAAAAGTTTCAGCAATCCCAGCCGCCATCCATGAATGATACATCCGCACAATACAATAGAAACCGCAATCAGCAACCAGTTCATTTTTCCTCCTCTTCCGTAACATCCGAAAACAGATTCAGCCGAATCCGCTCCGTGGTATTCTCCTTCAGAACAACATAATTCCGGAAACCGCCTGCGTGGAAAAATCCGCTGACCTCTTCCTCAAACTCACAGGTAAACTTCTGAAGCCCGCCCAGTATAAAAAGGCTGCACTCCGTCGAACTCAAAAGACAAATCTCATGATTATCCAGGAAACAAATACTGTCATAGGAAAATTCCGTCTCAATCGATACCTGCTCTTTACAATCCGTATTATAAATTTTTATAACACGGCCGGCATCTTTGGTCGTATCACTGAAAACCAGCCCAAAATAACCGGTATCATAAAAAATGCTCTGTATTTCTTCCTCTGTACTCAGGCTGTTTCCCTCCGCCGGACTGCCGGAGCCATTAAAAGTATATACACCATTATCCGCAAAAGCAATCAGCTTACTGTCACTGACATAAACAATCTTCGCTATGACCGTATCCTCGTAGGTAAAGGATGCGACCAGGTTATCAACCTGATTCTTCCCGCTGGTGCCGAAATTATAAAAATTAACTGTTGTTGACGCTGTACCGCTGCTGACATCCACAATGGAGACCGCCAGATTATTGCCACCCGTTGACAACGCAATATCCATCGGTGTCCCGCTGTTTTCCATATAGATCGCACCCTCAGCAAGCAGATCACCGCTTTTGCTGTACAAGGCCAGATATCCGGTCTCATTCTCCTCCATCAGCACCGCCACTGTCCCCTGAGAAGCAATCTCCACCCGGGACATCGGCATGCTGACGGAAATCTCCGTCTGCAGTCCGCTCTCATCCAGAACAAACACGGTCTCCCCCTGCCTGTCCGCAACCGCTACATAAGACTCACAGGTCGAAACCATCGGATTTTCCATCCCATAACTCTGGTTCCACAGCACATCGTCATCAACCGTAACATAGGAGATGCCGTCATTGCTGTATTTCAGGTAACCGTGCCCGTATGACAGATAATGCGCCGCGGAAGTATCGGTGCGGGAAATCTCCTCGATCACCGTATAGTCATCATAGGTTCTGTGCTGCATATATACATAATAAATAATAATTGCCGCTACACAAATACCGACAATGATCGCAATCCGCTTCAGCCGTTTCAGCCGATGTTCACGGATCTTCTGCTCAATCTCATCCCAGTTTGTCTCAACAATGCGAAGATTTTTTGTCCCTTTATCGCTCATGTGGTCTCCTTATGATGATACCCAATCCCGGAGTTATGATATGAACTCCACTGCGCCCATCATAACACAAAGCGATTTCTAATACAAATGGATTTTCACGGGAGCAGAAGCTTCTGTCCCTCATATATCATATCCATGTCTTCAATACCATTCAATGCGCATATTTCATCCACTTTTGATGTTGTATTATAAAGAGATTGGCTGATGGCCATCAGATTGTCCCCTTTCTGTACAACATAATAACTCGGGAGAACGCTTCCTGTCTGCGAAACCTCATCTGCATCCGCTGCAGACTCACTCGAACCGCTGTCCTCGCCGGATGAGCTTTCCTGCGCCGCAGAAACTTCGGTCGAACCAGAAGAAGCACCTGTTTCCGTACCAATACTGCTTTCATCCGATGAATCTTCCGCCGTCACGCCGCTGTCAGCCCTGCTCGAAGAATCTGCGGCTGCCCCGTCCGCGGCAGCAAAATCCGCTCCGGTTTCCGAAGAATCTCCGCCGGTTTCTGTACGCTCAGCCAAAGCTTCCGTCCCGCTCACCTCTGTCTCAGAAGAAAGCTCTGTTCCGTCAGATTCCTCCCCGCCGCTCACCGCTCCGGACAAAGCCTGCATCGTCTGCTGCAGCATTTTCAGGCTCTGATAATTACCGACCTGGGTCACAGCTGTCGCTGCTACAATAACCAACACCGCCGCTCCGGCCACATAGACTGCCGGCTGCCACCGCCGCCTCGACGGCTTTTCATTAAGTTTGTTCATAATTGCGCGGTAATTCTGTACGACATCGTCCGCTTTTTCCTGCTGAGCAGTTTGTGCCGTATCTTTTTCCCGAATCGGTTTCGGTGTCAGCCGTTCTTTCTCCTCAATCATAAATTGCTGCATCTGCGGATTTTTTTCGTAATATACCGCATATCCGGTCAGTCTTTGAAGCCGATGCTGCTCCTGAACGAAAAATGCGTCGATCTGTTCCGAACGGTCTTCAAAATACAGGAACCGGGATCCTTTCTTATATGTCGATTCAAAAAACTGCTGCAACTGAGAATTGATCTCCAGGCTGCTCCCGTCCAGATTAAAATACCACCCCAGTATTTCCAGATCATCAAACGACTGCTTAATCCTCTGATAAACCCTGTCCCAAAATTCTGCCTGCTTTGCGGCGGCAGTATCCGGCATACCGCCTGCATTTTCTTCTGCTGTGCCCCATCCGCCTTCACTGAAGTCCACTTTCTGCGCCCCGCTGATAAACACATACTCCTGCTCTTCCCGCACAACGGATCGCCCTAACAGTACTGCCGAAATCACCGGCTCCTCCCGCCGCCTCTGATGAATAAAACGATGCACATATGTATATACAAAATCTTCAATATAAACCTTGTATTTTTCTCCGAATGTTCCGATCTGCCTGATATTTTTCGGGAGATTCATCTCCGCTATGTTATCATTACTCATTCCTGCATAATCTCCTTTTCTTAATATTTCTCTCTGTGATTAACGCAAAACTCACCCAACACACTACTCTTATGCGCGGGAAAACAATTCATAAGCGGGCACTCTGCTGTGTCCGCGTTGGATTTGCTTTTACTGTTACTATTCACAGTTGATTGAAATATAGCTACAGACTTGTCGTGCTGGCACGTAAGAGGCTATAGCTATGCTTCAATCAGACCTGTGAAGCAGGAACGCCACCCACATAAGCAATTCCAGAACGCGTAAGCGGGCGGGTGAGCCTGCCCAAGCAGGCGTGAATTGCGCATGCGGAGTGGTGAACTGTGAATAGTAACCATGCCACAATCTGCACTGAGTTTTGCCTCCACTCTACTTTGAGAATGATAACATGGCACATTATGCTTTTTTTGCCGTTTTATGCCGGAAGAATTCGCAACATCCGCCTTTATATGTCAAAAAAAGCCCGCGACACACTGCCACAGGCTTTTTCTCTGTCTGATTCTGAGTTCTTATGCAAAAGCTTTTACTTTTTTGTAAATACTTTCTGCATCCAGGCCATATTTTTTAATCAGCGCAGCTGCCGGTCCGGACTCGCCAAACTGATCATTCACACCGATTTTCATCACTTTTGTCGGCGCCTTCTCGCTGAGCACATCGCATACGGCGCTGCCCAGGCCGCCGATCACGGAATGCTCCTCCACGGTAACTACTTTTCCGGTCTTCACAGCAGACGCAAGCACCAGTTCCTCATCCAACGGTTTGATCGTATGGATATTGATGACCTCCGCGTCGATACCATCTGCAGCCAGAAGCTTTGCCGCCTCCAGCGATTCATTTACGCAAAGTCCCGTAGCAATAATTGTCACGTCTTTTCCCTCTTTCAGGGTAACACCTTTTCCGATCTCAAAATGATAGGTCTCCTCATCATTGATCACCGGAATCGCCAGGCGGCCAAACCGCAGGTAAACCGGCCCCTCATATTCATAGGCCGCTCTCACCGCCGCTCTCGCCTCCACATCATCACAGGGATTGATAACCACCATGCCCGGAATCGCGCGCATCAAAGCCATATCCTCGTTGCACTGATGGGTCGCGCCATCCTCACCCACAGAAATACCTGCGTGCGTCGCGCCGATCTTTACATTCAGATGGGGATATCCGATGGAATTGCGCACCTGTTCAAACGCCCGGCCGGAAGCAAACATGGCAAAAGAACTGGCAAACGGAACCTTTCCGCAGGTAGAAAGTCCTGCCGCGATGCCCATCATATTGGCCTCCGCAATGCCGCAGTCAATATGGCGTTCCGGAAATGCTTTTTTAAAAGTACCTGTCTTAGTGGCGCCGGCCAGGTCGGCATCAAGAACAACCAGGTTGTCAAACTCTTTTCCAAGTTCTGCGAGAGCATTGCCGTAACTCTCTCTTGTCGCAATCTTCTTTACTTCTGACATAACGCTTCACCTGCTTTCTCTAAATCTTCCATGGCAATCGCATACTCCTCATCGTTCGGCGCCTTGCCATGCCATCCGGCCTGATTCTCCATGTAGGAAACGCCTTTTCCCTTGACCGTCTTCGCGATAATCACCGTAGGCTGTCCCTTTGTCTGCCTTGCCTCGGCAAAAGCCGCGGCAATCTGATCAAAATTATTTCCGTCAATAGTAATTACATGAAAATGAAACGCCTTGAATTTCTCATCAATCGGATAAGGGGAGCAGACATCGTCAATTTTGCCGTCGATCTGCAGTCCATTGTTATCTACAATCAGAACCAGGTTGTCCAGCTTGCGATGTCCGGCAAACATCGATGCTTCCCAGATCTGGCCCTCCTGAATCTCACCATCACCGGCAAGCGCATATACACGGTAATCTTTTCCGTCCATCTTTCCGGCAAGCGCCATCCCTACCGCCGCGGAAAATCCCTGTCCCAGAGAACCGGTAGACATATCCACGCCCGGAATATGCTTCATATCCGGATGCCCCTGAAGGAAAGAACCGACATGGCGAAGATTCTTCAGCTCCTCAACCGGAAAGAATCCCCGCTGCGCCAATACAGAGTAATACCCGGGCGCCGTGTGCCCCTTAGATAACACAAAGCGGTCACGATCCTCCATCTTCGGATTCGCCGGATCAATATTCATCTCCTCAAAATAAAGATACGTAAAAATATCAGCCGCGGACAAAGATCCGCCCGGATGCCCGGATTTTGCGCTGTGAACCGCAGTTACAATACCCTTGCGCACTTCCACAGCGACTTTTTCAAGTTCTGTTTTCGTCATGGTCGTTTTTCCTTTCTTTATTTAAAGTTTCTTTTTTCAAACTTATAACTCCACTCTGCCCTCCAACGCACGCAGAAGCGTAACCTCATCAATATACTCCAGATCGCCGCCTACCGGCACACCGCTGGCAATACGGGAAACTTTGATTCCCGTAGGCTTGATCAGCTTACTGATATACATCGCTGTGGTCTCCCCCTCCAGGCTGGAATTCGTCGCAATGATCACCTCATCCACATCGCCCTCCAGACGCTTCATCAGCTCCTTCAGCTTTATATCCGCCGGTCCGATTCCGAGCATCGGTGAGATCGCCCCGTGAAGCACATGATAAACCCCCTCATACTTTCCTGTTTTTTCATATGCCGCCAGATCACGGGTATTCTCCACCACCATAATCACACGATGATTCCGGGAAGCGTTCCGGCAGATCGGACATTCCTCGGAATCCGTCAGCGTATAACAGGTCTTGCAATAACGAATATTATGACGCGCATCTACCAACGTGTCCGCCAGACGATTTACCTTCTCCTCCGGCATATTTAAGATATGAAATGCCAGACGCTGCGCCGTCTTGCTCCCGATTCCGGGAAGCGAGGAAAGCTCGTCGATCAGTTTACTGATTTGCTTGCTGTAGTAATCCATCAGAACGGAAAACCTCCGCCCATGCCTCCGGTAATCTTATTCATAGACGCCTGAGAAATCTCCTCAATCTGACGCAGGGCCTCATTCGTGGCCGCCACGATCAGGTCTTCCAGCATCTCAATATCATCCGGATCCACCACTTCCTCAGAAAGTTTTACTTTCACTACCTCTTTTTTCCCGGACACGGTCACTTCCACGGCTCCGCCTCCTGCAGTAGCTGTCACTTCCTTGTCCTCCAGTTCCTTTGAAGCCTCCTCCATCTGGCGCTGCATCCGCTGCGCCTGCTTCATGAGATTATTCATATTACCCGGCATACCGCCCTGATATCCGCCTCTTCCTTTCGCCATCTGTATCCGCTCCTTTCACAAATATCTTCTGGGATTTATGAATCTTAACAATATCATATCAAGATATGATCCGCAATCGAATTTTCTGTTACTCATCCTCTATTTCAATGTCCATGTGTATAATCTGTTCCAGATCCGGATAAATATCCGCTGCCGGCTGTCCGCTGTCGTTCTTCCGGACTTTTATCTCAATCTCTTTTCCGATCTGTCCGGAGATAATATCTGAAATCTCCTGCACATTCGTCCCTCTGGTCACAAATGCATAGGCGTCTTCCTGATCAAACACCAGCAATAATTTGTTATCATCACTCAGACTTTTCTGTACATGCTTTAAATAGGTCTTTGTCACCGGCGGCAATTCCCGGATAAGAGCATCCCAGTTTTTCACCACCTGCTTCACATCCTCCGGGATCGCTTTCGGTCTCGCCGGCTTTGATTTCGGCCTCGTCTCCGGCTGCCGCGAAAAATCTGCGGCTGTTGCCCCGGCTCCCGGCACCGCCGCCGGAAAAACGCCTTTCTCCAACTGTTTTTCCAGAGAGGCGACCCGATCCGCCAACGCATCCTGCGACATTTCCATTGCCGGACGGCATACCTTGATCAACGCAATCTCAATAAGCACCCGCTTCTGTGAAGCATACCGAAGCTGTGCGGACAATTCCGAGAAAATCCGGATGTAGCGCATGATCGTATCATTATCGAGCATATCTGCCTCTTCCTTCAGAAGCGCCAGGTTCTCGCTGGACATATCCAGAACATCCTCCAGATGATCCGTGCTTTTTACCAACAGAAGATTCCTCAGATACCAGGTGAAATCCGTCACAAACTGTCCCAGCTCCCGTCCCTGAATGATTACCTCCTCCAGAATCCGGATAGACTCCGTGACGTTCTGATCATAAAGTGCGCGCAGCAGACGGCTGAAAATCTCTGTATCCACAGCGCCAAGCACTTCCAGCACATGATCATAGGTAAGTGCTTCTCCAAGATAAAAAGCGATACACTGATCCAGCAGACTCAGCGCATCCCGCATGGATCCGTCCGCCGCTCTAGCAATATAACGAACCGCAGCATCCTCAGCCTCCACACCCTCCTGATCCAGAAGATCCCGCAGGCGGGCCGCAATCGTATCAATCGAAATCCGCCGAAAATCATACCTCTGGCAGCGGGAGAGAATCGTAACCGGAATCTTATGCGCCTCTGTCGTCGCCAGAATAAAAATCACATATGCCGGCGGCTCCTCCAATGTCTTTAAAAAAGCATTGAAAGCGGGACCGGAAAGCATATGCACCTCATCTATGATATAGACCTTATATCGGCCTTCCGTGGGCGCATAAGCAACCTCTTCCCGAATCTGACGAATATCATCCACGCCGTTATTCGAAGCGGCGTCAATCTCAATGACGTTCATGGAGGTACCCGCCTGAATCGAACGGCAGGAAGCACACTCCCCGCATGGGCTGCCGTCCACCGGATGTTCGCAGTTGACCGCCTTCGCAAATATCTTCGCTACCGTCGTTTTTCCCGTGCCGCGCGTGCCGCAAAACAAGTACGCATGCCCGATTCGGTCTGCTTTCATCTGATTTTTTAATGTTTTTACAATATGATCCTGCCCTTTGACGTCCTCAAACTCTCCGGGCCGATACTTTCTGTATAAAGCCGTATATGACATGTTCGGCTCCTCTGATATCTGTTTCAAGCTTATTTTCTGCCGCTCAATCACCGAAACATATGCCGACTTTCTTGGCTTCCTGAATCAGCTGACAATTCGGATCTACGGTCTTCAGCTTGCCTGCCACTTCTCCGAGCGGCACCCTCGTCGTCTGCCCGCCGACCATCGCGATCATGTAACCGAAATCTTTGTCCTCTATGGCCTGAGCCGCCGCCGCACCGAGCTGTGTGCAAAGCACCCTGTCATATGCGCAGGGGCTGCCGCCGCGCTGCATGTGTCCGGGAACTGTCACCCGCACCTCCCGGCCGGTTTTCTGCTCAATCAGATCCGCTACTTCATAAGAAACAGACGGATACTTCACTGATTTTACCATCTCTTTAAATTCCTTCTTGGAAAGTTTGGAATTCTCTACGGAAATCGCGCCTTCCGCTACTGCCAGAATGGTAAAACCTTTGCCCTGTCTGGTTCTGCGGTCTACCGCCTCCACAATCTTGTCAATCTTATAAGGAATCTCCGGAATCAGAATAATATCCGCTCCCCCGGCAATCCCTGCGTGGAGCGGCAGCCAACCGACTTTGTGTCCCATCACCTCGACAATAAACACCCGGTTGTGGGATGCCGCCGTCGTGTGAATACAGTCAATCGTATTCGTCGCGATGTTCAGCGCACTCTGAAAACCGAACGTCATATCCGTCCCGTAAATATCATTATCAATCGTCTTCGGCAGATGCAGAATATTCAGCCCCTCCTCCCGGAGCAGGTTGGCAGTCTTCTGTGTTCCATTGCCGCCGAGGATTACCAGGCAGTCCAGATTCAGCTTATGATAGGTGTGCTTCATCGCCTCCACCTTATTCAATCCGTTTTCATCCGGAATCCGCATCTCCTTAAACGGCTGTCTCGATGTACCGAGGATCGTTCCGCCCTTCGTTAAAATTCCGGAAAAATCCTTAGGGGTCAGATATCTGTAATCACTGTAAATCAAGCCTCTGTATCCGTCATAAAAGCCATAAAACTCCAGCTCATCACCGCCGGTCGAAAGACCCTTTACCACGCCGCGCATCGCTGCGTTTAAAGCCTGACAATCGCCGCCGCTGGTCAACATGCCGATTCTTTTCATGCACTCTTCCTCCTGTCTTCTGCCTCTTCATGCGGCTGATCAAAATACCTCTCCGACAGATATAACAGCTTCTCAGCCGCCGCCAACAATCATAACTGTCACCGGTACAGTACCTGTCCGGCACATGACATACCCTTAAAAGTGTATCAAATTCAAAAAGGTTTTACAAGTTACGCGAAGGTATTTTCCGCCTTTTTTTAATTTTTCATCAATGCTTGACATGAAAACATAGTCAATGGTATACTAGAGTCTCCGAGCAGCCGGGGCCGCAGCGGCGCCCTGTACCATCAATCCGCTATAGTTGGGGTGTTATCCTGCCGCGGGTTTTCGATTGTAGAGCTGCCTTCTGTAAGTGGCGTAGATTTTCGGGTCTCGCGCGACGGGAACCTGTGAACCGGGTCAGGTCAGGAATGAAGCAGCCCTAAGCAGGATCTCCCGGGTGCCGTGAGGGTGCCTGGAATGAGTTAACTGCAGGAGTAACGTCTGGGGTCGGGATTCAACGCAGGATGCTCGGATATGAAATTTTCTTTCACCACAGATTTATGGAGACGTATCGAAGCGGTCATAACGAGCTTGACTCGAAATCAAGTAGTCCTTTTTTGGGCTCGTGGGTTCGAATCCCACCGTCTCCGTTTGAAAATCAACGAAGCCCTAGTGTTCCAGCACTGGGGTTTTCTATACCGTTTTTTCGTTGACGAACCCCCTCCTCCTCTTTATAATAAAATTAAATTTATTTCATGGGGGTACACTATGTCAGAAGTCATCACTTATACACCGAACGCCGGGCAGACTTATCAGCCCGTCAAAGACAACATTTACATTGACCTGCTTCCTTTTGAGCACCCGGCCAAGCCGGATCCGCTGCTTCCTAATCTGGAATTAACCGAGGAAGCGATCGCGAAGGGCTATGAGCTCCCTTCCCAGAAGCAACACTTTCTCCCCGGTGTGACCGCCGAGATGCTGGACTGGTTCTGGGCAAACCTGGACAAATGTTATTACCTCTGGGCGCCGGGCTCTCACAAAAAGTTTACATGGATAAAGTCTCCGGCAGAGGTCGGCTTTGAAAAATCTGTTCATATGATTGCGGAAACCGTGGGCAAAGGTATCCCCGTTTTCGGCGGCGAGGGCGTGGAAATCCACCGCCTTGCACTGACCGATTTTTTCCCTTTTAAAACCTGTCTGAAACATGTGCTCTGTGAAGGGGTTTTCAATGATATCGGTGAATTTGTAGATTCCACCGTACATATGTGGGAAGACTGTGAAGCAGGGCTCCTCCACATTACGGCGACAGTAGCCAATTCCAGATGTTCCATGCCGCCCGGATTCGTTTTAGATATGATAAAGGAAAATCCGGATTACCGGCCGACACCAAACTGGGCGACCGACCATGAAGATTATGAAGCCAGCCAGTGGCCCGTTTTCCTTCCGACCCTTTACAGTCTCTGGAAAAACCATCCGGATCCGTCGCAGAATGTTCCCTGCAACCTGGAAGTATACCGCGGCGAGGATGGGAAATACCACTATGTTGCAGAAAACGGTCCTGTGATCATACAGGCACAAGAGTAATGTGAGAATCACCCGTCTTCGAAACTACCGACGGATTCATATCTGACATGATTTACAATTGAGAATCACCCGTCTTACGAATTACTGACGGGTTGTGTATTAGAAAAAAGTTACAATCGATAATAACCCGGTTCCGAAAGGAGTGCAGAGATTCCTTCTCTGTATCGGCGGTGTCTAAGCTCAACTACAGATCATTCTTAGGAACACACGCCGGCCGGGTTATTTTTATGCTTTCGCAGGCCGTCTGCCAAATTGAGACCCTAGTGCACCTGAAAATAACCCGCTACGACAGACATCAAAATCAGACTGGCCAGCGTAGAGATGGAATTCGTAAAAGCCGCCAGTTCACCATCTCCGTGACATTTTTCAATAAATGCCGGCGCCATGGAACCGATCGGGCACAACAGCAGCAGGACGACAATTCTTCGCACTTCCAGCGAAAACGGCAGTACATGAAACATGACAAAAGCCAATACAGAGAGTATTCCCAGCCGAAATGCCAGAATATGCAATGTACTCTTCCAATCCGACTTCTGCCGCGGCAATGTAAACAAAAGTCCCAGCATAAACATAGACAAAAACGCATTTGCAGAAGCAATCGGACTGATAAAATCAACCAGCCCCTGCGGAAGCGATAGCCCCAGGAAACTGATTACAAGCAGAACCAGATAAGTATCGGTGGGAACCGAGCTGAAGAAGCGCTTCAGCAGCTCCGGAACAGTCACCTTTGTATCCTCACCGTCCGTTTTCAGCAGCATAGAGGTAAACGCATAATTTCCGCTGGTCATCATCAGACTGTTTCCGATATCAAATATCACGCAGATTACCGTTCCGAGGCTGCCGAAAAAAGATTCAATGATCGGCATTCCATAGCAACCCACATTAAACCCGGAGACACTGATCATATAATACACCCGCGTCTCTTTTTTCATCTTGTGCGAGAAAAAATACATCAGAAAATAGCATCCCACCGCAGCGCAAAATCCCAACACAACCAGAAGCAACAAAGAAAAATCCCTGTCAAACTTCGCAAAAGCTGTAATCGCCACTGCCGGAAGGGTGCAATTCATAATTACCTTCAATACGACAAGCGCGAATTCCTTTTTAAAGATTCCAACCCGCTTCAAAAAATATGTAAAAAATATAATAAACAAAAAAGAACATGGTTTAACCAAAAAACTCATCGTCTGTCACTTACTCTCTTTCTTTCAAAGTATATCCCTTATTTATCTTCTTTCTCTTCCGCCGGGACGCTTTCATTTGCATGCTTTTCCCGTTTATTACGCTCCCGAAGCTCCGCAAAAAATCGCTGCAATATCCCGGCGCATTCCTCCTGACATACTCCGCGTTCAATCTCCACCTGATGATTGAACTCCGCCATCTGCAGCAGATTTAAGACAGATCCCGCACAGCCGGCTTTCGGATTCATCGTCCCGATCACGACTTTATCAATGCGCGACTGCACCAGTGCGCCGGCGCACATCTGGCAGGGCTCCAGAGTCACATACATCGTACATCCCTCCAGCCGCCAGTCGCCCATCTTTTTGCTTGCTCTGCGAATCGCTGTGATCTCTGCATGAGACAACGTATTTTTATCTGTATTTCTCCGATTGTATCCCCATGCAATAATCTTGTCTTCATACACGATCACGCAACCAATCGGAACTTCCCCAAGCGCATAGGCTTTCTTCGCCTGCCGAAGCGCTTCCTTCATATATTTATCCTGCAGCATGGTATCATCCTGTTCTATCATAGAAAATCGCAAACTTTAATACTTTACAGCAACAAGGTCTTTTTGACTATGATATAAAAAATTTCCATGTGTATAATACTACAAATTTCACATTTGTACAGAACTTTTTTCTTTCACATCTCCAGATACCGATACCAGTACCCGAACTCCCCGGTCTTCTGCTTCGTCACCTGCTTCGTGCGAAATCCCGTAAAGCCAAAAATCCCTGCCATCATCTGCTCCTGATTCTGAAACACCCCCGGTACAGCTATAAACCAACGTTGCTTTTCTCCATCTTCACAGCCGAACAACAGATAACGATAATTAAAATATCCGTGCAACAGAAAACTATTATTTGCCAGAGCCCGATACTGCCTCGGCAGGTTTCGCAGATCTCTAAGATCAAGCTTCACCGCATAAATATTCTGCACCTCGTCAAACGGGCAAATCACCGAATGGCGCGCGCAGAACTGCTGCCACTGCTTTTCCCACGCTGTCAGATAAGGAGAAATATCCATAGCAGCTGCCGTCTGTGTAGCCTGTACCTCCGGCTGCGGATTCGGATCCTCTGCTTCTCCGATTCCCGGACACACCCTTGCGCCGGTTTCCTCTTTCCCTTCTTCGTTATCTCCTCCGTTTTTTTCCTTTTCCCCGTCAACGGATTTCCCGGTCTCAGCATTATGATCAGCCATTTCCGCTGCTCTTTCATCCACATGACCCGGTTGCTTCCGGTCATACACCCGGAAACTTCCCCAGTCTACTTCTCCATCTTCCTACTGACTGGCAACAAACCGGCTTTCACTCGCAATCAGATAAATGCCAAAGATATCCTCCAAATGAAAAGCAGTTGCCGCAATTTTATCTGCTTCCAACATATAAACTGCACTGCCAAATCCATCATTAATACGAAGGAGACCGACTTCTATCCCTTCCGGCTCCCATACAAACTTCCCCGTTTTATCATCCTCATTACCCTCAGACAGTTCCCCTATGCGTCTGCTGCCGACATTATGCAGCATATATACCTTATACTCTCCATCCGGACATCCTTTCATCTGTATCTCCATCCGACACCATCCCTGTCGTGCATCAATTTTCGCAAAACCGCAGTTTTTTCCTTTTTTCACATCTTCATACAAGAACAAATACGTCACAAATCGTCTGTATAAGGCCATTTCGTTCCCCCTGCCATAACATAATAGCTGTTACGAATCATAACAACTGCTGATTCCAGTTTATTCTGAATCTATAACGAAAATGACAGATTCATTTAAGCCGAATAATTTATTTTAAATTTTCTCATATTTATATTGACAAGCAGGCAATTTCTGATATAATGATTTTAAAATTAATAATAATTATCATTATTAAATAAAATAGAAAGGAGGTACTGATGATAAAACACAGTAAACAGCGCGACTGTATTCAGACATTTCTCGCAACGCGGACAGATCATCCGACTGCCGAGACGGTCTACATGGGTATCCGAGAAGAGTTCCCTCACATCAGCCTTGCCACTGTTTACCGCAACCTGGCATTGCTGGCCGAGATGGGAGAAGCACAGAAGATTTCCACCGGCAATGGTCCGGATCGCTTTGACGGAAACGCAGCCCCGCACAACCATTTTTTATGCAACTGCTGCGGCGGACTGATCGATCTGGAAATGGAGAGTATTTCTTATGTGGACGATGTCGCAGGAAAGACATTTCCCGGTATCATTCAGGGACACACGATATTGTTCCACGGCATTTGTCCGAAGTGTCTGGCATCTGCAAATGCTCCACCGCAATGAAACACCATTTCTAAAGAGTTCTCTGAATGAAAGCAACGGTTGCACATCAACCGTTCTTATATAAAACAAAATAATAAAACAAATTATAAGAAAGAAAGGAAAAGATTATGAAAAAATATGTTTGCACCGTATGCGGTTATGTTCACGAAGGCGATACACCCCCGGCGGAATGTCCGATCTGCCACGCTCCCGCGGAAAAGTTTCAGGAGCAGTCCGGCGAGATGACCTGGGCAGCCGAGCACGTAGTAGGTGTTGCACAGGGCGTCAGCGAGGATATCCTTGCTGACCTGAGAGCAAACTTTGAGGGCGAGTGCTCCGAAGTTGGTATGTATCTGGCAATGGCTCGCGTTGCTCACAGAGAAGGTTATCCGGAAATCGGTTTATATTGGGAGAAAGCAGCTTACGAAGAGGCGGAGCATGCAGCGAAGTTTGCAGAGCTTCTCGGCGAAGTTGTCACCGACAGTACGAAGAAGAACCTTGAGATGAGAGTGGAAGCCGAGAACGGCGCGACCGCCGGCAAGTTTGATCTGGCAAAGCGCGCGAAAGCAGCGAATCTCGATGCGATCCATGACACCGTTCATGAGATGGCCCGTGACGAAGCAAGACACGGCAGAGCATTCCAGGGATTGTTGGATCGCTACTTCAAATAAGCAAGGTTAAGGAAAAGGATAAGTTCATTGAGTGTGTGAATTTATTTCTGTAAATATATCAGATCTTCTATGATAAGTTGA
>JAJPZY010000101.1 GCA_021204085.1 Clostridiales bacterium | reverse complement strand
TGGGGAAAGGAAAACCCCGTATCCTTTTCGGTCACACGGACGGACACGGGCGGTTTTAATGTTACCATGCTTCCGAAGTTGGAGTAATAGGTGTTCATTGCTATAAAGGTATTTATTTTTTGTTAGTTACAGATTATAAAATGCAAAAGAGCAATTATATGTATAACCTTTAAAAAAGATAAAATTTTTTTGCTGGGAAATTGAAACCGGCTAATTTAGGAAGGGAAGCAAAATGATAAAATTAATCCGGAGGATCTGTATTGTGATCTTCGTCTTAGCGGTGGCCGCCTATGGAGGTGTTACCGTATACCAGGCGTACACAGAGGATAGCAGCGGGCCGACGATCACCATGGACAGCAGTGAGGTCACCGTAAGCGTTGCAGATGATGACAGTGCGATCCTTGAGGGCGTGACCGTCCAGGATGCGGACGGCAATTATATCAGCAGCAACCTGGTCGTGGAGAGCAAGGGCAATTTCATCACACCCGGGGTTCGGGATGTCACGATCGCCGCGTTTGACAGCAACAATAACGTGACCAAAGCGACCCGGAGGGTAACATACAGCGATTATAATTCACCGACGGTCTCCCTTAGCGGGTCCTTTGCGGCATCGGTAAGCGACAGCTCTGCATTGCTTGATATCATAACCGTGACGGACTGCCTGGACGGCGACCTGACCGGGCAGGTACAGGTTGTCTTTGAGGATACCTCCCAGTCCGTGGAGGCCGGGGAATTCCCCATGCACATCCAGGTATCAAACAGCGCAGGAGATACGGTAGATCTTCCCGTGACCGTCCGGTTTTATAATGCTTCTGAGGAAGCTTATACGCCTCAGATTACCCTGACGGATTATATCATCTATGTCAAAGAGGGCGCGAAAGTAGACCCGGAGGATTACCTGGATACGATTACTGTTGATAATGAAATTTATACGTGGTACTCTGAGTCAGAAAAGTTTTTATCGGAGGAAACAATGACGGATGCGTACGGGGAAGCGGTTCACGAATCCATCCCATTGTCTGATGTCAGCATTGATGATCAGATCGATACCTCTGAGCCCGGCACTTATGAGGCCGTATACAGCTATACTGATGAAGGCAGCGAGATGACGGGGAAAGTCCGGCTTATTGTTGTTGTGGAGGAGTAAGCAGAAAGATGGATATGGAAGAGAAAGAAAAACATAGCGGTTCCAACCGGGATTACAGCAGAAGCCGGAACGGCAGGGATTCCTTTTCGGACAGCCGCAGCAGTAGCGGTTCATTTTCAGGCAGCCGCAGCAATAGTGGTTCCTTTTCAGGCAGCCGGGAGGACAGCAGTTCCTTTTTGGACAGCCTGGATATGGATTCTATCCTCCGGGACCTGTGCCGCCAGTGGTGGGTGATCCTCATCGCCGCAGCGGCGGCAGCCCTGATTGCGGGCACATATGCAAAGATCACTTATAAGCCGCAGTATACCACGACAGCGACCTTTGTCATCAGCAAGAGCGGGGTGAGCAGCAACACGGTCTCAGACAGCTTAAGTGCGGCGTCTGCCCTCGCAGATACCTTTACGACAGTGGTGGACAGTGAGATCCTGGAATCCCGCGTCTGCAGCGCATTGGGGCTTGATGCTCTGGGCGGGGAGATCTCCGTAAGCGTGGTGGAGTCTACCAGCCTGATGACGATGACAGTTAATACCTCTTCCCCATGGCTGGCCTATGAGACCATCCAGGCGGCCATGGACGCAGCGGTTGACCTCTGCGGGGAAGTATCGGAAAACATCACCATCCGGGTCTTGCAGGAACCGTCGATCCCCACAAAAGTATCAAACCCTTTAGACCTTACCGGTATCATGGAGAAAACCGCGGGCATTGCCCTTGTGCTCATGATATTGCTTTTTGCTATGCTTTCCGCAGCCCGGAACACGGTAAAATCAGAAAAGGACTTCCGTCATAAGGTCGATGCAAAGCTTTTGGCTACCGTCCCGCATGAACAGAAGTATAAGACGCTCGCGGCACGCATACGTCACCCGCATTATTCCCTGTTTATCGAAAACCCTACACTTAGTTTCGGCTATGTGGAGGCCTGCCGCATGATGGGCACCCGCGTCCGCCGGGAATTAGACTGCGTGGGCGGCCGGACCCTTATGGTCACGAGCGTATCGGAGAATGAAGGAAAATCCACGGTTGCGGCGAACCTTGCCATGGCCTTAAACCAGGAAGGGCACCGGGCGGTACTGGTGGACTGTGATTTCCGGAAGCCTGCCCAGTATAAGATCTTAAGCCTTCCAAAGGAAAAGGAAGCGGAGAATGACCTGGGTTCTGCCTTACAATCCCGCGGGACTGTCCATGTCACGCCTTCGGGCATGAAGAAGAACTTGCCCGTGGTCTACAGCACGGTATCCCATAAGCGCATCCTGAACCGGGAGACTACCGAATCATTAGAAGCTATCATCGGGGCGCTGCTGAATAGTGCTGAATATGTGATCCTTGATACTTCGCCCATGGGGCTGGTGGCGGAGAGCGCCCAGGTGGCCGCACTGGCGGATGCCTGCCTGCTGGTAGTGGAGCAGGATGTAGTGGACGCGCGGCTCATCAATGACGCGGTGGACCAGCTGGGCGATACCGGTGCGAAGGTTTTAGGCTGCGTGTTCAATGACGTGCATACCGGCCTTTTTGCCAAAGCCGGCACCTATGGCAGTTATTATGGCTATGGCCGATCCTATGGGTACGGGCGGTATGGCTATGGCCGCTACGGACATTATGGGCATTACGGCCATTATGGCCATTACGGGAAAACCACAAATGCTGAAAGTGAAAGTCAAAAGGATACGGAAAGGAGGGGATCGTGATGCCGGAGAATTCTGTATCAGATACAGGGAGTGAGAATAAGATCGACCTGATCCCCCTTCTCCATACGGCGTTTAAACAGGTCCGCCGCAGCTGGTGGGTGGGGCTGATCATCGCAGTCTTATGTACAGCGATGGGATTCTTTTACGCCCGCTATACCTACAGCCCGAAGTATGAGGCAAAGGCGTCTTTCGTGGTGTCCATAGGCAACAGCTCCAGTATCTCTGCAAGCCGCTATTATAATACAGTAACAACCGAGCAGCTGGCGGCTACTTTCCCCTATATCTTAACCAGCGGGGCGTTAAATAAAGTCGTGGCGAACGACCTTGGCGTCTCATCCGTCCCGGGGACGATCACCGCCTCCGCATTGGGGGAGACCAACCTCTTCCAGATCAGCGTGGTGGCATCCGACGGGCAGACAGCTTATGACATCCTTGAGTCCGTCATCGATAATTACCCTACGGTAGCGAAATACGTGATCGGGAATACTTCGCTTAAAAAGCTGGAGGACAGCGGCGTGCCGACCTCACCCATGAACGGGTATAATTATCGGGGCTATATTCTCCGTTTCCTCCTCGCGGGCTTTATCATCTATCTTGCAATCCTCGCCTTCCTGATGCGCACGAACAAGACCGTGAGCACGCGGGATGAGCTTTTAAAATATGTGAACGCCCCGTACCTGGGCGGGATCCCTTCTGTGAGGGGCAAGCAGAGGAGCAAGGGGAAAGAGAAGCAGGAGAGTTTCCTTACCGAAGATACAAGCGAGTTGCCGGGCGGGTACCTGGAGACGATGGAAGACTTCCAGAACCGCTTTTCCCGCACGATGGAACGGCAGGGCTGGAAAGCCGTCCTCGTTACAAGCGCCCTGGCCTCAGAAGGGAAGACCTACGTCTCCTGCAGCCTTGCCATGCAGCTGGCTGAAAAAGGCGCGAAAGTCCTGCTGGTTGACTGTGACCTTAGAAGCCCTTCCGTTGCAGACACCCTTGGCTTCCCAGAGTGGAATGAAGGGATAGGGCTGGTAGATTACTTAAAAGGCGCAAAAGAACTGCCAAATCTGGTCCATAAATATAAGGACACCTCTTTGTATGTCATGGCCGGAGGGAAGGCAACTTCCAATACCTCTTCCCTTTACAGCAATGGGAAGTTGGAAGCCCTGATCGAAGCGTACCGGATGCGCGCGGATTATATCATTGTCGATACGCCGCCCTGTACGTTTATGCACGACACGGCACTGGCAGCGCCTTACCTGGATGCCGGGATCCTCGTGGTACGGCAGGACTGCGCGCCGGTGAACCGGATCATGGCAGCGTCGGAGATCCTTGCGCAGGCAGAACTGCCCCTGGCGGGATGTGTCTTAAACGGCATCAGTACCGGTTTCGGGCATTATGGTTACGGATATGGCTATGGCTACGGGTATGGGTACGGCTACGGTCGATATGGGTATGGCCATTATGGGCACTTCGGCTCCTATGGTTCTTATGGGGATAAAGAAAAGGAATAGGATTCCTCTTATAAAGGTAAAGAAAATGCAGTGGGTTTTCCCGCTGCATTTTTTCTAAAGCGGATTTGGTAGTCCAAACACTTTTACGTAAGTATTTTTAGATGTACAGGGATTCCATCACATAGACCCATCCCCGTTGGGATTGCCGGTTTTCATAAAATTAGTCCAATAGTCCAGCATTTGATCAGAAAGGGCATCTCTGAGAACCCGGAAGCTGCGTGGATTTTTAATTGAAAGAGTACGGGAGTTAAGATATAATACTACTATCTGTTTTGATTGTGTAGTTAAATGGTCCTGTTATGGAAATACTTTCAAAAACGAGCCATAAAATGGAATGCCGCTGCATAAATATGTAAATTTGTATTTTTCATCGTGGAATCCAATGCTGTCTGCGAGGAGAAGCGAGAATGAAAGTATTTGTATTTTGATGGTTGACAGTGTAGTTTTGGACATGGAAGGAGTGGTCATATCTGATGGCAATGCTTCGAGCGAATATGCCAGCTTTTATGCACCTATGGAGGGGTTGCAGACAATCAATTTTGATATGGTATATGCTCGCTCCTGGACAGATGATAATCGTTATGAATATTTTAAAAAGAAATCTGCAAAGTGTGCAGAAGTTTTGGTTCCATATAGGATACCGTATGATTACATTGCCTGTGCGGCTGTTGTCAGTGAAAATGCCAGGGAGAAAATGGAAGCTGCCGGTTTTGACAAACGAATTTATGTACGACCAGGGGCGTTTTTCTAGGAGGTGAGAATATGCTGGTAAAGATTGGAAATATTTTTGAAAGCAAATGTACCGCTCTTGTTAATACTGTTAACTGTGTAGGTGTTATGGGAAAGGGAATAGCGTTGGAATTTAAAAAGCGTTATCCGGACATGTTTATGGATTATGTCTTGAAATGTGATCATGGAGAAGTCAGACCGGGGATACCATACATTTATAAAAACGCGGACGGTACAACAATTATAAATTTCCCTACAAAAGATCATTGGAGATCGCCTTCCAGATTATCTTATGTAGAGGATGGTTTGGACTGGTTTGCAGAAAATTATGAAAAATATCATATAGAAAGCGTAGCATTTCCGCCTCTCGGATGTGGAAATGGGGGTCTGTCATGGGATATAGTTGGACCGGTTATGTAGAGTGTGTGAATTTATTTCTGTAAATATATCAGATCTTCTATGATAAGTTG
>JAJPZY010000111.1 GCA_021204085.1 Clostridiales bacterium | reverse complement strand
GTGTGCCTTTTTAATTAACCCCAAAATAATATAGTGCTAAATCCTAAAGACGGGATTGTACTGAAAAAAATACAAAAAATAATCGGAAAAGCCAAAAAAAGCTTGCAATCTTAAGTGGAATCAATTATACTAACTTTTGCTGTGGCATGATAGCTGAGAAGCGTGAGGTTGCTGCCCGCCGTGGCAGGTTTTCCGTGGAGCGAATGTCAAGTTAGGAAACTGACGACAAGTCACTGTACGAAGTTAGGCCGAAAGGCCGGGTCGTGTGTATACCGGATGAAACACACGGGAGAGTGTACAGTCACCGCTTGTCGTACTGAACAAAAGTGCGAAAAGGAGGCGACTTTTTTTATGGCAAATCAAGTCATGAGAATCATTCTGAAAGCGTATGACCACGAGATGGTGGATGCATCCGCAAAGAAAATCATCGAAACTGTAAAAAAGAACGGGTCTGAGGTGAGCGGACCGGTACCCCTTCCTACAAAGAAGGAAGTTGTAACGATCATCCGTGCCGTACACAAGTACAAGGATTCCCGCGAGCAGTTCGAGCAGAGAACACACAAGAGACTCATCGACATCATCGCGCCGACACAGAAGACGGTTGACGCGCTGAGCAGATTAGAGATGCCGGCCGGTGTGAGCATCGATATAAAGATGAAGTAACTTGTAATAATTATTGAAAGAAGCAGTCCTGCTTCTAGAATGAGCGCACAGGCGCTCCGCTGTAGAAAAAACAGGAGGTAATGATAATGAAGAAAGCTATTTTAGCGACCAAACTCGGGATGACACAGGTCTTCGATGAGAACGGCGTGCTGATTCCCGTCACCGTATTAGAGGCCGGTCCGTGCTATGTCACACAGATCAAGACTGTTGACAATGACGGTTACAGCGCTGTTCAGGTGGGTTTTGTTGACAAGAAGGAAAAGGTTGTCAGCAAAGATGCCAGCGGCAAGAAGGAAATTCGGCACAGACATGGTGTGAACAAGCCCCAGAAAGGGCACTTTGACAAGGCAGGCGTCTCCGGCAAGAGATATGTTCGCGAGTTCAAGTTTGAGAATGCGGACGAGTATAAGCTGGCAGACGAGATCAAGGCAGACATCTTCTCCGCAGGAGATAAGATTGATGCGACAGCGATTTCCAAAGGTAAAGGTTATCAGGGTGCGATCAAGAGATTCGGTCAGCACAGAGGCCCCATGGCTCACGGCTCCAAGTTCCATCGCCATCAGGGTTCCAACGGTGCCTGCTCCTCTCCGAGCAAGGTATTCAAGGGCAAAGGCATGCCGGGTCACATGGGCAGCGTGAAGGTCACAGTTCAGAATCTGGAAGTGGTCCGCGTGGATGCTGAGAACAATGTACTTTTAATCAAGGGTTCTGTTCCGGGACCGAAGAAATCTTTAGTGACAATCAGGGAATCCGTTAAGGCTTAACTGATCTTTGGAAAGGAGGACATACAGATGGCTAACATATCTGTTTATAATATGGAAGGCAGTACGGTCGGCTCCCTTGAGCTGAATGACGCTGTTTTCGGTGTAGAGATAAACGAACACCTGGTACACATGGCAGTTGTGCAGCAGCTGGCCAATAACCGTCAGGGAACACAGAGTGCAAAGACACGTTCTGAGGTTCGCGGCGGCGGCAGAAAACCCTGGAGACAGAAGGGTACCGGACATGCCAGACAGGGCTCCATCCGGGCACCGCAGTGGACAGGCGGCGGCGTAGTATTCGCACCGAAGCCGAGAGATTATTCATTTAAGATGAATAAAAAAGAGAAGAGAGCGGCATTAAAATCCGCGCTTACCAGCAGAGTACAGAACGATAAGTTCATCGTCCTGGATGAATTAAAGCTGGATGCGATTAAGACGAAAGACTTCGTTAAAGTGTTAAATAACCTGAAGGTTTCCAAGGCTCTGGTTGTGCTGGAAGACAAGGATCTCGTGATTGAGAAGTCCGCGGCGAATGTTCCGGCAGTCAAGACTGCGCTGGTTTCCACGATCAACGTTTATGATATCATGAAGTATGATACCGTGATCACCACAAAGGCCGGAGCGGCAAAGATCGAGGAGGTGTATGCATAATGGCAAACGTACAATATTACGACGTAATCCTCAAGCCGGTTGTAACGGAGAAATTCATGAACCTTATGGGAGAGAAGAAATACACATTCCTGGTTCATCCCGAGGCAACGAAGAGCATGATCAAAGAGGCTGTTGAGAAGATGTTCGACGGTGTGGTTGTAGAGAGCGTCCGCACGATGAACTGCGAGGGTAAGAATAAGAGACGCGGCATGACATACGGCAAGACAGCGAAAACCAAGAAGGCGATCGTGAAACTCACCGAGGAGAGCGCAGATATCGAGATCTTCGCGGGACTGTAGGCTGAACGTAACTTGTCGAATGAATTGAGTTAAAATGAGCAGAGAGGAGATACATTATGGGAATCAAGACATATAACCCATATACACCTTCCAGAAGACAGATGACAGGATCTGATTTCTCCGAGGTCACGAAAAAGACTCCCGAGAAATCCCTTTTGGTTGCCATCCCGAAGCATTCTGGACGTAATAACCAGGGTAAGATTACAGTGAGACACCATGGCGGTGGCGCAAAGAAGAAATACAGAGTAATTGATTTTAAGAGAAATAAAGACGGCATTCCGGCAACAGTTATCGGTATCGAATATGATCCGAACCGTACAGCCAACATCGCACTGATCTGCTATGCAGACGGCGAGAAGGCATATATCCTTGCACCGGAAGGACTGACAGACGGCATGAAGGTCATGAACGGACCGGAAGCCGAGGTTCATGTAGGCAACTGCCTGCCGCTGGCGAATATTCCGGTAGGTACTCAGGTGCATAATATTGAGATGCAGCCGGGTAAAGGCGGCCAGCTGGTGCGTGCGGCCGGCATGAGCGCACAGTTGATGGCGAAAGAAGGAAAGTATGCAACGCTTCGTCTCCCCTCCGGCGAGATGAGAATGGTTCCGATTGACTGCCGCGCAACCGTAGGCGTGATCGGAAATGCAGATCACAACCTGATCAATTACGGTAAGGCAGGCCGGAAGCGCAACATGGGCGTTCGTCCGACTGTCCGCGGTTCCGTTATGAACCCTAATGATCATCCGCACGGCGGCGGCGAGGGCAGAGCTCCTGTCGGACGTCCGGGTCCGAGCACACCGTGGGGCAAACCTGCGCAGGGCTTAAAGACCAGGAAGAAACACAAGCAGTCGAACAAGATGATCGTCAGAAGACGTGACGGCAAAGCGATCAAATAGGAGGGAATAGAATGGCACGTTCATTAAAAAAAGGACCGTTTGCTGATGAGAGCTTACTCAAGAAAATTGATGCGATGAACGCTTCCGGCGACAAGTCTGTAATCAAGACCTGGTCCCGTCGTTCCACAATTTTTCCGCAGATGGTTGGACATACAATTGCAGTTCATGATGGAAGAAAGCATGTGCCCGTATATGTGACAGAGGATATGGTCGGCCACAAGCTCGGCGAGTTTGTACCCACCAGAACCTACAGAGGACACGGCAAGGACGAGAAGAAGTCCAGAGTAAGATAATAGAAGGAGGTTATATCCATGGCAAAGGGACACAGATCACAGATTAAACGTGAGAGAAATGCTCAGAAAGATACCAGACCTTCCGCTAAGTTATCTTACGCCAGGGTTTCGGTGCAGAAAGCTTGTTTTGTACTGGATGCGATTCGCGGCAAGGATGTCAAGACCGCGCTTGCAATCCTGATGTACAATCCGAGATATGCTTCGAGCATTATTGAGAAATTATTACGTTCAGCGATCGCAAACGCTGAGAACAATAACGGCATGAACATTGACGACCTTTATATTGAGGAATGCTACGCAAACAAAGGTCCTACAATGAAGCGGATTCAGCCGAGAGCACAGGGCAGAGCTTACAGAATCGAGAAGAGAATGAGCCACATCACGATTGTGCTGAACGAAAGGTAGGAGGTTAGAGCATGGGACAGAAAGTTAATCCGCATGGATTGAGAGTTGGTATTATCAAGGACTGGAGTTCTAAGTGGTACGCAGAGAAAGACTTTGCAGATCTCCTGGTTGAAGATTATAACATCAGAAAGTTTTTAAAGAAAAAACTGTACAGCGCCGGAATCTCCCATATTGATATCGAGCGTGCGGCAGACCGCGTGAAAGTTACCGTCTACACTGCGAAACCGGGTGTTGTCATCGGTAAGGGCGGCGCCGAGATCGAGAAGGTTAAAAAAGAGCTTCAGAAGCTGACAGACAAGAAACTGATCGTTGATATCAAAGAAGTAAAGAGACCGGATCGCGATGCGCAGCTGGTAGCCGAGAATATTGCCGCTCAGCTGGAGAATCGTATCTCTTTCCGCCGTGCGATGAAGTCCTGCATGGGCAGAACGATGAAAGCAGGCGCAAAGGGTATCAAGGCTTCTGTATCCGGACGTCTTGGCGGAGCGGATATCGCCCGCAGTGAGTTCTACAGTGAGGGAACCATCCCGCTGCAGACATTGAGAGCAGATATTGACTATGGCTTCGCAGAGGCTGACACTACTTATGGAAAAGTGGGTGTAAAAGTCTGGATTTATAATGGCGAAGTTCTTCCGAAAAAAGCAGTGGAAGGGAGAGATAGATAATGTTAATGCCGAAAAGAGTAAAGCATCGGAAACAGTTCCGCGGCACGATGAAAGGAAAGGCAATGAGAGGCAACAAGATCACTTACGGTGAGTATGGTATCGTTGCCATGGAGCCCTGCTGGATTAAGTCGAACCAGATTGAGGCTGCCCGTGTTGCCATGACCCGTCATATGAAGCGTGGCGGTAAAGTATGGATTAAGATCTTCCCTGACAAACCGGTAACAGCTACTCCGGCTGAAACCCGAATGGGTAAAGGTAAAGGTTCTCTGGAGTACTGGGTAGCAGTCGTAAAACCCGGCCGTGTAATGTTTGAAGTTGCCGGAGTACCTGAAGATGTTGCCCGTGAGGCTCTTCGCCTTGCTGTGCATAAGCTGCCCTGCAAGTGCAAGATCGTTTCACGTGAAGATTTAGAAGGCGGTGAATAGAATGAAATCGGTTAAATATTTAGAAGAGTTAAGAGCACAGAGTCCTGCCGAGTTAAACAACCAGTTAGTAGCTGCGAAAAAAGAGCTTTTCAATCTCCGATTCCAGAATGCTACGAATCAGTTGGAGAATACCGCAAGACTGAAAGAGGTTAAGAAGAATATTGCCAGAATCAAGACTGTGATTGCTGAAAAAGCTGAGTAGTCATTGAAAGGAGAATTCCCGTGGAAGAAAGAAATCTTAGAAAAACCCGTGTCGGTAAAGTGGTAAGCGATAAGATGGATAAGACGATTGTAGTCGCTGTTGAAAACAACGTCAGACACCCGCTTTACGGCAAAATCGTTAAGAAGACTTATAAATTAAAAGCTCATGACGAGAACAACGAGTGCGGCATCGGCGATACTGTCAGAGTTATGGAGACAAGACCTATTTCCAAAGAGAAGAGATGGAGACTTGTCGAGATCATGGAAAAAGCGAAATAAAGGAGGCGCCAGTATGATTCAACAGGAAAGCAGACTGAAGGTGGCTGATAACACAGGCGCGAAAGAGATCCTTTGCATCCGTGTTATGGGCGGTTCTACAAGAAGGTATGCCCGCGTTGGCGATATTATTGTTGCGACGGTCAAAGATGCAACACCAGGCGGAGTTGTTAAAAAAGGTGATATAGTAAAAGCGGTTGTTGTCCGCACGAAGAGAGAGATTCGCCGGAAGGATGGTTCCTACATCCGTTTCGATGAGAATGCTGCTGTAATCATCAAAGATGACAAGACTCCGAGAGGAACCCGTATTTTTGGACCGGTTGCCAGAGAGCTTCGTGAGAAACAGTTTATGAGAATTGTTTCTCTTGCTCCGGAAGTATTATAGGAGGTAGCGATTCATGCTTAAAATTAAAAAAGGTGATACAGTCAGGGTGATTGCCGGAAAAGATAAAGATAAAGAAGGCAAAGTAATCGCTGTTGACGCAAAGAATAATAGAGTGACGGTTGAGGGAATCAACATGGTCACGAAGCATACAAAACCGAGCATGGCAAATCAGGCCGGCGGCATCGTCCAGCAGGAAGCGCCGATCGACATTTCCAACGTCATGTATCTTGCGGATGGAAAGCCCACCAGAATCGGATTTGTTTTTGATGGTGTAGACGAGAATGGCAAACCGATCAAAAAGCGTGTTGCCAAAAAGACGGGCAAGATCATCGATTAGAAGGAGGTCCATCAAGTTGAGTAGATTGAAAGAAGCTTATCAAAATGAGATCATGGATGCCATGGTCAAAAAATTTGGATATAAGAATGTCATGCAGGTGCCGAAGCTTGAGAAGGTTGTCATCAACATGGGTGTCGGCGAGGCGAAAGAGAACGCCAAGATCCTGGAATCTGCCATGAAAGATCTGGAGACCATTTCCGGACAGAAGCCGATCAAGACGATTGCCAAGAAATCCATCGCTAACTTCAAGCTGAGAGAAGGTATGGCAATCGGATGCAAGGTAACCCTGCGCGGCGAGAAGATGTATGAGTTTGTTGATCGTCTGATCAACCTTGCGCTTCCGCGTGTACGTGACTTCCGCGGCGTGAACCCGAACTCTTTTGACGGCAGAGGCAATTATGCACTCGGTATTAAAGAGCAGCTGATTTTCCCGGAAATCGAGTATGATAAGATTGACAAGGTGCGTGGTATGGACATTATCTTTGTTACATCAGCGCAAACTGACGAAGAGGCACGCGAGCTGCTGACACAGTTCAATATGCCGTTTGCGAAATAACAGGAGGGAATTTTTATGGCTAAGACATCCTTAAAAGTAAAACAGCAGCGCAAACCGAAATTCTCTACCAGAGAATATACTCGCTGCAGAATCTGCGGACGCCCGCATTCTGTACTGAGAAAATACGGTATCTGCAGGATCTGCTTCCGTGAGCTGGCTTACAAGGGCGAGATCCCGGGCGTGAAGAAATCCAGTTGGTAAGGAGGAGGCAGAAAATGAGAACGACAAACGATCCGATCGCGGATATGCTTACAAGAATCCGCAACGCGAATATCGCCAAGCACGACACAGTAGATATCCCTTCATCAAAAATGAAACTCGCGATTGCCGAGATTTTATACAACGAAGGTTACATTGCCAAATATGAGATTATTCCGGACGGTAATTTTGAGGGAATCCGCATTACCTTAAAGTATGGTGCGAATAAGAACGAGAAGGTTATCTCCGGACTTAAGAGAATTTCCAAGCCGGGTCTTCGTGTTTATGCAGGCAAGAATGAGATCCCGAAGGTTCTCGGAGGACTTGGGATTGCGATCCTTTCCACAAACCAGGGAGTGATCACAGACAAAGAGGCCAGAAAGCTTAAGGTCGGCGGCGAAGTATTAGCCTTCGTCTGGTAGGCATCGATAATTATTTAATATTTTAGGAGGTACGGGCATGTCACGTATAGGAAGAATGCCAATCGCGATTCCGGCCGGAGTAACGGTGACGATCGCAGAAAATAATCAAGTGACTGTAAAAGGTCCGAAGGGAACACTGGAGAGAGTGCTTCCTGCGGAGATGGAGATTAAGCAGGAGGGAAGCGAGATTATCGTTTCCAGACCGAATGATCTGAAAAAGATGAAGTCTCTGCATGGTCTGACCAGAACATTGATCAATAACATGGTGATCGGTGTTACTGAAGGTTATACAAAAGTGCTGGAGATTAACGGTGTCGGTTACAGGGCAGCAAAGTCCGGCAATAAGCTGACACTCACACTCGGATATTCCCATCCGGTAGAGATGACAGATCCGGAAGGACTGGAGTCCGTTGTGGATGGCAATAAGATTACTGTAAAAGGCATCGACAAAGAGAAGGTCGGCCAGTATGCAGCTGAGATCAGAAGCAAGAGAAGTCCGGAACCCTACAAGGGCAAGGGTATCAAGTATGCCGATGAAGTGATCCGTCGCAAAGTTGGTAAGACCGGTAAGAAATAATTGGAGGTGTGACAGGTAATGATCAATAAGAAATCAAGAGCAGAAGTTCGTGTGAAAAAACACAGAAGAATGCGCAATCATTTAGCGGGAACTGCCGAGAGACCGCGCCTGGCTGTCTTCCGGAGCAACAAGCATATGTACGCCCAGATTATTGACGACGACGCTCAGACCACTCTTTGCGCAGCTTCCACCATGGAAAAAGATATCAGGGATGCGCTGAAGTACACGGATGACGTGGACGCTGCGAAAGCAGTCGGCACAGCCATTGCAAAGAAAGCACTGGAAAAAGGTATCACCACGGTTGTCTTTGACAGAGGCGGTTATATCTATCAGGGCAAGGTTCAGGCACTGGCAGACGCAGCGCGTGAAGCCGGATTAAACTTTTAACAAGGAGGGAAAGCGACGATGAAACGAGCAATTATTGACCCGAGTCAGTTTGAATTAGAAGAAAAAACCGTAGCGATCAAGCGCGTAACGAAAGTTGTAAAAGGCGGTCGTAACATGCGTTTCACAGCACTGGTTGTTGTCGGTGACCGCAACGGCCATGTCGGCGCGGGTTTGGGCAAGGCTCAGGAAATTCCCGAAGCAGTTCGCAAGGGAAAAGAGGATGCCATGAAGAATCTCATCGAAGTGAAGCTGGATGAGAACGGAAGTATCACACATGACACTACCGGAAAGCACACGGGAGCGTCCGTACTTTTAAAGAGATCTCCCGAAGGTACCGGTGTTATCGCCGGAGGTCCTGCGCGAAATGTATGTGAGCTTGCCGGCATTAAGAATATCCGTACCAAATCTCTGGGTTCTAACAACAAGCAGAACGTTGTCCTCGCAACGATCGAGGCGCTTCGCCAGTTGAAATCCCCGGAAGAGGTGGCCAGACTTCGCGGAAAATCCGTAGAAGAGATACTGGGTTAAGGAGGACAGGACAATGGCAGATAAATTAAGAATTACACTTGTAAAATCAACAATCGGCGCGATTCCGAAGCACAGGAAGACCGTTGCGGCTTTAGGCTTAAAGAAGCTGAACAAGACGGTGGAGCTTCCGGATAACGCTTCGACCCGCGGGATGATCCAGCAGGTCAGACATTTGGTAAAGGTTGAGGAAATTTAGCAGGTAAGGAGGTGCCATGATGGAGTTATCGAATTTAAAACCCGCAGAAGGTTCCAAACACGGTGACCGCTTCCGCAGAGGCCGCGGACACGGTTCAGGAAACGGAAAGACCGCAGGTTATGGACATAAGGGACAGAAAGCCCGTTCCGGAGCTCCGAGACCCGGATTTGAGGGCGGTCAGATGCCCTTATACAGACGTCTTCCGAAGAGAGGCTTTACAAACAGAAATACAAAAGATATCGTAGCTGTGAATGTTTCCTCGCTGGAAGTATTTGAGAATGACACAGTAGTGACCGTTGACACATTGGTAGAGAAAGGCATCGTAAGAAATCCGAAAGACGGTGTGAAGATTCTCGGAAACGGCGAACTCACAAAGAAACTCACTGTTCAGGCAAATGCTTTCAGTGGTTCAGCGAAAGAAAAAATTGAAACACTGGGCGGAAAAGCAGAGGTGATCTAATGCTTCAGACAGTCCGTAATGCATTTAAAATCAAGGAAATACGGAATCGGATCATTTTCACATTCCTGATGCTGGTTGTTGTGAGAATCGGTTGTCAGATTCCGGTTCCCGGCATCAATGCGGAGTATTTCGCCTCCTGGTTTGAAGAGAATTCAAGCAGCGGATTCGGCTTTTTTGATGCGATTACCGGCGGTTCTTTCGAGAATATGTCCGTTTTTGCGTTGAATATTACGCCTTATATCACGTCATCCATTATCATTCAGCTGTTAACCATTGCCATACCGAAGTTTGAGGAGTGGCAGAAGGACGGCGAGGATGGCAGGAAGAAACTCACGGCGATCACAAGGTATCTGACTGTTGGGTTAGCCATCATGGAATCGCTGGCTATGTCCATTGCGTTTGGCAGACAGGGGCTTCTCACGGATTTTAATGCATTGAACGTGATCATGACTGTGATCACAATGACGGCAGGCTCCACCGTGATCATGTGGATCGGTGAAAGAATCACAGAGCGCGGAGTCGGAAATGGTATTTCAATTGTTCTGACAATCAACATCATTTCCCGGTTGCCGTCAGACTTAACTACCCTGTTTGAACAGTTCGTACAGGGCAAAGAAATTGCGACAGCCGTATTGAATGCAGCGATTATCGCAGCAATCATTGTGCTGGTAGTTGTTCTGGTTGTTCTGCTTCAGGGAGCGGAGCGCCGGATTCCGGTGCAGTATTCCCGGAAAGTAATGGGCAGGAAGCAGGTAGGCGGGCAGTCTTCGCAGATTCCGCTGAAGGTGAACACGGCCGGTGTAATTCCGATCATCTTTGCGCAGTCTCTGATGATGTTCCCGGTGATCATCTGCCAACTGCTCGGCAAGACAGGCGGCACATCCGTATGGGGCAAGATTTTAACTATGCTATCCCAGTCAAACTGGTTCGATTTTAATACTCCGATCAACAATATCGGTCTGGGTATTTATATTGTTCTGGTGATTGCTTTTGCATATTTCTATACTTCCATCACGTTCAATCCGCTGGAAGTTGCTGACAATCTGAAAAAGCAGGGCGGCTTTATCCCCGGCATCCGTCCGGGAAAACCAACCAGCGATTATCTGACAAAAATGTTGAATTACATTATTTTTATCGGTGCCGTAGGTCTGGTGATCGTGGCAATCATTCCGATTTTCTTCGAAGGTGTATTTAATGCGAATCTGTCGTTCGGCGGAACCTCGCTCATCATCATTGTCGGTGTTATTATTGAGACATTAAAGCAGATTGAGTCTCAGATGCTGGTTCGGAACTATAAAGGATTTTTAAACGATTAAGAGATACAGACGGCGGGAGATATTCGGTGGATCCGATATCTCCGCTTCTGCGTCTAATTTGAATATGATACAAGGGACAGGCAGCAGTTTCAGTAAAGAAGGAGGTACCTACATGAAAATCATTATGTTAGGGGGGCCGGGCGCCGGCAAAGGAACACAGGCGAAAATGATTGCGGATAAATACGGGATTCCGCACATTTCCACAGGAGATATTTTCCGTGCAAATCTGAAAGCAGGGACGGAGCTTGGGAAAAAGGCAAAGGTCTATATGGATCAGGGACTGCTGGTCCCGGATGAACTGACCTGCGATCTGGTTGTAGACCGGATTTCTCAGGCTGACTGCGGGGACGGTTTTATTCTGGACGGATTTCCGCGGACTATTCCGCAGGCGGAGTGCCTGACCGATGCATTAAAGAAACGCGGGGATAGCATGGATTATGCGATCAATGTTGATGTTCCCGATGAGAATATTATTGCCCGTATGTCCGGCAGAAGAGCCTGCTTAAACTGCGGCGCGACATATCATATCGTTAATATCCCGACAAAGGTAGAAGGCATCTGTGACCGCTGCGGAAGCCCGGTCGTGCTTCGGGCGGATGATGAGCCGGAGACGGTTAAAAAGCGTCTGGATGTTTACCATGAGCAGACTCAGCCGCTGATCGAGTATTATACAGAACAGGGAATCCTGAAAACTGTTGACGGTACGCAGCCGATGGATGCTGTTTTTGGTGCGATTGTTGCACTGTTAGGGGAGTAGTTTTGTTTTTTGCTACTATCCACAGTCCCCATCCTGTATGCCTTAAAGCGGCTGTGAATAGTAACGTCTGGAGGAGTTCATGTCAGTATCAATTAAATCAGAACGCGAGATTGCGCTGATGCGCGAAGCTTGCAGAATTATAGCTGAAGTTCATGAGGAACTCGGGAAGGAACTTAAAGCGGGAATGTCCACGCTTGATGTAGACCGCAAAGCGGAGGAGATGATCCGTAGTTACGGCTGTATCCCGAATTTTAAAAATTATAACGGTTTTCCGGGTTCGGTTTGCGTTTCAATCAATGACGAAGTTGTTCATGGAATTCCGTCTGAGAAAAGAATTATTCAGGAAGGCGATATCGTAAGCCTGGATATGGGATGTATTTATAAAGGATATCATTCTGATGCGGCACGGACGCATGCGATCGGGGAGGTTTCGGAGGAAGCGCTCCTGTTGATTGAGCGAACCCGGCAGAGTTTTTTTGAAGGTATTCGCTATGCCAGAAGCGGCAATCATCTTCATCAGATTTCCAACGCGATCGGGGATTACTGTGAAAGCTTCGGTTACGGAGTCGTGAGGGATCTTGTAGGTCACGGCGTGGGTGCTGTTCTTCATGAGGATCCGCAGATTCCCAATTTCCATCAGAAGAGCAGAGGAATTCGTCTTCGAAAGGGCATGACTCTGGCAATTGAGCCCATGGTAAATGCAGGAACCTGGGAAGTAGACTGGATGGATGATGAGTGGACCGTAGTTACCAGAGATCACTCCTTGTCTGCACATTATGAAAATACGGTTTTAATCACGGATGGAGAGCCGGAAATCCTTACTCTTACTGAGGAAGAAAAGCAGGATATGCGGCAGGCATCCTTAAAAGGTGAGTAAGATACATGGAAGCAAAAATGGCAAAATCGAAGGCAGGCCACGATAAAGATCAGATTTATGTGATTGTGCGGGAGGACCGGGATTTTGTTTATCTGGCAGACGGCGTCTATCGGACGGTCGGACGGCCAAAGCGTAAGAACAGGAAACATATTCAGATTATCAATAGTATTCCTGCGGAGGCAGCAGAGCTGCTCAGGCAAAATAACGTCCCGGGTGATCTGGAAATTAAGAGAGCATTGAAAATGTATCAGGAGGAATAAGATGTCAAAAGCAGATGTAATTGAAGTGGAAGGCGTTGTAGTTGAGAAACTTCCGAACGCATTCTTCAAGGTGGAACTGGAGAACGGCCATCAGATTATGGCAACGATCAGCGGAAAATTGCGTATGAATTTCATTCGTATCCTGCCGGGAGATAAAGTAACACTGGAGCTTTCCCCGTATGACCTTACAAAGGGAAGAATTATCTGGAGAGATAAATAAAAAGTTAAAAAAGTATTTGCAATGACTGCAACTCCGTGATATAATTCTACTTAATGCTCTGAGAAACCAGGGGAGTATTGCGCATGTTTATAAGGTGCGTTTTTTACTCCGGAGCAACAAAATGAATCGGCGAAAAAGCCTGTGTATGCAGACTTTTAGCATAAATGTTACAATGTGGTTAGCTAGATTACTATGAAAGGAGGGTTTGCTGTGAAAGTAAGAGCATCCGTTAAACCGATGTGCGAGAAGTGCAAGGTAATCAAGCGTAAAGGTCGGGTTATGATCATCTGTGAGAACCCGAAACACAAACAGAGACAGGGTTAATTATCATGAAAACACAGCTTTTTAAGAAGGCGGCAGATGATTTGCGATGATTGCGTTTCTTCTATTTATAATATGTGAAGGCTGTGTATAGATGATGAGAGCAGGTTGGAGCATCGAAAAAGATTGCGATGCGCATTTACTGCATAATCCGTTCCTCCCCGGATGACTCTGCCACAGAGCACCGATTTGGAACAGGATCTGTTTGAATCAAAAAAGGCGGCAGTGCGCCTGAATCTTTGAAGTGTGCGGCTGCAGTGAAGTCCCCTCTGACTTCATTGTTCACAGATGAGAGAAAAGCGCTGCGGAAACAGGGAACGGACAGATTGTCCTTAAAAAACATTATGGAGGTGTAAACACACATGGCTCGTATCGCAGGTGTAGATTTACCAAGAGAAAAACGTGTAGAGATTGGGTTGACTTATATTTACGGTATTGGCGTATCTACGTCCCGTCGTCTGCTTGCTGCGGCGAAAGTCAATCCGGATACCCGCTGCAAAGACCTGACTGATGATGAAGTCAAGGCGATCAGTGAGGCAATTGAGTCAGAAGGCGTTATGGTGGAAGGTGATCTGAGAAGAGATACCGCAATGAACATCAAGCGGCTTCAGGAGATCGGATGCTATCGTGGAATCCGTCACAGAAGAGGACTTCCGGTTCGCGGGCAGAATACCAAGACGAACGCAAGAACCAGAAAGGGTCCGAAGAAAACAGTAGCAGGCAAGAAGAAATAATGCAAGAAAGTAGGTTAGTTTAATTATGGCTAAAAAAGTTGCAAAGAAAGTAACGAAAAAGCGTGTTAAGAAAAACGTTGAACGCGGACAGGCACATATTCAGGCTTCTTTCAACAATACGATCGTGACGTTGACAGACGCCCAGGGCAACGCTTTATCATGGGCAAGCGCCGGCGGCCTTGGTTTCAGAGGTTCAAGGAAATCTACTCCCTATGCTGCACAGATGGCAGCTGAGACAGCTACAAAGGCAGCTCTTATTCACGGATTGAAGACGGTAGACGTTTTTGTTAAGGGACCGGGTTCAGGCAGAGAGGCAGCGATCCGCGCGCTTTCCGCAGCAGGTCTTGAGGTAACAAGTATCACAGATGTGACGCCGGTACCGCACAATGGTTGCCGTCCGCCTAAACGCAGAAGAGTCTGATCAGGAGGTTAATCGAATATGGCAGTAAATAGAGTACCTGTTCTTAAAAGATGCAGATCGCTTGGTTTAGAGCCGATGTATTTAGGAATAGATAAAAAATCAAACAGACAGTTAAAGAGATCCAACCGGAAGGTATCCGAGTACGGTCTTCAGCTGAGAGAGAAGCAGAAAGCAAAGTTTATTTATGGTGTTCTGGAGAAGCCTTTCCACAATTATTATGAGAAGGCAGATAAGATGAAAGGTATGACCGGTGAGAACCTGATGATCATGCTGGAGTCCAGACTGGACAATGTTATCTTCCGCCTCGGACTGGCCAGAACCAGAAAAGAAGCCAGACAGATTGTTGACCATAAGCACGTACTTGTAAATGGAAAATGTGTTAACATTCCTTCTTATTTAGTAAAAGCCGGTGATACCGTTGAGATCCGCGAGAAGTCAAAGAGCTCTCAGAGATACAAAGATATTCTGGAAGCAACAGCAGGCCGTCTGGTTCCGGAGTGGCTGGATGCAAATCAGGAGAACTTAAGCGGCGTTGTGAAAGAACTCCCGACCAGAGAGATGATTGACGTACCGGTAGATGAGATGCTGATCGTCGAGTTGTATTCTAAATAAGTGATGTAAGTGGGCATATTAAAAAAGGAGGACTGTGGAGTGTTCGATTTCGAAAAACCAAACATTGAGATTGCTGAAATTTCAGAAGATAAGAAATACGGCAGATTTGTCGTAGAACCGCTCGAAAGAGGATATGGCACGACACTTGGCAACTCTTTAAGAAGAATCATGCTTTCTTCCCTGCCCGGCGCAGCGGTCAGTCAGGTTAAGATCGACGGCGTTTTACATGAGTTCAGCTCCATCCCCGGTGTCAAGGAGGATGTGACTGAGATAGTCATGAATATCAAGAGTCTGGCACTCCGAAACGTCAGCTCATCGAATGACGCGAAAGTTGCGTATATTGAATATGAGGGCGAGGGAGTCGTGACTGCGGCGGATATCCAGGTGGATTCTGATATCCAGATCATGAATCCGGATCTTGTAATTGCGCATTTGAACGGCGGAGCGGATTGCAGACTTTACATGGAGCTTACGATCACAAAAGGGCGTGGGTATGTCAGCTCAGAGAAGAATAAAAATGAGGATACGCCGATCGGCGTTATTGCTGTAGATTCCATTTACACACCTGTTGAGCGTGTGAACCTTGCTGTGGAGAATACCCGTGTAGGGCAGATTACCGATTATGATAAGCTGACGCTTGATGTCTATACGAATGGGACTCTGGAGCCGGATGAGGCGGTCAGCCTTGCGGCAAAGGTCTTAAGTGAGCATCTGAATCTTTTTATTGATCTTTCCGAGAATGCCAAAACGGCAGAGGTTATGATCGAGAAAGAGGATAACGCGAAAGAAAAAGTTCTGGAAATGAGTATTGATGAACTTGAACTGTCCGTTCGTTCCTATAACTGCCTGAAACGGGCAGGTATTAATACCGTGGAAGAACTGACCAACCGGACCCCGGAGGATATGATGAAGGTTCGTAATCTGGGACGGAAATCTCTGGAAGAAGTTCTGGCGAAGCTGAAAGAGCTCGGACTACAGCTGAACCAAAGTGAGGAGTAACGTGACGAACTTTGGTGATACTTTCTGAACTACTAACGTTCAGAAAGTTTCCCGTCATTGAAGAATGAAGTGATGAGCTTTGATGCTACTTTTCGAACTACTAACGTTCGAAAAGTTTTCCGACCAGAGGAGTAATTCTAAGTAACAACGAAAAAGGACAGGTAAGCCCGAAGAGCGCTGTCCGGTTCATTCACAAAGTGGAGGACTTTTATTATGGCGAAATATCGCAAATTAGGCAGAACATCTGATCAGAGAAAGGCCCTGATCAGAAGCCAGGTTACATCTTTACTGTATCATGGCAAGATTATTACTACAGAGGCGAAGGCGAAGGAAATCCGCAAGTTTGCGGAGCAGATGATCGCTCTTGCTGTAAAGGAAGCAGATAATTACGAGGAAGTTACTGTTAAGGCGAAAGTTCCCCGTAAAGATAAGGATGGAAAGAGAGTCAAAGAAGTTGTAGACGGCAAGAAAGTAACCGTTTATGACGAAGTAGACAAGAAGATCAAAAAGGATCTTCCGTCCCGTCTGCATGCAAGAAGACAGATGCTGAAAGTTTTCTATCCGGTTGTAGAGACTGGTGCGAAGAAGAAGGACAGCAAAAAGGTTGATATGGTAGATAAGATGTTTACCGAGATTGCGCCGAAGTATAAGGATCGTAACGGCGGATATACCCGTATCGTTAAGATCGGTCCCCGTAAGGGTGATGCGGCGATGATGGTTGTGCTGGAGCTTGTATAAAAAGCCAATAATCGAATCATGAATGAAAACTCATCCATATGTTTTCTCAGAGAACATGTGGATGAGTTTTTTATTCAGTATATCATATTTTGTGGAGCTCAAAAGCTTTTACATTTGAAGATAGTATTATTCGATTAATGATCAATCAGACGGGGTGGAAAGAGAAAGTGAAAAGATAAATTCTGTTCCGATGCCTTCGGTGCTGATAACATTAATGTTTTCATGATGGGCGTGGAGGATTTCTTTTACGATGGCAAGACCGAGTCCGGTACCAGTCTTATCTCTGCCGCGGGACAGGTCGGTTTTATAAAAGCGTTCCCAGATTTTATTCTGGCTTTCTTTGGGAATACCGATGCCGAAATCCCGAACAGAGACAAATGCTTTTTCGTTTTTGATGGTTGTACCGATGACAATTTCTGAATTCGAGTTGCTGAATTTGATGGCATTGTCGATGAGGTTGTGGAGCACCTGTTCAATCTTGGCAGAATCTGCTTTTACATACAGGTTTTGACCGGTAAGGTTAAGCCGGAAGGTTAAGCCTTTTTCGATTGCCCTCCCCTCAAAAGTCAGGAGCATCTGATGAATCATTTCATTGACATCAAAGACGGTTAAGTTCAGAAGAATACCTTTGGAACTGTATTTGTTCAACTCCAGAAGACTCTGCGTCAGTTTCTCCAGGCGTTCTGTCTCGGAGATGATGACATGAAGGTATTTATCCTGCAGCTGCGGCGGGATAGTCCCGTCGGCGATTGCCTCAGCATAGCCCTTGATGGAGGTCAGCGGCGATCGAAAATCATGTGAGATATTGGAGATGAATTTGCGCTGATCATCTTCAAAGGAGTTCAGATCCTGTGCCATGCAGTTCATTACATCCGTGACAAATCCAAGCTCATTGTGCGCGTGGTAGGGAATCGGATTTTCGTAGTCGCCGTCCGCATAGGCAATCGCTGCCTGCGCAATTTTGTGCAAGGGACGGTAAATAGAAAAGATATACACGAAGAGGATAATAAGGGCAGCCAGTGTTACGACCACGTAGATAAGGAAGTATCCGGTACAGAAAAATTCGCGCAGATCTTCCTGTGTGAATGTCAGCTGAAGAAAGCGCAGATCCTCATCGGATGAGAGACAGGAAGTGGCGATAAAGCCAAGGATGCAGAAAATAATGTATGTACATAAGATGCGAATAAGCAAAGTCCTTCTGCCGCTGCGTTTTCTGCCATTGGATTTTTTGCGCGTGCCGTGTCTGGTATTTTTCGATATCCTGTTGAAAATCTGCCGCCTTGCCATAAGGTTTGCCCTCCGTGCTGCCGTTGTTACCTCGTTTCAAATTTGTATCCGATGCCCCAGACGGTGGTAATCCCCCAGCTGTCATTATCATTGATTTTTTCTCGGAGACGCTTTACATGAACATCAACGGTTCGGGTATCGCCCAGATATTCATACCCCCAGATGTTGTCCAGAAGCTGCTCCCGGGTGAAAACCTGGTTGGGAGAAGAGGCGAGGAAGTACAGAAGCTCCAGCTCTTTGGGCGGCATCTCCACAACCCGGTTTTTGTAAAGAACCGAGTAATTTGTCAGGTTTACGACAAGATCCGGGTATTCGACACACTTGATCTCATTCTCAGGATTTGCCTGCATGGACGGTTGAAAGCGGCGCAGGACTGCCTTGACGCGAGCGACCATTTCTTTGGAATCAAACGGTTTCATAATGTAGTCATCGGCTCCCAGCTCCAGCCCGAGAATCTTGTCAAAGACTTCGCCTTTCGCGGAGAGCATGATGATCGGCGTGTTGGATTGCGCGCGGATTTCACGGCAGACCTGATATCCGTCGATGCCCGGAAGCATCAGATCCAGAAGGATCAGGTTCGGCCGGTAGTTCTTAAATTCCCGCAGCGCCGACTCTCCGTCGGGTACGATTAATGTGTCATAACATTCTTTTAAGAGGTAAAGAGAAATCAGTTCAGCGATATTCTCATCATCGTCTACGATTAATATTTTTTGTTTTGCACTCATGGAAGAAACCTCCTGTTTTGGCTAATATTTAGAAAAATTTTAGGAAGATTACAAAATATCCTGAATAAATATGCAACTACTCTGAGCAAATCATTTTGTTGTCGATTGAATGTAAAGTTTGCACCGTCATCGTTCAGATCTGTAAAAATCATGTGTAGGAGCAGCAATTTGTGAAATGACGTTAACGGAAGGTGGCAATTGTCACGCCGCTGTCTCCTTCTCCGAATTCGCCGAGGTGATATTCTTTGATATACTTCTGTCGGCGAAGGTGTTCCTGTACGGCTTTGCGTAAGGCGCCGGTCCCTTTCCCGTGCACGATGCGGACGGACGGCAAATGAGCGAGATACGCGTCGTCCAGATACTTGTCCAGCTCATGCATGGCTTCATCGACCGTCTTGCCGATGAGGTTGATTTCCGGGGAAACAGAGAGCGACTTTGACATCTTCAGCTGGCCGGTTCCCGTTTTGGATGATTGTGAGCGGAGGGGAGAATCTTCCTCTAACAGCACCAGATCTTTGATGTTGACCTGATAGCGGAGGATACCCATCTGGACAGTCAGGTTTCCCTTTGCATCAGGAAGGGTGTGAACCGTTCCTTTTAAGTTCATGCTCAGAACCTTAACGGTATCGCCGAGATGCAGCTTCTTCGAAATATTGCGGTTTTCCTGTGGCTTTTTGGGAATGGCTGCTTTGCTCTGCGCCTTTTCCATCTTTTTGCGTACTTTTTCCCGCTCTTTTTCCATGGCGGAGGCGTCGACTGCCGTCTTGCCGAATTTATGGAAGTTGCGGATGGTCTCGTCAGCTACGGCTTTTGCTTCTTTCAGAATCGCTGCGGCCTCCTCATTTGCCTCGCGGATCAGTTTGTCACGGCTATCGTTCAGCTTTTGCTGCTTTTCTTCTAATTGTTGTTTCAGCGCTTCCGTCTCAGTTTTCAGCTGTGTGATCTCCGACTGTTCTTTCTGAATAGTGCGGCGGCTCTGCTCCAGGTCGGCGATGACGTCTTCAAAGCTCTCGTTTTCCTTGGAAATGCGTGCTCGCGCGTCGTCGATGAGCCGCGGCGCAAGGCCAAGCTTCTGTGAGATGGCAAAGGCATTGCTTTTGCCGGGAATGCCGATGAGGAGGTGATAGGTGGGACTTAAGGTGTCCACATCAAATTCACAGCATGCGTTCTCAACACCGTCTGTGGCGAGAGCGTAGAGCTTCAACTCGCTGTAGTGGGTGGTAGCCATCGTGCGGATTCCTCTGCGTCTCAATTGCTCCAGAATGGAGGTTGCCAGCGCAGCTCCTTCGTCCGGATCCGTGCCGGCACAGAGTTCGTCAAAAAGGACCAGACTGCCGCGGTTGGCTTTTTTCAATATGGAAACGATATTTGTCATATGTGAGGAAAAGGTACTGAGGCTCTGTTCAATGCTCTGCTCATCTCCGATGTCCGCATAAACCTGCTTGAAAATAGCCAGTTCGGAGCGGTCTCCCGCCGGAATGTGCAGGCCGGCCTGTCCCATCAGGGTCAGAAGGCCGATGGTTTTTAAGGATACCGTCTTGCCTCCGGTATTGGGGCCGGTGACAATTAACAGAGAAAAATCCTCTCCCAGGCGGATATCGATGGGAACGACCCGGTGCGGGTCGAGGAGCGGATGCCGCCCTTTTCGTATATGAATGTGCCCCTCCGTATTGAAGACCGGGGGCATGCCGTTGTGTATTTTCGCAAGCTTCGCTTTCGCAAAAATGAAATCCAGTGTCGTGAGGATGTGATAATCCTCAGTGATCGCGAGAGCGTATTCCGCGGTGCGATTGCTTAAGTCGGCCAGGATTTTTTCAATCTCCTCTTTTTCCTTCAGAAACAATTCCTTCAGGTCATTGTTCAGCTTCACGACAGACATGGGCTCGATGAAAAGTGTGGAGCCGGAGGAAGACTGGTCGTGAATCATGCCGGGGACCTGTGCCTTGTATTCTGCTTTGACCGGCAGGCAGTAGCGGTCGTTGCGCATGGTAATGACGGCGTCCTGCAGGTAGGTGCGGGTCGACTGGTTGTTTAACAGTGCGTTCATGGCGCTGTGAATCCGGTCGTTAATCCCCCGGATCTGCCGGCGGATATTGTGGAGTGCGGGACTTGCCGCGTCGCTGACTTCGTCCGGACCGGGGATGCAGCGGCGAATCTCCTCGCAAAGCGGCGTCAGCGGCTGCAATTCGGCGAACATGCCGTCCAGAGAATCCTCGGGGATATTCTCCCGGTTCTCGCGGGCGTATGCTTTCGCCCGTCCGGCCAGTTCCAGCAGACGGCAGATCATCAGGAAGTCGTCAATATTGAGAGCGCCGCCCACTTCCAGCCGTTTCATCTGAAATGCGGGATTCTTAAGTCCGGAGAAGGAAAGATTCCCTTTGCGGAAGATCCGGTTTAAAGCGTCCGCGGTCTCGGTCTGCGCCTGTGTAATCCGGTCGTAATCTGTCATGGGGCGCAGGTTCAGACAGAGCTCCCTGCCAGCGTCCGAGGTGGCCTGGTCGGCCAGAAGGGAGATGATTTTGTCATATTCTAACGTGTGTAAAACTTTCTGGTTCATATGATTTTTCCTGTTGTGGGAGAAAGCAGTTCTCCCCCGTTGATTAAGGTTCGTGTGGATCCTTGGTTGTACGGATATACAAAACGGTTTCCGGAGAGGATTGCGGCAAATAAGTACCGGTGTGACCCTCGGTTGTATGTATATACAAAATGGCTTAGCTAGTGAGTATGGCTTTGGTATATATAATTTTAAGAGATAGGTGTAGTGTCATTAAATTACTAAGCAGCATAACCTGTTACAAGTATACCACGATATAAATAGCGCTTGCAAGGTTTTCCCAATAACCGTATAATGTGAGGCAGGGTGTAAGTTCCTTTTCTCACGTTCGGAAAGTTACAGGAAATTCAGGAAAGATACAAGATAGTAAGATGATCAGAAAGGATTGAATTATGAGATATATAGAGACATTGCGCGAGGGAGAGCGGATTTCCGAGGTTTACCTTTGCAGACAAAAACAGACGTTTCTGACAAAGGCGGGAAAACCTTACGATTCCCTGACTTTACAGGATAAAACAGGTACGCTGGACGCAAAAATCTGGGATGTGAATTCGAACGGCATCGAGAGTTTTGATTCTCTGGATTATGTCTATATCATGGGCGATGTGACCAGTTTTCAGGGAAAACTGCAGTTAAATGTGAAACGGGTAAAACGTGTGGAAGCCGATGCTGTGAACGCGGTGGATTATCTGCCGGTCAGTGAACATGACATCCCTCAGATGTATCGGGAATTGACGGCTTACATCGGTCAGTTTAAGAATCTATGGTTGAAAAAGCTGGCGGAATCTTTTTTCCTGGATGCAGATTTTGCAGAAAAGTTTCAGTTTCACTCGGCGGCGAAAAGCGTGCACCATGGCTTTGTGGGAGGTTTGGTGGAGCACACTTTACACGTTACGCAGATCAGTGATTATTTTTGTAAACTGTATCCGATGCTGAACCGGGATCTGCTGCTTTGCGCGGCGATGTTTCATGATATCGGAAAGCTGAAGGAGCTGTCAAAGTTCCCGGCGAACGATTATACGGATGAGGGGCAGCTTCTGGGGCATATTGTTATCGGCGCGATGGAAGTGCAGGAGCATATTGATGCGATCGAAGGCTTCCCGCAGCGGACGGCAACGGAACTGATTCACTGCATACTGGCACATCATGGGGAGCTGGAATATGGTTCTCCCAAGAAACCGGCATTGATGGAGGCGGTGGCTTTAAGTTTTGCGGATAACGCGGATGCGAAGATAGAGACGATGAAGGAAGCGTTGTCCACGGCTCCGGAGGGAAATCTGGAGTGGCAGGGGTATAACCGGCTGTTTGAGTCGAATATTCGGAGGACGGGTGCCGGAGATAAGTGATGATTTTCTGACGGTGAGGCAGGGATATAATCGCTTGTTTGAGGCAAACATGCGAAGGGCAGGTGCCGGAGATAAGTGGTGATTTTCTGACAGAGCGGCAGTGTGATATATCCGAGAGAGTGATAATGGAAAAGACTGACAATTGTTCGGAAGCGTAATCGTGGAAAAATGGCGAACATTCGGAGGAGCGTAAGTGGAGAAGAACACCGAATTTGTGATGAAAATCGAAGATATGGGCACCGCCGGGGAGGGCATCGGCAAGCATGAGGGCATGACCTTTTTTGTGAAGGACGCCCTGATCGGCGACGTGGCGCGTGTTCGTGTTACAAAGCTAAAAAAGACCTACGGCTATGCCCGCCTGATGGAGATTCTGGAACCATCTCCCGACCGGGCGGAGCCGCCCTGTGCGTTTCACCGCCAGTGCGGAGGTTGTCAGATTCAGGCGCTTTCCTATGAAAAACAGCTGGAGTTTAAGCAGAGGAAAGTGGAGGGTAACCTGCGGCGTATCGGTGGTTTCTCTGAAATTCCCATGGAACCCATTGCGGGGATGGAATATCCGTTTCACTATCGGAATAAGGCGCAGTTTCCCATCGGGACGGATGCAGACGGCCATATCATCGCGGGATTTTATGCGGGGCGGACGCACCGGATCATTCCGAACCGGGATTGTGCGCTGGGCGTGCCGCAGAACAGGCAGATTCTGGATATCGTTATCGGTTATATGGAGCGGTATCATGTCACGGCGTATGATGAAATGTCCGGACAGGGACTGGTGCGCCATGTGCTGATTCGCTATGGTTTTCGTACGGGGGAGCTTATGGTCTGTCTGATCGTGAACGGCAGCAGGCTTTCGCATGAGGATGTGTTGGTAAAAGAACTGTGCGTCCTGCCCGGAATGACGAGCATTTCCCTTAACAGCAATCGGGAGAAAAATAACGTGATTCTCGGCAAAGAAACGCGCCTGCTCTGGGGACAGCCTTATATTACGGATTATATCGGCGATGTGAAATATCAGATTTCGCCGGTTTCTTTTTATCAGGTAAATCCGGTGCAGACGGAAGTGATGTATAAAACGGCATTGGAGTATGCCGATCTTCACGGAACGGAGACTGTCTGGGATCTGTATTGCGGCATCGGGACGATTTCCCTGTTTTTGGCACAGAAAGCAAAGCAGGTGTACGGGGTGGAGATCGTAGCGCAGGCGATAGAAGATGCACGGCGCAACGCTGCGTTAAACGGAATTGAGAATGCGGAGTTTTTCGTCGGGAAAGCAGAAGAGGTTCTGCCGGAGTTTTATGAAAAAGAAGATCGGGCAGGGCGGAAGGCATACGCGGACGTGATTGTGGTGGATCCGCCGCGGAAGGGTTGTGATGCACGGCTGCTGGAAACGATTCTGGCGATGGCGCCGAAACGGGTGGTGTATGTGAGCTGTGATTCCGCGACGCTGGCGAGAGATTTGAAGGTGTTGTGCGGCGGGGGATACCGGCTGGCGAGGGTGAAGGTTGTGGATAATTTTTGCCAGACGGTACATACGGAATGCGTTGTCCTCGTCGTACGAGCAGTAGAATAAAAAATAGTGAGGAAATTTCCCGCCACTCGGTGGACCAGGGTCCTGCGACCAGCCCAATTAGTAATCATCGCTACTGTTGCTTAATTTATTTTATATTCTTGAAGTTGTCAATCAGATTTTGAAATTTGGGATGTAACCAGAAACAATAGTATATGGCCATTCGATTTAAAATATGGTATGCTTTACATATAACAAGAGAAGGAAAATTTATCAGGGACTGCAGGAGTTGCCTGCGTTCCCCGTTTTTATAAGGTGAAATGAGAGCTGTAAATATATATATTTTGACAAGAAAAATAAAAGCAGATAAAAGACCGCTTTATGAGAAGGCACTATCAAATAGAAAAGAAGAAATAAAAACTAGAATCGAAGAATATGAGTTGATTGAGACAATAGTAAATAATTTAATTTTTTGTGAAGCATCTCTGAAAATATTTGAATATTGGTATTATTCATTCTCTATTCCTCAGATAGGCAAAGAGTTTGATCTTTTGAAAATAGGAAAAAATCGTATTGTTAATATAGAGTTAAAAAGTCAAGAGGTTGCTGAGGAAAAAATCATTCGACAGCTAGAAAAAAATAGAATGTATCTAACTCACATAAATAAAGAAATTTATAGTTTTACATATGTCAGATATGAGGATGGAACAGAAAAACTATTTAGATTAAAAGATGGGAAATTAGAAGACGCGTCGTTTGAGAAATTGCTACAGTTTATATCTTTAATTGAAGAACCGTTGCAAGATGGGATAGAAAATTTATTTCGGCCTAATGACTATATGGTTTCTCCTATTAATACTCCGAATAAATTTTTGCAAGGGCAGTACTACTTAAATAATCAGCAGAGTTCGATCAAAAATAATATTATTTCTAAAATAGAAAAGGGTGATGGATTATTTGGAATTACGGGATCAGCAGGAACTGGAAAAACGCTTTTATTGTACGATTTAGCAAAAACACTCTCTGGTAGTTTTAATGTGTGTGTAATACATAGCGGTATTCTATCTGATGGGCATAAATATTTAAATACAAAGTTAGATAGCGTTGATATCATTGACGCAAAAACTCTTACAAAAAATATTATCGAAAATTATGACGTGGTGTGTGTTGATGAGTCTCAACGGCTGTATACACAAGACATGGATGTTCTCATCAATGCTTTTGAACAGAAAAATTTAAGAGCGTGTATTTTTTCTTATGATTATACTCAGGTTTTATCAAAGACTGAACTTAGAAGAAATAATCCAGAACGTTTGAGAAAAATTACTGGATTTTTAGAACAAAATTTAAAAAATCGCGTTAGAACTAATCCAGAGATACTTTCTTTTGTAAGAACACTAATGAGGGTGTATGATGTGCCAAAGAACGCCGTTGATTATTCGAACATCGATGTGATTTACGCAAATAGCATACAAGAAAGTGATCGTATTTTAAAAATATATCAGTCTAGAGGATACACTTTTATTTCGTATACTCCATCTCATTACGTTTTTAATGAGATAGATCATTATTCCAGTTTTATGAATTCGTATCTCGTCATTGGTCAGGAGTTCGATAATGTAGTTCAGATTATGGATAATAACTTTCGACACAGTGCTAAGGGGGAGTTACAAGGACGAGAGCACCCTAATCCAGATTATTTATTTGCAAAACTTTTTTATCAAAATATTACTAGAGCGCGAGAAAAAATGTGTATCATAGTCTTAAATAACGAAGAACTATTCGATACTTTATTAATGATAAAAGAGCACAGATACGATGAATTGAAGGAGAAATATATTAAGATTCCACATAAATAATCAGCGCGCTTTTAGGGTGAAAAATTATGCGGCTATTTTTCTGTAATGGAAGTGTGAACAGAAGAAGTGGCGATGTAAGAGCAAATATAAACCTTAGTTTCCAGAGGATTTCCGACTAAAGCCAGTTGATGGAAATTCTTGGATTG
>JAJPZY010000099.1 GCA_021204085.1 Clostridiales bacterium | reverse complement strand
TGACGATATTTTTAGTCCAATCCGGATGATGCTAAGCTGTCATGAATAATTTGGGTTTGAGGTTAAAATTTGCCGTTTTTCCATTGTTATCCCCGAAAAATCTGATGCAGGTTTGCCGGTTAGAACAACGACAAACTCATACAATAATTCCCGGAACACGAGATCCCGGTGAATTTAACGGACTTGTCCCAAACACTTTTGTATGCATCTGCTGCTGTCCGCGAATTTCTTAAGTTTTTGAATTCCCTATTGTAAAACAGGAAATTCATGATAAAATAATCTAGGTTTTTTTGATAGGCACAAATTACCCTGCCTGATGATATGATACTTTTTGGGGAACGATTTTACAATTCATTAGGGTCAAACGGTCGGGATTTCAGGCCGAACGGCAAAGAGGTGTATATTGTGTATTTTGCAATTGTAGAAGATCAGAAATCTGACAGGGATCATCTAATATCCCTTATTGAGGAGTACTGTGCCCAAAAACGGGAGATCATCACTTTCTCCTCGTATGAAAACGGCGAATCTTTTCTGAGTGATTTCTACCCGGGCAGATTCAGTGCGATTTTCCTGGATATCCTGATGGACGGGTCATCCGGCATTGAAACCGCAAGGAAAGTACGGGAACAGGACGCTCATATTTCCATCATTTTTACAACAACAGAACCGGCCTTCGCGCTGGACAGCTACGACGTCCATGCTTTGGACTACCTTGTGAAACCGGTCACCGCTGAAAAACTTTCCTGGTGTTTAAAAAATCTGACGGATACTGCAGCGATCCCGCTCTATATTAAAATTAAGGGAAGCGGCGCCGTCGGCATTCCTGCTTCCACCAGACTGCTCCCGCTGGAGGACATCCTTTATGCAGAGTCCATCCATAACGGGGTTCTGGTTCACACATCGGACGGCGACATCCGGACATCTTATACTTTCACAGAGTTCCTGCGCCTCCTGCCTGAAACCGGGCAGTTCTTTGAGTGCGGCCGCGGACTGATGGTCAATTTTAAGCATGTGGAAAATATTCTGGAAAACGGACAGATTTTTCTGTGTAAAGACATTATTGTATACTGCAGCCGCAGAAAAACGAAAGAAACGCTTGCAGCATACGCGGAATATCAGTTTTCACAGATTCGCAGGGGAGAATTGACGTTATGAATATGGGTATGAATATGGGACCAACTGAAGTATTGAATTCACAGTTTTTAGTATCAACAATTCTTTCTGAATGCATGTCGATACTTCCCTTCCGGCTGCTGGCTCTGTATCTTTTTCGCAGGCAGATCCGCATACCCGTATGGATCACAGTTGTTTTCACCTGTGTTTTGCAGATCCTTCAATCTGTCGTTTTTGCTTGTGTGATTACTTCAAATCTGCCGGCAAGAATGGTTGATTACGGATTCGGAATCATCTTTTTTGTATTCCTGCTTATCTGTATCCGCTCCGACCGCTGGCGGATTCTGCTTCAGTTCATCTTTCTTTTAGATTATAGCATTACCACCCAGGGAATTTCCCGCGTCGTGGATGCTGTTTACTTTCATGGACCGAAACAGCGTGCGGACATCCTGCTCACCGCTGCGGTTACGCTTCTTATCTTTGCGGCCAGTGCGCCGCTCGTCACAAAATTTTTGAAAAAGTCCGGCGAATCCACCGCGAAAATTAATGCGCCGTTTTTCTGGCGCACGGTATGGATACTGCCCGCGATCAACACTGTAATCGTACTTATATATACCAACAAAAATACCCGCGAAGACCTGATGCGTCCGCAGTATTTCATCTCCCGGACACTGCTGTTTCTCTCCATGTACCTGGTCTATGTGATACTTATGCGCATCCTGGATGTCATCCGCCGCGAGGCAGCGCTTGAAAAGGAAAATATACAGAAGGAACAGTTTATTATGGCTGAACGTACCCGGCAGGAACAGCTGGAACGGTATCTTCTGGAGATGCGGCAGATCAAGCATGACAACAGGCAGCATCTTCGGGTTATGAACGACTTTATTGAGCGTGAGGATTACGATTCGCTGAAGAGCTATATAAAACAATTTGAAACGTCATCTTCCCAAAATGCACCGCAGATGTGGTGCGCCAACCATACGGCAAACGTCCTGATCAGCTATTACGCAGGGGAATGCCATACGCACGGAATCAACTTCTCCGCTGAAGTATACCTTCCGGAACAGCTTCCCGTTTCGGATCCCGATTTTTGCTCCATCCTGGGCAACCTTCTGGAAAATGCACTGACTGCGTGCCTGGCGGCTTTGGAGATGAACCCTTTTATACGATTAAGAGCCAGGACTGATAAAAACCAGATTATCCTGACTCTTGATAATACCTGCGCTGCCCCTCCGCAAATGGAAGGGGAAGCGTTCTGTTCTACTAAACACGAAGGCATGGGAATCGGTACAGCGTCGATACGTTCTGTCGCGGAAAAATATCACGGCAGCGCACAATTCCGCTATGAGGATCATGTATTCTTTGCATCCGTTCTGCTATTTTCACAGAGGACGGAAGAATAAATGAGTATTCCGGGCGCCGTGTCCTTATGCGGATACGAACAGGAATACTCATTATAAATCTCCAATGCAAAGTGATTGAACTCAAAGTTTCAAATTATTATTCAGTTAAGCAAGCGATAAGCCAAGCCAGTTTCTGACCATCTCAACGTTAACGTTCGCAGCTCTGGCAATCAAGTCATCCGCTACTCCTGATTCATGAAGGCTACGTGCCATTTTTTTTGCTTTCTCCAATTCCCCTTGTTCTATGCCTTGTTCTATACCTTGTTCTATACCTTGATCATAAATTTTTTCTGCTACTTCGCACATTTCTTTATAGCCTCCTTTCTCGGTCTTCAAATAACGTACTCGCTTTGACAAATCTCCTTGGCTCATATCATCAGGGTCAGCTGTTTTAAAATACTGCATCATCTTTGCCACATCGCTTCCATCATTTACAGCAGCATTGACATAAATAACGTGGTTTCCGTCATTATATGGGATTGCCGATTTCCCAAGCGTTTTGTTTACCGGGTATATCGTTTCCCCACCATGCCACAGGTCGGTCTCACTAATGTATATGATATACACGTCAGGAAGTTCATAGTGCTCTGCTCCCTTATCCAAAACACTCTTATCTATCATGGAACCGTAGTATCTTGTACGCCTTGCATGGTCTATCGTGTCACGCCTCTGTATCTCAATATTGACCTGACGCCCCGTACTGTCCTGAGCAAAAGCATCTAAAATCGCATCCTTCGACGTAAGATTCAGCAATCGATATTGACTTTTCACATCAGTAATCCTGATATCATCCTTGCCAAGAATTATACGAACCACATATTGACATGCATCTATATCCTGCAACACAACAGAAGCAAAAGTATCGCTCAACAAATTAAGCTTTCTCATGTTTTCAGCTCCCTGTCGAATTACATCCATGCGGCTCTGCTGTTTTTCACTCATTGCTACCACCGCCTTTTATTAAATTCTCAATTGTAATATAAATCTGTTTCATTTATAGATTACCACAAAGCATATTTTTAATCAAGATTATGTTGATCTGTTTTTCGTTATATTTGTAATATACGTATAATTTAACCATATTATTATAGCAGTGTGTGAATTAAAATAGAATAAGCTTTCCCACCGGTTCGAAGCAACCCCACACAGACCATCTGTACGGACGTAACCGTCCGCCAGCTTACTACAGTCCGTAACAAATATGGCATCATACGGACGAGTGAATACATAAGCCTCAATCAGTCCGTATCTATTTTCTTCCCATACGGATCGTATGGCTCGCAAACCCTGTTCAGTCCGTACCTTTCTTCTTCTCATACGGACCGTATGGCTCGCAAACCCTGTTCAGTCCGTATCTATTTTCTTCCCATACGGACCGTATGGCTCGCAACCCCTGTTCAGTCCGTACCTGCTTCCTTCTCATACGGACTGTATGGCTCGCAAACCCCGTTCAGTCCGTACCTTTTTTCTTCTCATACGGACTGTATGGCTCGCAAACCCCGTTCAGTCCGTACCTTTTTTCTTCTCATACGGACTGTATGGCTCGCAAGCCCCATTCAGTCCGTACAGCAAAGAAAACCATACAGACGAAAAAGTCTCCGAGCATCATATAGTCCGTATAACACGAAAAGTCATCACAACCAAATTCTCCTATAAGCTCTCAACCTCTCTTTTCAAATCACTTTTTGTGTGTACACACCACTGCATAATAAAAATATAGTGTTTTTTATAAACCAGACTATCCGTAAGTTATTCGCCGTCGGGTTCGCAGTAAAATAATCTCATTACAAGAAAAGGAGGTTGGCTGTTATGCCACGAAGAGGCGAAAACATTTTTAAACGGAAGGACGGCAGATGGGAGGCGCGTTATATCAAGGGATACGATGTATCCGGCAAAGCAATTTATGGGTACTGTTATGGAAAGACTTATTCCGAAGCAAAAGAAAAGGTGCTTGATGTAAAAGTCCAACTGGCGCAGCATCTTTCCCCGGCTGCCGGGAAAAGCAGGCAAAAATTTTCATATTACTGCGACAAATGGCTGGACTATCATAAAGCAAGTGTCAAGCCATCGACCTATGCAAAGTATGCAACGAGTCTTGACCGACATATTAAACCCGCGCTGGGAAGCTGCCACCCGTCAGCCCTGTCAACGGACATGGTGGAGCTTTTTAAAAATGAACTGTTGATAAAAGAAGGTCTTTCTGCAAAAACCGTCCGCGATATTCTTATGGTTTTAAAGATGGTGATTCAGTTTACGCGAAAATCAATCCCCGGGACCATGCAGGAGATAGACATTATTTATCCGAAAATGCAGAAACAGGAAATGCGGGTGCTGACACGCAGGGAGCAGGAAACGCTGGTTATTTATCTGGAATCAGATATGGATCTCTGTAAATTCGGCGTTTATCTGGCGCTTGCAACCGGCCTGCGAATCGGGGAACTGTGCGCCCTGCGGTGGAAGGATATCTCTCTGGAAAACCGGACGGTCACGATTTCTGCAACTGTTCAGAGAATCAAAAATTTTGGCAATGCTAATGATAAGAAAACAACCCTATACTTTGGTACGCCGAAAAGCGACTCCTCAATCCGAACGATTCCATTAACGGGGCGGACGTTAACATTATGCAAACAGTTCATGCCGCCGATTGCAGATACGTTTATATTGACGGGGACAACAGGTTTCATGGATCCGCGGACCTTGCAGTATCGGTTTCAACATTATATGAAAGACTGTTCCCTGGAAGGGGTCCATTTTCATACCCTGAGACACACCTTTGCAACCCGCTGTGTAGAAGTCGGATTTGAAACCAAAAGTCTCAGCGAGGTGCTGGGCCACGCAAACACTTCCATAACATTAAACCGCTATGTCCATTCATCGATTGAATTAAAAAGAGAAAATATGAGTAAGCTTTCAGCAGTCGGATTTTGATTCATTTGCAGTCAGATGCCGCTGTCATGATTTATAAAAGAATGCCCGGAATCCATCGTGATTTCCGGGCTATTTTTATATCATAGGAAAGACCTTGCTTTTGTAAATTGTTAAAGTGCGTGATTTC
>JAJPZY010000079.1 GCA_021204085.1 Clostridiales bacterium | reverse complement strand
TCATAGAAGACCTAACATTTAAACTTTTACAGACTTTTTTTCATACTCCCTCCAAATTCAATCTTTACTACTGACTGCTGATGTTTGACTTGAAATCATGCCGCCTTTTCCCGTCTCTCCGGCGAAAAGAAAAAAGGTGCCACGGAGGGGAACTCTCCCACTCCATGACACCTTTGCCAAACGATGAATCACAAACCATATTGTCAATTCGGAATCTTAATTAGCTTTGCAGCCCGTCTGCCGCAGACACAGCTTTTCCGAACATATTTATCCCATCACCTTAACCAGAGCCGCCTCCATGATCTGCAGTCCGGCCTCCAGCTGCTCATCCGTCATCACCAGCGGTGCAAGGAAACGGATGACATTACCGTAAGTACCGGCGCTCTCGATCATCAGACCGTTCTGCGCAGCCTCCAGAATCAACGCCTTCGTCAGCTCCGGCGCAGGCTCTTTGGTCGCCTGATCTTTGACAAGCTCCAGACCGATCATGCCGCCCAGTCCGCGGATATCGCCGATGACATTATATTTCTCTTTCCACTCATTATAACGTGCGGTTACTTTCTCCCCGATCTCCAGAGAACGATCTGCCAGATGGTCTCTCTCCATGATCTCGATCGTCTTCAAGGACGCCGCGCAGGCCAGCGCATTGCCGCAGTATGTACCGCCGATGGTTCCCGGTGCGGGTGCCTCCATGATCTCTTCACGCGCGATAATTGCGGAAAGCGGAACACCTGCCGCGATGGATTTTGCGGTAGAAATGATATCCGGCTGTACGCCTGCCTCTGCCCAATACTCAGAAGCGAACATTCTTCCGGTTCTGCAGAAGCCGCTCTGCACCTCATCCGCTACCAGCATGATGCCGTTCTCGTCGCAGATCTGGCGAACCGCCTTGATCCACTCGATCGGAGCCGGGATAAAGCCGCCCTCGCCCTGTAGCGGCTCAACCACAATCGCCGCGATGGTGTCAGCCGGCGCGCACTGCTCAAAAACGTCTTTGATGGACTTAATATAATAATCGCAGGCCGCCTCCTGAGGCATGCCCTCCGGATTTCTGTAATAATAGGGGAACGTTGCACGGTAAATACCATCCGGGAACGGGCCCATGCCGACTGCATAAGCCTTCTTGGACGTCATGGACATCGTCAGCAGTGTACGTCCGTGGAAAGCGCCGGAGAATACGATGATGTTGTTTCTCTTCGTAAACGCTTTTGCAATCTTTACCGCGTTCTCATCGGCTTCTGCGCCGCTGTTCGCGAAAAATGCTTTCTTTTTCTCACCTTTTACCGGTGCGATGGACGAAAGCTTCTCAGCAAGAGCCACATAACCCTCATGTGTGACGATATTAAACATTCCGTGGAAATACTTGTCCGCCTGTTCTTTCACTGCTTCCACAACCTCCGGCTGTGAAAAACCGATATTTAAGACGCCGACGCCGCCGATCCAGTCCAAAAATTTATTGCCGTCTACGTCCTCGATCATGGCTCCCTCGCCGCGCTCGATCACAACGGGATACATGCAGCCGATCGCGGACGGAGTCGCCGCCTTTCTTCTGGCAATCACTTCCTGCGCCTTCGGACCGGGCAAAGTCTCCGTGATAATCTTAGGTAAATCAGTTCTCAACATGGTTTGCTCCTCCTGTTTTCATAAATTTAAAGCGATACGATACATAAAATAAAAAAGGCAAAGAAATCTCACGCCTGACTTCCTTGCCAATGACTGTATTTTATTACAAAAAACCGCGTCCAGAAATAGGTTGTCAGCACAAATATTTCCACCATTTTTGTGTTGTCAGCACAATTTCTTTATGGTATCATCATTTGTAAAAAGGAGACGCTCATGCCCATTTTAGTAAAAGACCTCTATCAGGATGCAAAGCAGCAATATCAGATGAAATTAATTGCCGGAGAAGACGGCCTGGACCGTATTGTCAACTGGTTTTATATCGCAGAAGATATTGGCAATATCTCTTTTCTGGAAGGCGCGGAGCTCGTCATCAGCACCGGTTTCGCCTCCTCCCTGGAGCAAGACTGGCTGCCTCGCTTTGTAAAGGCACTCATCGAAAAAAATACCAGCGGACTGATTCTGAATGTCGGAAAATATATTCGGGAATGTGATATTCCCGAGACTGTGATCACACTGTGCGAAACACAGCGGTTTCCTCTGTTTACCGTTCCCTGGGAAGTTCACCTGTCCGAGCTGTCCCAGACTTACTGCAATCAGATTTTTGCATACAGGCAGAGAACATATAATATAGAAAACGCCATTTCCTCCATTCTTCTGGAAGGGAAAATATCTCCCCGCACCCAAAAAACACTGGAAAAATATGCTTATCTGCCCTCAGACACCTACACATTAGCTGTCATCGAACCGAAATGCGAGACGGAATCACTGGACCAATATGATCAGCTGCTGCGCCAGGTCACTGCTTTTTGTCCGACCGGCAGGAATCTGAAGTTTGTCCTGGTTGAATACCAGCGGCAGACTGTGATTGTATGGCACAATGCCGGCACAACCGCCATAAAGGCTCATATTGCAGAACTGTCAGACACCTGCCAGACCACTTCCCTGCTCCGGAATGTACGCATCGGACTGAGTCAGACCCGCACCGGACTGGAATTGCTAAAAATGTATCGTCAGGCAGCAGCGGCACTGACCATGGCTGAATATAAAAAGCAGCCCTGGTATCACTTTGATGATCTAGGCTGCTTTTCCGTTTTTCTCGAAGCAAAAGACCGTGAGACACTGCAGGAATATTACCAGAAGCAGTTGGACACACTGGAAGACTATGACGAGGCCCACGGCGGCTGCTATCTGGAAACGCTGGAATGCTACTTAAAATACGACCGGCATCTGGCAAAAGCCGCTGCAGCACTGGTCTGCCATAAAAACACGGTCAGCTACCGCATCAATAAAATACGCGACATGCTGAATCTGGATTTCGATGACGGAAACGCAATGTTTCAGCTGCAGCTGGCTCTGCAGATCCGGAGATTTTTACAGATTTACCACAGTTCTCTGTAAATCTTATAAACTCTTTCCTTATCCAGTTCTACAAAATTGTTGGCCATCAGCCTTCCTTGGTTCACCATGACGGACTCCGTAAAGTCAGTCAGATCCTGCTCCGTGACGCCGTACTCATGCAGCGGTTTCTTCGGGATCAGGACATTTAACAGTTTCTCCAGCTCCTCAAAGACCTCTCCGGCTTCACAGCCGAGGATGTTTGCGATAAATGCGTTCAGTTTTGCGATCTCTCCGTCAGTCTTAATCTCCATATAATTATTCATTACGCCGGTGAACATCGCATAATTGGCCTCCCCATGCGCCACATGGTAAGTCGCACCCAGAGGATAGCTCAGCGCATGAACCGCTGCGCAGCCGGCATTGCCAAAGGCGATTCCCGCATAGTTGGATGCCACAAGGAAATCCTCCAGCAGAGGAATCCGAGCCTCCGGTCCGTTGTCACGAATCTCTTTATAACCGTTTAAGATCATCTCAATCGCCTTGTAGCCGAACATCCGCGTATATCCGTTCCCCTTCGGTGAAAGGGAAGACTCAATCGCATGAATCAGCGCATCGATGGAGCTTGTGGCAAAAAAGCGGAACGGAAGTCCTTTTAAAAGTTCCGGAATCAGGACTGCTTTATCCGCATACATCTCGTCTACCGCCAGACCTTTCTTGGTGCCGCGGCTGTTCAGCGCCAGGATTGCGATGTTCGTAACCTCCGACCCGGTACCGCAGGTCGTGGGAACAAGAACCAGCTCCTTGTCCTTAACAATCTCCAGTTTCCCGTCGTAGAGGTCAAGAATCGGGGAAACATTCTTCAATGCGAACAGCTTGCTGATGTCGATCACTGTACCGCCGCCGATGGCAATGATCCGCTTCGGGCTGCTCTTGATATCCTTATAAATTGCCTCCGCCATATCGTCGGAAGGTTCTCCCGCCCCGTATTTTTCCTGGTAGATCACCTCACACTCCAGATTCAGTTCTCCGAAAAAAGGCTGATAAATATATTCGTTAGTAATAACAAGGTCATCTTTGCCGATATGAAACTCTTCCGCAAACGCTTTCGCGGTGTCGTAGCGATAAATTTCCGGTTTTACCATAAACTGCTTCATCTTCGTCTCTCCTTTTTTGTATAATTATCTTCAAACAACAAAAATACACCTGCTGCAGCGCTGCAAATGTATTTTCGATTTTATTTTTATGTATTTGTATCGCAATTTCTATCTTAGGCAATGAACGCAGAAAAGTCAAGCCTTTTTACGAATGCTTTCTGTTATTATACACGAACATCCACACCGCCATCGCAATGATGATCACATACCCGAGCACACTGTATCGGTCGGGAATCTGCTGAAAAACCACATACCCGAGCAGTGCGGAAAAAATAATCTGTGAATAGTCATATACGGATATTTCCCTGGCCGGCGCATGATAGTAAGCCGCCGTAATAGAAAACTGTCCGCCGGCTGCCGCCGCACCCGCTCCCAGAAGCATCAGTGCCTGATACAGGCTCATGGGCTCATAATTCAGGATAAAAAACGGAAGCGTTATCAGGCAGGAGAATCCGGAAAAAAACAGCACCACCGACACACCCTTCTGTCCCCTCTGCCCGAGAACCCGAACCATCGTGTAGGCGATTCCGGCTGCGAGTCCGCCGATAAACCCGATGATTGACGGCAAAAGCTCCATATTCAGAAACGTCGGTTTGATGATCAGCAGGCTTCCGATAAATGCGCCGCACACTGCCGTCACCTGAATCGGCGTCAGCTTTTCTTTTAAAATCAAAAAAGAAAACAGGATCGCAAAAAACGGCGACATTTTATTCAGCATTGAGGCGTCGGAAAGCACGAGATGATCCACCGCGTAAAAATTACACAAAATTCCCACCGTTCCGAACATGGCGCGCAGAAACATGTATTTCCAGTTTCCTTCTTTCACATGGAATCCCTCTCCGGAACGCAGAAGCATTACCAGTGCAATGAGGAACGCGATCAGGTTTCGAAAAAAGCTTTTCTGCAGCGACGGCAGATCTCCGGCCAACCGCACAAACATATTCATGAATGAGAAGGAAAGTGCTGACAGTATAATGAACAGGATTCCCATATATTTTGATTTCGACGTCGACATAAAATCATCCTCCGATTCCCGCTCACACTATAATATGGCGAAATTTTGTCCTCGTCAACACCCGAAATCATGAACCGACTAAATGCCTTACTCTGAAATCCCCGCCAGGCCGATCGCCCCCGGGCCGCTGTGGCAGCTGATGACGCAACCTGTCTGGATATAGATACACTCCTGAAATCCCATGGAAAGAGCGGTTTCTTTCATCTTATCCAGTACTTCCTGTGCGGTGCCTTTGGAATAAAGAAGGAAAATCCGTCTCCGATCCAGATTATGCAGCATTGTAAATTCCCGAACATAAGACTCTGCGATACGAATCATGGAGCCCCGATATTTCTTGGAAGCCACGAGATAACCACCGCTGTCCACATCAATCAGCGGCTTTAACTGAAGCAGCGTCGCGCCCAGATAGGCAGCATTGGAAACCCGTCCGCCGGCTTTCAGATACTCCAGATTACCCGGAATAAACGAGCAGGCCAGCTTTGGCGGGGAGTATGAAAAAAAGTCTGTAAAAGTTTAAATGTTAGGTCTTCTATGATAAA
>JAJPZY010000005.1:8985-26559 GCA_021204085.1 Clostridiales bacterium | reverse complement strand
TATCATAGAAGACCTAACATTTAAACTTTTACAGACTTTTTTTCATACTCCCTGGTCGGATCTACCGGATCATCTTCTACCGGCTCTTCCGGCTCGGGATCTTCCGGATCAGTCGGCTCCGTCGGTTCCGGATCAGGATCTGTCGGCTCTGTCGGATCGGGATCAGGCTCAACCGGAGTGGTCGGATCAGGTTCCGGCTCCGGATCGGGATCAGGATCTTCCGGGTCACTGCTCGGCTCGTAGGTATTTTCGAATAACACCTCATCACTGGTAACCGCAGCCTCGATCTGGCCGCTCTCCTCGTTATAAGTAATTTCTACCGTGATGGTCTTCGCTTCCGCATCATAGGTTACGCCATCCAGATCGCCGGCAACTTCCTCAACGGTATAAGTGTAAGTCTTTCCGATATCGCTCTGATCATAGGTAAACTCGCCAAAGCTGATCGTGCCGTCCGCGTCATTTACTGCTGTAATGGTGTTGCCTTCCTCATCCGTGAGTTCAAAGGTAAACTCGCCGGCTGCAAGGTCGCGTCCTGTCAGAGTCTTTGTCGCGGTCAACTCGATAGTCTCGGTATCCCTGTATGTATTGGTAAATGTAAGGGAACCGGTCTTCAGACACTTCCAGCATTTCACCGGACCACAATCTGTTGAATAGTAAGGATATGCCTGCAGCTTGCCGTCTTTGCCCTGGATCACTACTACCTTAATATAGTAAACGGTAGTGTCATAGGTCATTGTGTCAAACGCGTCCGCCGGCTTCTCCTCGGTCAGCGCATAGTAGTAAATCCCGCAGGATTTATAAGTCTTGCTGAAAACAGCACCGCCGTTCACGTTGGTAACAGCTGTTGCCTTGCTGATGCACTCCAGATTAACCAGGTTAGTCAGAGACGCATACTGATAAAGTTTAAAGCTGAACTCACCGTCGATTAAGTAACGGCCATCCAGGATCTTGGTTACATCAAAGTTCACGGTAACAGACTCCGGATTATAGCAGTTCTTAAAGGTCGGGCATTTTACTGTCACGCCGCATTTTGTCAGGGTCGGGCAGCATGTCAGTACGCCGCACACATTTTTAACTACAACGGTCAGTGTGTAGCATGCCGTATCATAGTTCACTGCCGGATAGCAGCCAATTACCTGTTTGATGGTGTAGCAATAGGTGCCCGCTTCTGTGTACTTCAGCTTGGATCCCGTCCATGTGATGCTGTCGCACCAGCCGTTCAGAGTCGTGGGTGTTGCAAGTCCTGTTGCTACCTTATTCCCATCGACATCTGTCGCGACAAAGGAGAATGTGGATCCGCCCAGCAGCGCCAGCGCTTCCTTATTTGTCTCCGTCCCCGTCAGTGTGCAGGTCCCGGTCAGATAAGCAGCCAGATCAAACTCGATCGCCTCACAGGTTTTTTCAGGCTCTTCACAGGTATCATCTTTGGTATCTGTGTCAGGCTTTGTGGTTTCCGGGACGATACATGCGGCAGATACTTCCGCATCCTCTTCCTCGGCATCGGCCTCTTCAGTCTCTACGGTCTCGGTTTCCTCCGTTTCAGCCTCTGCAGCTTCCTCGGAAATCTCTGCATCCTCAAGAACCTCTCCTACAATAATGTCTTCCGCCTCGTCAGCCTCTTCAACGACTTCAGCGTCCGCATTCTCAACTTCCTGGACATCCTCAGCCAGGAGTTCCTCTGATTCATCAACGACTGTATCCGATGTATCTGAAGCAAATATATACGAAGCAGAATTCGCTGATACGGTGGAAACCAGCACAAGGGCTGCCACACCGACAGCGGCAAGCCGCTTAATCAGCCGCTTCCTATGGCGGTTCATTTTTTTCTGTTTCATGTTAGTTTGTACCTCCTTAAAAAACCTTATACCTTGTTAGACTTACTTAGATTTACTATACCACTGAGCATCCGAACCCACCCGTGACTAAAGTGGAATATTATATCTGTCACGTGATTCAATGTGAATCAAATTGATTAAATGTGATTTTTTATTTCCATTTTCTTCAAGGCGTCAAATATTTTGAAAACAACCGAATTCGACCCCAAACCGCCTAAATCTTCCTGCGATTCCGGTCTTCCCAGGCCAAAATCGTCCGGAGCCCCATGAATCAACCGGAATCCATTCATTTCCATCTTGACAAGATTTACGCCACCTCACTCTCTCGATTTTCCTCTCAGGCTTTGATAAGGTAATAATCGTTATGAAATGTATACAATCCTACGCTTATCATAAAGCTGATGCATTGTACAGTCGAAAGGAAGGTTAAGTTACTATGAACGATAACAAACTGACAGGGCTCGCCAGCATTGACCGCCCGTGGATGAAGTATTACCCCGAGCAGATTGCTTACCTGAGAGCACCCGAATGCACGCTTCTTCAGTATCTGAAAACATGCTGTGGCGGCGAAGATCTGACCGTTATCCATTTCTATGGTGAAGATATTAAATGGGCGACATTTTTCAAAAAGGTTGAGGACGCAGCGCGAAGCCTGCGTGCGCTTGGGCTGAAAGAGGGAGATCAGATTCCCGTATTTTTACAGTCTGTTCCGGAGTTTTTCTACCTCCTGCTTGGCGCCGAAAAAATCGGTGCTTCCCTGCTCTGCCGGGACAACACGCTGGAAGAGAATGTTATGGCCGTCCGGAAATCCGGCGCAAAAATCATCTTTGCCCACGACTATCTCTCCCAGGATGAACTGAACGCTTATTTTGAGGGCAGCGACTGCAAACAGGCGATTCTGATTCCGCCTCTGGCATCCGGCAGCTACGATGCCATGCCGGATTATGTACAGCGGGCGCTCGATTCTCGTTATCCTGACACTACTGCCAGCGGCGAAGAAACCATGACATGGAATGAGTTCCTGGCACTGGGCGAATCCTTTACCGGTACCGTGGAGGCTCCGGAAGATTACAATCGTCCTCTTCTTCGCGCATATACCAGCGGTTCTACCGGACCGTCCAAGCAGGTCATTCACTCCGCTTACACGATGGCGGCAAATATCTGTCAGATGAACCCGCGTAACGTTCCGAACTCGGCTCGCCCCGTTATGATGCACACGATACTGCCTCCCAGCCTTATTGCGGCGGTGGTATCAATGATGCTTCTGCCCATGGCTTCCAACTACCTGCTGATCTTGGATCCCTTCTGCGATCCCATGGATGTAGACCTCGAGTTTATGCGCTACCGCCCCAACATGTGGCCGCTGATCCCTATGTTCATCGAGCGCATTGTACATAGCGGCCGAATTCCGGACGACTATGATATGTCTCATCTGTTCGCGGCCGGCGTCGGCGCTGAGGCATATAACAACCGGCAGATCAAGCTTGCGCAGCAGTTCCTGGACGATCATAACTGCCATATTCGTCTGACAACCGGTTATGGTTCCAGCGAAGCAGGCTCCAGTGTCTGCAACATGCCGCTCACCCCGCATCCCGTGGAAAACGGCGTAGCCGGAATTCCGATGCCCTTAAATATAGTAGGAATTTTCAAATTTGGTACGCAGGAAGAGCTCGGATATAATGAGCTTGGTGAGATCTGTGTCTCCGGCCCCAGCATCATGCTCGGATATGATAATCCCGAGGCTACTGCAAAAGCACTGCAGAAGCATGAGGACGGAAGAATCTGGCTGCACATGGGCGATAAAGGTTACATGAATGAAGACGGTGTGGTTTACGCGCTGACCAGAGGCACGACCCCGCGTTTCGGCGGCGGCGACCTGCCGGCTCTTCCTATGGAAAACCTGGTAGCGGATGCAAACTGCGAAGGCATTATCGATGATTTCTTTGTAAATGTTCCGGACAAAAAGCATCCCGGCTGCTACCTGCCTTACCTCTATGTGGTATTAAAAGAAGGCTACACCGTGGATGACATCGCTGAGGAAGTTGTATCCTGCCTTGAGCCGCATATGCGCCCGGTAGACATCATTCAGGTTGATGAACGGCCGTTCTTCCACTTTAAGACCAACCGTGTTGGGTTGACGCAGGAGCTGTTGGCTTCCGGGTATTGAGCCTACACAGATTAGTTTCTGTCTTTCGTTTTTGAAATCGATGCAGATCAGCTTCTGGATCGGGATCGTAAGTATAAAATCCGATAAAATCTTACAAAAAAGTTGCCCCGCCCTATATGGGCGGGGTTCTTACATTACTTTTTCCACTATATTTTATCCGCATCCGGACAGATCTGCCGGTTCTTCCTGTTTTTTGCCTCTCCTCGATCATCCGGCTTACGCCTTCAGGCCATCCGTAATCTGAATCATATTAATCGTGTGCAGGATACTGCCGCGGATTGCCTCCCAATCAGAGACGACCAGTCCCTCACGGTATTCCCAGGCAGCATCATAAAATCGATCCATAATCGCCTTCATATCCGAGCGGGTCACCACGCTCATCTGTCTACGGCCACTGTCAAGTCTTAAGTATGTCACCTTATCAGACAGGAACACGCTTTGATGATCTGCATAAAGCAAATCCGGCACAAAGGTTCCGCTTACCATCCGAACCTCAACGTTCTTATGCGACTCGCAGAACTCCAGAAAGCTTTTCAGATACTCGCACTTCTGCTCCTGCGACACTGAAAGCATCTTGCCATAAAAATCCAGCTGGTCGTAGATCACCCACTCTGACCACGCGGACTCATAGATCATAACTCGAAGCTCCGACACATCCATGATATTCTTATTCAGGGTATACAGCTTTCGGATCGCATCCTGATTGTCCGATATCGTCGAGTCCAAAGCAGAAGCCTGCTCCAGCATCGCTTCAAATAAATCCTCCGGGAGAAACGCCTCCGTCATATGCCCCAGCAGCCAGCGCTTATTCGATGCGATCAGCGAATACATGTATCCGCGGTTCTCGATCATATCGCGCACGCTGACTTTTTGAAAAAGAGCCGCGTCCTGATGCAACATCCCTTTCAGATTTTCATAAATCGTACTGCAGCTCTTGCTGTCCTCACTGACCACAACCGAAATGCAGCGGTTATTCTCGTTGAGCATGCCGCAAAGCAGGAAATCATTGTTGACCACGAAAACAGCCCTGCCGCAGGCTCTTATATTACTGTAAATCTGAAAATTGATATGCTGCGAAGTGGCCATCGTATGGATCAAAAACAGCGTATCATAAATATCATCCCAGTTTTTCCCGCTTAAGTCAATGATCACAGAATAGCGGACATCCGGGTAGGTATGCTCCGTTTTTACGCTTACATTCCCGCCTTCCATGGAAATAAAACTCTGTCTGTTCTCATGATCCAACGCCATCAGATCGACCAGCGCAATCACGTCCAGAGATTTTACCCTCCGCAGTACGGGATGCTGCTTTTTTTCCATGTACTGACTCATGGATAGCTCCGGATAGTACAGGGTCTTCTCCCCAATGCTGGCGTTCGCGTTTTTCTCCTGACTCCTGACATAATTATACTCCGCAGACAGGTGGTCATAGATTGCCAGCTCCAGCTGCTCCGGATTATCAATGCTGTAATCTGTCATCAGCTCAAGCAACCCTTCCTCGCTTGCCGACGAAACGATACAGTGGCATATGCCCCCAAGCACCCGCCGCTCCGTTTTCTCTGCCGGCATCATGCGACCGCTGATCCATTTGCTGATATATGACACATCGTACTGCAGTTCCTGAGCCAGCGTATAATTCTTAACTTCTGCTTCTGTCATTAACTGCTCCAGCAGCTTGCTGAAACGATTTTTTTCTTCCATATTATAATATGTTGCCTTTCTCAGTCTGTATAGATAACTTTTTACTCCCCCGCCCGCAAATTGATTTCATCTGCGGCGCACGTGAAACGATTGTTTCTTTTCCCTATTCATAAAATGGCGGGCCTGTCATTTTCAGGCAGGCCCGCCGCTTGCAGATATCTTAACCTGCTACTTGCTGATTTTAACGCTCTTCTTGCTGCTCCATGTGGAGTAGTACTTTGTACCGGAAGAGGTCTTGTAGTATGCACGAATCCGTACATAATACTTCTTGCCCTTCGTCAGGCTCGAAATTGTCTTGCTAGTGGTCGAACCACTCTTAACCCAAACAGTCTTTGCATTGCTGAAGTCGCTGGAGGTAGAGTACTGGATCTGATAGCCGGTGGCCTTCGAAATCTTGCTCCACTTCAGAGTCATCTTCTTCGACGAATTGTTCTTCAGGCTGGAGATTGAGGTAGCCTTTACCCAGTAGGTCGACTTAGCCGTGAAGCTTGCATTCACCTTTGATGAAGAGGAGGATGCCTGGTAGTACGGCACAACCTTGTACGTGTACTTTGTAGCAGTTGTCTTGTTTGCCGTATCCTTGTAGCTTACGGTAGATCCGCTGGTTATGGTCTTGATCTTCTTGTACTCTGTGCTGCCGGACTTATTGGTCTTGCGATAGATGATGTAGCCGGTAGCTCCCTCTACCTCTTCCCACTTGATCGTAATTCCAGAGGAAGATTTAGACAGGCTGGTAATCGTGCCTGCAGACAGACGAACCTTGGACTTGCCGGCTGTATGAGCGCCCGTTGCTACCACCGTGTCGCCATCTTTGTAATACGGTTTAACACAATATGTATACTTCGTGCCGCTCTCGCCTACTTTGGTGGAACCCTCAGTGTAGCTTGTCGTCGAACCATCTGTAATGGTCTTGATCTTTTTGTAAGATCCTCCGGATTCTTTCCGGTAAATGTAATACCCGCTTGCTCCTTTTACTTCATCCCACTTGATGGTCATACCGCTCTTGGCGTTTGCCAGGCTTGTAACCTGACCCGCGGTCAGATAAACGATGCTTACGCCGTTCGTGTCATATTCACTGGTATAGTTCGTGCCAGTCGAATCAATACAACGTACGGTATATTCATAGTTTGTTCCGCTGCTTGCTGTCGTATCTGTGTAGCTGGTTTCGTCAGTCAGAGCCAACTGAGTCCCAGACCAACTCGTGCTTCCGGACTTTCTTCTGAAGACTGCATACTGTTTTGCATTCTCGGATTCGGACCAGGTAATTTCTACACCAGAGGTGGTGTTGGAAATAGCGGTCAACTCCGGAGTTGCCAGTTCACTGATGGTGAAGGTCTTTGACTGTGTACCCTCATAACTCCCTTTACCGGTTACGGTAACGGTTGCCGTTCCGATCTCAACGTTGTCTTCATAAGAAACTTCATAATCTGTTCCCTCTGTCAGCACAACGTCTGTTCCTTCTTCTGATGTCATTGTCAGAGTAACGGTCGGAGTCTGCGCTTCCTCAGTGTAAAGCACCGTATCCTCGGAGAGCGTCATTGTTCCGTATGAAATCTCGCTCGTACCGCAGCCATTTTTGCATATACCATTTTCATCATAGTCATGACCCGTTGCCGGGATAACTACTGTCTTGTAATCTGTAACAGAACCTGTCTCGTTTCCGTTAGCATCATACACAGTAGCTTTCGCAGTATATACGGTCTGGCCATCCTCGGTACATTTAGCCGCAGTAGTTTCGTCTGTTACTACCGCTTCCACATTTGTCTGTACATCACCGCATTCCGAGCATGTCAGCTCAGTGACCATAGCAGAGTATGTTCCATCCTCATTCTCTGTCCAAACCCAAGTCGAATTTCCGTCCGCGTCCTCTGCAACATAGCTATGTGTGCCTGCCGGTAACGTGGTACTTGTCGTATCCATAACGACAGTCGAGAAATCACCATACTTGGTGTCCGCCGGGCCGTAGGCCGTATATGTAACGTCCAGACCCGTATCACAAGTGCCGCCGGTTACCTCGCTTACTATATTAGTACACTGAATTGCCTCATTTTCACTTAAGGATATCTCAAGCTCATCAATCTCGTCGTTCAGTACGTCAAGGCTGTATACGGTTGTTTCTACATTTGTGTCACCGCTGACTCTGAGCACGGTCTGCTTCATATCGCCGCAAACACTGCAGGTCAGATTGTTGATCAACGCATAGGAATAATCATCCGCCCATGTTACATAACCTTCCACGGATGTGTCGGTCACATAGTCATGTCCTGCGCTTGCTTTAGCCGCCTCATATTCAGCAACAACTTCCTCGTCGTCATCTTCTGCATCACTATTATCGTAAGCTTTGCCGCAGATTGTGCATACATAGCTGGTGCCGGTATTCCAGTTTCCATTATCGTCTTTAGTATAATAGGTTTCATCATACTCAACGTAATGATGATCGCACGCAGTTCCTTCTTGCTCTACACGAGTACCGTCATTAATTATTCCTTCTGTGCTGCGCTGCTCAGTGAAAGCATCATTATTGCAGGAAGCAGCCACAGAAACCTCACTGTAAGACGAAGGACTTGTAACTGTGCTCATCGACAGAGTATCTGTGAAGTTCGCAGAGAACATGAACTCGTCGTTATCATTTTCTGTATCCATGTCATCCAGATACTCAGCATACTGCTGCTTTTCACTTTCAGACATGCTGTCAAGATAGCTGATCATCATCGAACTATATCCGGCATTGTAATTGCTCTGAGCGTATTCCCAGCCATAACTGGAGGTATCGCTAACATCGCTCTTTCCGGAAATCCAGCCATAACTTGAAGCCACATCAACATAAAGTGTTTTATCATAGATAACCAGGCCGGCGATTGGTGGGTTCTCTACGACTACATCAGCTTCATCTGCATCATAAACAACTTTAAATCCCATACCGCCGAAGAGGACGGTGTCATCCCGCTCAGCATAAACTTCATTGTACTCTTTGACTTTCACCAAATCTCCGGAAGAAAGATTATAGGAAAGCACACAGTTTGCTACGTTGAAGTAGATCACGCCGTCATACAGAGCCATTGTCAGGGACAGAGAAGGATAAATCTCCTCATATTCCTGATGAAGCGCAAACAGCTCTTTGATCAGATCGTTGTCTTCCATTGACTTGGTACTCGAATTATAAATCTGACCATTGTTGAAATCAATCAGCGTTGTATAATCTGTGGGAGCAGTGTCCGTATCAGTAACATCCGTTGTAGTAAGAGTGTGGTAAACAATCTTGTATTCCACTTTCTTATTTTCATAATCTGACATATCTCCGGTATAACTGGACATATCAAAATCGCCGGAACTCATCATGCTCGACATGGACATCAGATCCGTGGAGTCAAATACGTAATATGCATTCCCGCCATTCACATAAATGTTGCTTCCGGAATAATACATCCAGGCTCCGCCTTCATAACTCGTATCGGTAGCAATACCATCATACAGCGTCACAAGTCCTTCTTCACCCATATAGTCGCCATATAGCTTGTTTGCGGTGGTGTCACTGAACAGGAAATAGTTGAAGTTCAGGTCACCGTTGGTCTCCACACGATCACGAACCATACACTCGGTGTAGATATCAATGTAGTTCGTGTCAATGTAATACCATTCGTCGCCGATCTTTACAGCGCTCCAGAAATGCTGTGACTGGAAGTCCTCATTGACTTCACCAAACATGGAAACGCTTGCATCATAGAAAATCTCGACGATGTCTACGATGTAACCTGCATCAATGCTGAATGTGTTTTCAGTAGTAGTAACATCTTTGCTTGTTGTTGTAGTGATGTAAACCGGGTAACCGGTTTCCTCTGTGGTAAACAGTTCCGTGTTTGACGCATCATAATTCTGCACATACAACGCGTTGCCATTATCATCTGTATCCAGCACATATGCGCTACTTGAATCATCCCATACATACAAAGGATAGTCTGTCACAGTAGTACCGATAGTTGCCTCAAGCGTACCATTAGCAGTATTTTCTGCCACCACAGTAGGTTCTTCTTCGAGCTGCTGATCGGAGGATGTGCCGCCTTCTCCGCCAGTAGCATCACCTTCACCAGTACCATCCCCTTCACCGGTGCCGTCTTCTTCGCCACCTTCTGTCGTTTTGATCAACTCTACTGAATTCGTTTCACTCTTTGTTCCATTCAATTCAGCATAAGCGTATAAGGTATCTCCAGTTCCAATATGGTCAGAAACATCAAGAACGGTAACTCCGCTATCCAAAGCAGTATACTCACCATCTACTGTGTAACTATACCAATAGGTCACTCCGTCAGTTACACAAGAGAAAGCAACTGTTCCATCTGCCTCAGAATACTCCAAAGCAGGTTTCTCAACAGTAATTTCCACTGCTTTAAGCGCGTAATAGGTTGCCTGATCCCACGTTGTCTCTGTTGTAGTAACTGTCTCTGTTGTAGTGGTAGTCTTATAATTCAACTCTTCCACAGATTTCCAGCTGCTGGAATCTGTGCTCAGAGATGTTCCATTAGCCGCATAAATTTCCGGATGCAGCCACTGCACCAGATAAGCAAATGTCATGGAATAGCCCAGGCATACGCAGGAGCCGAGCTCGTCCGCAAGACCGCCAATCGTGCAGCTTTCCCAAACGGTATAGATTCCGTCTGTTAAACCTGCTGCGGTCTGCGCAGCATAACCCTGAGCCGTAGTCTCATCCATATATCCAGCACTTACATATGCCGAATACTGTGAATAGTATTCCTCATATAACTCATTATATATCTTCGTATATTCATCAGATGTCTGAGGATCTGCACAAGTCATCACTTCAGCACTCTGATTCATAATGTACGCCATATCAAAAGTGATTCGATTCGACATCCAATCCGTCAGCACCATATATTCCTGTGCTTCCGTCTTGCATCCGGCATCTTCTACAGCTTCCAGAGCATCATTCTTAGCGGAGATTATACTCGAGCCATAGTCTTCTACACCGTATTCATAGGCATATGTATACATCTGAATAATTGTAACCACAGTATCATAAACTGTTTGCCCATCGTCAGTCTCATAATTCGCATAATTTCGCAAATAATCTACACTGAGCCCGGCCAGCACCAGCAAGGATCCCAGAGGTCCAAGTTCATCTTCATTCTACTCATAGGAAGTATACCAGGCAGTCTGACGGCCAATGTATGCCACATATTTATTACACAGTGTCTGATATTCAGTATAAAGACCAAGAATTTCCTCAGCCTGATCGTCTGTTATGGCATAGGGATTTGTCTCATCATCCGCCATTGCCTGAACTTCTTCCGTCACTGCCTCAAGTTCCGGATCCATATCTACGCTCATAACCGTAGCTTTACCTGTCAGTTCATCCTCCTCATAGGTTACCGTAACCAAAGTGGATGCATTGTTCTCTTCCAGAACCTCATCTGTCAGTTCATTCATCGTTTCAACATCCGTACTGTAGTCAGACACATCCACAACCGAATCACTGTTCCAGAAGATATCATTATAGATCTCATCCTTTATCGCCTGCTCCTCTTCTGTTGCGGAGGATTCAGTAAAAGTCTCCTCATCTGTAATCGCCTGCGCCGTTACAGCCAGAGTCTCTTCATCAAAGGAGTCGAGTACCGACGCAGATGTTCCGAGCATACCCGTCGCACTTGATGTCGTTGTCTCCGTTGATGACGAAGATGTCCCCGTCGAAGAAGACGATTCTGTAGCCGATGCGGATGTCGTAACCATGCCAAGGGTCATGGCTGCTGACAACAGCAGGGCAGTTAATTGTTTTACACGTTTTTTCATGTAATCTCCTTTCCAAAATACATTATTTCATTCATCTATATTTAAAAGCAGAGTGGAATGGAATACTCCTGCCATCCCGACATCCATGCCATTTTTTTCACAGGCGGACTTGAACTGCTCATTATGTGCATCGTAAATTCACGCACGCAGATGCTGATAAGACAGAATATGGATTCTGTCTTAAAAAATGTACATTATAATAGGAAGATTTGCTGATTATGTACCGGTTACATACCGGCTTTTTTGGGATGGGAAAAAGGCCTGGCAGAAGATAGCCAATGTGAAGTGCGCCCTTTTTCAGAGCGTGAGAAAAAATCAACTTGAATAAATGTGAATTTTCAAGGGAAAGCCTTGACTTTTGCGCCGCAAGCGGCGATAATAATTTATATTTTGTTTACAAATTTCATAAAAGTTTAGAAAATGGGGACAGAATCCATATTCTGTCTCATTTATTTTATCACAACACCAGCTGCATGCGGTCCATAATCCGGACATGCTCCTCTCCTGATGTCATCAGATAGATTCTCGTCGTCTCCATGCTGCTGTGCCCCAGCATATCGGAAAGCATCACGATATCTTTTTTTGCTTTATAAAAGCATCTCGCAAACAGATGTCGCAGGTTGTGCGGAAAGACCTTAGACGGCTCCACGCCTGCCGCTTTGCAGAGAGCTTTCATCTCCGCCCAGATTCGCTTGCGGGAGTAGGATTTTCCGGATTTTGTAACAAAAATCTCTCCGGTGCGGATCTTCTGCTTTCGCGCATATTCTTTCAGCTTGCGGCAAAGTTTCTTCGGAATCAGGATGGTTCGCACTTTTCCCTTCAGGGAGATCTCCGTTCTTCCGGTTTGAGCTGCTTCCACCGTGATATATTTCACTTCACTCACGCGAATCCCCGTGGAGCAGATGGTTTCGATGATCAGAGCCAGTTCCTCTTTTCCAATGTCTCTGGCGGCAGCCACAAGCTTTTCATACTCCCTGTGGCTCAGTTCTTTTTTCGCAGAGCAAAAAGAACGGCGCTGCAGCTTCAAGAGCTTTACTCTGCACGCATCCATATCGTTGTAGTGCAGCCAGGTATTGATCGCAGACATATCGCCGTTTACCGTGCTTGCCGCCAACGTTTCATGCAAATGATCCCTGAATGCTGCCAGTCTCTCCTTACTGACAGGCGCACCATCCAGCCAGTTCATCAGTTTCCGCAAAGCTGCCGTGTACTTTTCTACAGTGGCTTCTGACAATTCATTTTCAAGCAGGGCCTGTGCAAAGTTACAAATCTCATTTTCTGTGATTGTTTTCATAAAAACTTCTCCTTTGCTTTTAGCCCTAATTTTACTGAAAAGTATAACCTTTTTATTTTCTGCATCTGTTTCTTCTGTAAACATTATATTAAATTTTTATGCGCTCGTCTAGCTGTCATAGAAGTTATAATCGTAGATTTTGCGGTTTTTTTCGTTCGTACTTCCGTTGACGGCAGCCGGATGATGACTCCCACTTTCGTATCATGCATGAAGAAGAAAACACGAGAAGAAATGGAATTGCATGTTATAAAAAGCGATGCCGGGTTATGATGAAGTCAAATTTCTGAATTTCTGAACTTCCAAAAGAACAACTTGCATTTGCGCCCATTATTTGCTATAGTAGTCAATAGTTACAGGCAAGGGAGCCACTGAGTAATCAGCGGCTTCCTTTTTTATGTATTTTTGAAATATATACCTGTGAATATACTTTCGATGATTCCGAAATTTTCATTTGTGAATACAGAAAATATCATCCGGTAGAGATTTCGAAAATACACCCTCACAGGAAAGGAGCACATGTATGGATCTGAGTCAGGTTGAACTTTATAATGAGGAAATTGCAAAACAGAGAGCGCAGAGAGATAAGGATTACGAAGCCTACGACGCCGCGGGGCGCATCTGGGGTCTGGTTCCCCGGGAACGGATCACGAAGATCACATTTCCCCGTGTAAAAAAGGAAATCATTGACGGCTACCTGTCCATGGACGACATGTCGACGACCGTTTCGGACGTCCTTGACAGCTACGGCATCGATGGCGCCATCCCCACATCCTACTTAAAACCGGTCATTCCCGGCAGCAAGATTGTCGGCCCGGCGGTAACCATCCGCAACATCCCGGTTCGCAAAACGCCGACGCAGGGAGCCATCGACCATGACTTTATCGCCATGTCCACCCGCGATATCTACTACATCGGAGAGCCCGGCGACGTACTCGTCTCCGACTTCGGCGGGAATCTGGAAGTTTCCAACATGGGTGGGCAGAGCTGCACCGTCGGAAAGAGCTGCGGTTTTGCAGGAAATATCGTAAACGGCTGCTGCCGCGACGTCTCCTCCATCCGCGAGATGGGATATCCGGTATTTTGCACCGGCACCACCCAGATCACCGGGAAATTCCGGATGGAATGCGTGGAGATGAACGGTCCCATCACCCTTTGCGGCAAGCTGGTTGAGCCCGGAGACCTGATGGTCGCGGACGACTCCGGCGTCTGCATCGTCCCCTACGATCTCGCAGAAGAGGTACTCGAAAAATGCCTCGCCATCGCCGCCTCCGAGGAACGTATGCGGCAGCTGATCGAGAGCAAGGCACCAATCTCCGAACTGCGCCCGCTGTTCCGGTCACGATATAAATAATAATTCGGATAGCACGCATCCCTTTAACGGTTAAATCAACCATATCCCGATATATTAAAAATATTTTCCCCGTCGGTTGCAGTCGTTTCAACCGACGGGAAAACCTGTTAAGACGATTTTTTCAAAAATTCTCCTCTATCTAATGCTTTTCTAATAAAAATTCGGTATAATCTCCGTAAACGGGCGTCGGTTTTTCTCATCTATGCCCGTTACCGCCGGGATCACTCCCAAGATCAATTCTATAAGAAAGGAAGTACAATATGCGCATTCTCATCGCTGAGGATGAGCGGGATTTAAACCGCATCATCACAAAAAAACTGACTTCCGACGGTTACAGTGTGGACAGCTGCCACGACGGAAAGGAAGCCATAGACATTCTCTCTTATACAGATTACGACGCGATAATTCTGGACATAATGATGCCCGGCGCGGACGGTTTTGCCGTATTGAAATCTCTCCGCGACGTCGGCAAAAACATACCGGTGCTTTTTCTGACCGCACGCGACGCCATCTCCGACCGCGTAAAGGGTTTAGACAGCGGCGCAAACGACTATCTCGTCAAACCGTTTTCCTTTGAGGAGCTTAACGCGCGGATCCGCGCGATGATCCGCACCTCCCATGGCGCATCCAACAGCGAATTGGTCGTCGGCGACCTGGTAATGGACTGCGCGACAAAGCGTGTGACCCGGGGCGGCAGCGAGATTACCCTTTCCGCCAAAGAATACGCGCTTCTGGAATACCTGATGCATAACGTCGGCATCGTCCTCTCACGGGAAAAAATTGAGAATCATATCTGGAATTACGACTACGAAGGCGGCACCAATGTCGTGGATGTTTATATCAGCTATCTCCGCCGGAAAATCGACGGCGGGCGCGACAAAAAGCTGATCCATACCATGCGCGGCAGAGGATACGTGCTGCGGGAGGAAGACAAATCATGAGTTGTTTTTCACAGTAAAATCCATCGGCCGAATATATGATTCTTACCGCGTGAAAGAGAGCACACCTATGAAACGTTTTTCCATATCTACCCGGATTACCCTATGGTTCACTTCTGTCCTGATTGTTGTCGTTGCGATCACCTACTTTGTGATACTCTCCGTCAGCGGTCAGACGATTCAGAAAACTATCCGGGACAATCTGATCTTAACCGTAGAAAACAATATCGATGAAATCGAGTATTATTCCTCCTACGATTCTCTAAACACCGACAGCGATGTGGATTTTTACATCTACTATAATGATGGTTATATCGAAGTGGACGATGACTTTCTGGATAAGGTCAACCAGATCTACACCTCACTGTGCGAGGAGGACGGGACGATGGTCTACGGCATCAATCCGATTGCCCGCGAGATCGCCGACCTTCCGTTTGAGGATTCCGAGATACAGAAAGTCACAGTCGACGGAACACTTTACTATGTATTTGACCGGAAGCTGGACCGCGAAGGGCTGGAGACTCTCTGGCTGCGCGGCATCGTCTCGGAAACGCAGGGTGCGGTGACACTTTCCGCCATCTCGCGCACCTCCCTGATCATTCTGCCAAGCCTCCTGGTTCTTGCGATTATCGGCGGTTACCTGATCGCGCGCCGCGCACTGCGCCCCATCCGTCAGATTTCAGATACCGCATCTCAGATTCGCCAGGGGGATGATCTGAAAAAACGCATTGATCTCGGCGAGGGAAATGACGAGCTGCACCGCCTGGCGGACCAGTTCAATGAAATGTTCACACGCCTGGATCAATCCTTCACCGCACAGCAGGAATTTGTCGCCGATGCCTCCCATGAGCTGCGAACGCCGGTCGCCGTCATCAACGCCCAGTGCGAACTGTCATTGGAAGATACACAAAGCACGGAAGAATACGAGGAAGCACTCCAGGTCATTCAGCGGCAGGGAAGAAAAATGAACCGTCTCATCAGCAACATGCTGGATTTTACCCGGCTGGAACTGCAACCGGAGCGTTATCCAAAGGAGGATATTGACTTTTCCGCCCTCGTGGAGAGCGTCTGCTTCGACATGGCGCTGCTCCGCACAAAGAACATTTCTCTGACCTGCGAAGCGGAAAAGGATTTGCACGTCACCGGCAGCCGTGAGCTTCTGACCCGCCTCCTCTCCAACCTGATTTCCAACGCCTACCGCTATGGCAGAGAGGACGGATATATCAAAGTCAGACTTCACGCTGAAGAGGATTTACACTCAGCCAGGGAAATTTCCACCGGGAAGGAACCACATGCTGCCGGGTATCTTCACACATTCAAAGGCTCACCCGGCAACAGAAAACTGCACGAAAACAGCATGCACGACAATAAAAAGCTGCATACGGAGAACAGCGGATTCGGCAGCCAAAGGCAATACGCCATCAACAAAACCATCATCTTCTCTGTGGAGGATAACGGCATCGGCATCGCACCGGAAAATATTCCGAAAATATTTCAGCGGTTTTACCAGGCGGATGCTTCCCACGCCGGAGAAGGCAGCGGGCTCGGCCTCGCCATGGTAAAGGAAATCGCCGAATTTCACGGCGGCGTAGTCTCCGCAGAAAGTAAACCCGGCAAAGGCAGCACCTTTTACTTTCGAATTTAGCATATTATAAAATATTTTTTCCTAATGTTCCTCTAATGTTTAGCTGATAGACTATAGCCATAATCAGAAAACACCGGTATACATACAGTACATATTACAGCCGCTTGACACAATAACAAGTTTACACCATGTTAACCGGTATACTATCAGCAAAAACCCACAGGAGGACGACATTATGAAGAGAATCATCAACACCTGTTTCGGAACTACTAAAAAAGCCATCCTCTCCATCACCTGCATAGCTGCGGCGACCGCCGCACTCGGCGGAGCAGCATACGCATCCACCACCGCAAACACCCAGACAGGAAATTCGGTGATTGGCGAAGCGCTGGCACAGGAATACGCCTTTGCAGACGCGGGCATTGCCGCGGCTGACGCAGAAAATATCGTTACCGAATATGAATATGAGGACGGCCAGTACATCTATGATGTGGAATTTACAACCGATGACACGGAGTTTGAATACTGGATCCGTGCAGCTGACGGGACCATCATCCGGAAATCCGCCGGCGTAATCGCCGGAACCGCTGCCGACAGCGAAGCTGACGCAGGAACCGGCACGGACGCAACTGCAGGCACAGACTCATCTGAAGCAGCCGCCGGGATCACACTTGAGGACGCGCAGGAACTCGCCCTTTCCGATGCGGAAGTCGCAGCAGAAGATGCCACATTCACAAAGGCAAAGGAAGATATCGACGACGGCGCTGCTGTGTTCGACATTGAATTTTATACCTCCTCTACCGAGTATGAATATGAGATTCGTGTGTCCGATGGCGCGATTGTAGACAGGAGCCAGGAAGCGCACAAGACCGGCAGCAGTTCCTCAGGTTCCGGCAGTTCC
>JAJPZY010000005.1:0-8885 GCA_021204085.1 Clostridiales bacterium | reverse complement strand
TTCCTCAGGTTCCGGCAGTTCCGGCAACTCCGGCAGTTCAAGCAGTTCCGGCAGTTCCTCCAGCTCTGGCAGCACCTCCAACTCCTACATCAGCGTTGACGAAGCCAAGCAAATTGCGTTGAAAAAAGCCGGGTTAAGCGCATCAGAAGTAACCTTCCAGAAGGCTATGCTTGATAAAGAAGACGGCGTTGTTGTATATGAAGTGGAATTTTACAAAGGCAACACAGAATATGAGTGCACTATAAATGCCACCACCGGCGCGATCATCGAGTTTGAAGTGGATATCGACGATGACTGATCCATTTGCAACTGATATCATTACACGGACAGGGATGCTCTGGCAAAGAGCATCCCTGTTTGATTCCCGCAATAAATTTACACGATCTAAAAACCCTTCTGACTTGCTCTGTTTTTATTCCTGTGCTATTATTTGCTTGGTTTCCGATAAAACCCGGAGGTATATAGCACCATGGAACAAAAAGAAGTACGAGACATACTTACCGCTGTGGCGTCCGGCAGCATGAACGTTGAGGACGCTATGCTTCGCCTGAAAATGGAGCCGTTTGAGGATCTCGGTTTTGCGAAACCGGACCACCATCGGGCATTCCGCCAAGGTACGGCAGAAGTCATTTACGGAGCTGGGAAAACGCCCGAACAGATTCTGAAAATTGCAGTATCCCTGAAAAATCAGGGACAGAAGATGATCCTGATCACACGAATGAGCCGCGAGGCCGCAGATTTTATGGGAAAAGATCTCCCGTTAAAATATGATGAGATGAGTCGTACAGGGATCATCGGAGAGATTCCCGCACCGGACGGTGTCGGAAAGATCGTGGTTGCCACCGGCGGCACCAGTGATATGCCGGTTGCCGAGGAGGCCGCCATCTGTGCAGAGGCCTTCGGAAATGAAGTGGTTCGGCTTTACGATGTCGGCGTCGCAGGACTTCACCGCCTGCTGGCACACCAGGAGGAAATCATGACAGCCCGCGTGATTATCGCCATCGCGGGAATGGAGGGCGCGCTGGCTTCTGTGATCGGAGGTCTGGCGGACTGCCCGGTCATCGCCGTGCCGACCAGTGTAGGATATGGCGCCAGCTTCGGCGGATTGTCCGCACTGTTGTCCATGCTCAATTCCTGTGCCAGCGGCGTCAGCGTCGTAAACATTGATAACGGATTCGGAGCCGCTTATCAAGCCAGCATGATCAACCACTTATAATTTTCTTTCGCTCCATCCACCGGTAAGCGATCAGACAGACGATCACGGACACCCCGGATCCGATTGCCGTCGCCACACCCATCGGCATCAGATTGTCCGGAAACAGTGTCGACGCCAGATAGGCCAGCGGGATCCTCGCGCAGAGAATCGATATGATATTGTGGAGGAAGGAAAGGCCGGATTTTTTGCAGGCGCAGAAGTATCCGCTGAAGCAGAAATGAATCCCGGCCAGGACGCAGTCCCACACATAGCCGTGAAGATACTGGCCGCCCGCCCGGATGACAGCAGCATCTCCGCCGCTGACAAAGAGTCCCACGACCGCTTCCGCTGCAAAAAGCATGCTGAAAGCCGCCGCAAGTCCGACGCCTGTGGCAATCCCGATTGCATAAAACAGCGTCTTTTTGGCACGGTCATAAAGCCCCGCTCCGATGTTCTGTGCGCAGAGCGCTGATACAGAGGAAAGCATGGAGGAAGGCACCAGAAAAAGAATGCCGATGATTTTTTCTACAATTCCCACCGCTGCGGCATCCGTCAATCCTCTGCTGTTGGCAATCGCCGTGATTACCAGAAACGACACCTGAATAAATCCGTCCTGTAAGGCCACCGGGACTCCGACAGACAGCAGATTTTTCATCACAGCCACATCGGGGAGAAAGCTGCGCCGCGTCAGGCGTATCATTTTTTTGCGGATAATCACCGCAAGAGAAATGATTACGCTGATGGTCTGCGCAAGCGTGGTTCCCAGCGCTGCTCCGGCCGGACCCAACTGAAAATATCCGATAAACACATAGTCCAGAATGATGTTGGCACAGCAGGCCACCGCGATAAAATACATCGGGCTTTTGGAGTCGCCCATGCCGCGGAAAATGGAACTGATGACATTATATGCTGTGATAAAGGGAATGCCGATAAAGCAGATCGTCAGATAATCCATAAGCCCGTCCACGGCTTCCGCCGGCGTCTGCATCACTGTAATAATGGGCGCCCGCAGCGAAAGCAGAACGGCAGTCAGCGCAAGTGAAACCACAACAAAGAGAAGAATCGTGTTCCCGATGGCATGCGCCGCTTCTTCTTTTCGGTTCGCACCGACCGCACGGCCGATCATGACCGTAGTCCCCATTGCCAGGCCTACGATCATCACGGTCACCATGTGCATTACCTGACTGCCGACAGAGACAGCCGTCGTTCCGGCCACATCGCCAAACTGGCCGATGATAAACAAATCCGCCAACCCATATAAAGTCTGTAAAAAATAAGACAGCAAATAAGGAACCGAAAACGCCAGAAGCGTCTTCAGTATACTGCCGCTTGTTCTGTTCACTTCCACTACGATACCTCCTGCAGGGTTTCGTTCATGCTCCCGGTGCGGTATCCCATAAGATCCAGCGTCACATAGGTAAACCCAAAGGATCTCAGCTGCTCGCAGATCATCTCCCGAACCCCCGTCTCCATCACCTTTGCAAACTCCTCCGGCGGCACTTCAATCCGAGCCATCATTCCGTGCATCCGCACGCGCACTTGGCGAAATCCCAGGTCAAGCATCAGCTGCTCCGCCCGGTCCACCATGGCAAGTTTTTCTCTGGTAATCGTCTCCCCATAAACAAAGCGGGAGGCAAGGCAGGCAAAAGACGGCTTATCCCAGGTCGGAAGTCCGAGGAAATGCGAAAGCACACGGATATCGTCCTTCGTAAATCCGCAGACCCGCAAAGGGCTTAAGACGCCAAGCTCCTTTACCGCCTGCATTCCCGGCCGATAGTCCCCTTCGTCATCCAGATTGGACCCCTCTACGATATACGAAAAGTCATTTTCCCTTGCAATCTGTGCAATTTTTCCGAAGAGCTCTTTTTTGCAGAGGTAGCAGCGGTTTTTCGGGTTCTGAGCAAATCCCTCAATCTCCAGTTCATCCGACTCACAGACCAGGAGGCGGATTCCCTCTTTCCCGCAAAAATCCCGCGCTTCATTGAACTCCCGCTTCGGAAACGAGGAGGAGGAAGCGGTCACGGCCGCCGCGCGGCCGCCAAGTGCCTCATGCGCTGCCTTCAACAAAAAAGTCGAGTCCACACCGCCGGAAAAAGCCACGGCGGCAGAACCCAAGTCTCTAAGATAGGATATTAAATTGTTCCATAGCTCCGTCTGCCGGGCAGACGGAGCTGCATCTTTCTCAATATTCATCACTGAAACTTCCTGTATTTCTCAATCCTGCATATCTGATTTCTCAGACACTTTATTTCATTCCCGGAAAGCTGCTTAGCTGTTTCCCGGGTTTTTCTTATAAAAATAATATAGCTCTGCCGCACCGTATATCACCAGAATCACTCCGACGATAAAAATAGCGACATTCACCGTGCCATGCGGCACAAACAGCATAAACACACCCACGAGCATCACCAGCGCTGCTAGCAGAATATTCCAGTTCCTGTCTTCCAATCCCTCGCGCCGCAGCCGAAGTGTGTTTTCCAGACTTCTGGTTCCGGCGACCAGAAGAATAATCCCGAAAATGTAGGACAGAAGCGCAATAATCGTGGATACATGCGTGAGCATGAAAATCCCTAAGATGACTATGATAATCCCCTGAAGCGACCCGTTTGCCATCTGCTCTGCCTCATCCGATGCCAGACGGCGGATGAAATTTGCGATTCCTGTAATCAGGACTACGCAGCCCGCGATCACCGCGATCACTTTTCCGCTCCCGCCCGGGTTCACAATGAACAGGATCCCGAGCAACAATGACACACATGCAATGATGAGTTTATTTTCGCGCAACGTAAAACCCTTCTTTCTTTTCACTGTCAATTGTTGAACTGTGACAACTATATTCTAGCCGATAAACGGAACGAACGCAAGACCTGTATAAAAATATGGAATCTCACCTCTCAGTCCATTACTGTTCCTGCAGCTCCGGTGCCATCAGCCAGTGTTCCATCTCCGCTGCCAGCACATGCGTTTTTTTCCACATGGCGACGACGTCTACCCCGTAGGAATCGTCCAGCATGTATGCGCAGAGTCCCGGCCTCTGCTCCGCAACCTCTTCCGTCAGCAGCGCAAACCCTTTTCCCACAGAGAGATCCGTCAGCAGCGTGACAAAATTCTCCTCCTCCAGGATTCTCTCCGGCTGTATGCCGAGCAGCCTCAGATTCTTTATCCCCATCCGGTAGAGGGAAATATCCATTTTTTCAGGAAGAATAAGAAACAGTTCTGAATCAAAATCGCTGATCGTCAATGGATCCTTCCCGGCAAGCGCGGAGCGTTTTGAATAAATCAGCGCCGCGTTTCTTTTGAAAAGATGCTTCACCGTGCATGACTCATGCTGCAGATCTCCCGTATTCAGCGTCAGCAGCAGGTCGGCATTCCCTTCATCTAAAGCCTTCCAGTTTTCCGGAAAATTCCCCCGAAACAGAGATACTTCCGTTCCGGGAAGCTTCCTGCGGAACAACTCAAAAATCTGCGGCAGAAAATCATCCACCGCCGCGCCGTCATAGCACGCCATACGAAACTGCGGGACAGCAGTCCCGCCCATCTGCATCACTCGTTTTTTCGCCTGCTCCAGCTGTCCCCGGATATCTCTCAGGTCTGTCTCAAACTGCCGTCCGGCCTCCGTCAGCTCCACCTTCCGGCTGCTGCGGTAAAACAGCTTTACCCCCAGTTCTTTTTCCAGCAGCGCAATCTGTTTGCTCAGCGCAGGCTGTGAAATATATAGCTGACTCGCGGCGGACGTAAAGTTCAACGTCTCCGCGACGGCAAGAAAATAGTCGATCTGTAGTAAACGCATACTCACTCCTCCCCGGCAATCCATCCATTTTCGATTGCCGCTTATTAAAAATCGACTCCTGTCATTGCCGATTCTCACTGATCAAAATCAATTTCTACTATTACTGATTTCCACCCATTAAAAATCATTTCCTGTAGTCAACGATTTCTGCATATTCTACCACATTTCCGCCAGAAACACAAATACAGCAGCGGGTCAGAATTCATTCCAACCCGCTGCTGTCACTCAACGTACGATTAAGATTTCATCAGATAATCATAAGAACCGTCTACCCGTTCTTATTCTGCTGTCTTGTAAGTTCTGTAGGAGAACATCGCCTCACTGGATGTGATATTGACATTCCGTGTCACGGAAAGCTCAAACGTAATGCTATCATTCTCCATATCATACTCGGTAAACACCGGACGGCTGCCCTGACGCAGGTCGTCATATCCGGCATCTGTGATCGTTCCCTCCGGAACATATGCGCCGAGATTATCAATCACGCCGTGAAGTCCCCAGCCGATCACCACGGATGTGCTGTTGAAATAATCAACGCTGCCGCAGTGGCTGGCGATGTGATACTTCTCAGATTTTTCATTCAGATCTGTTCCGTTGATGACATCAGATACAACCGCTGTCTGCGCATCCTCATCGATCGCTACTTTCAGGGTTCTTGTCAGTGTCGGAGGATCCACAACCGTGATAAACGGAGCGGTTCCTGTCTGGTTATCAAAAATGCTGATGATCGGATCCTCTGTCAGGGTACCGTCCTCATTTTTGTTCGTATACCGTGCATAATGCTGCGCATAAGTCAAAGCAGTGAACTCTTCCCCGTTATCATCCGTACGGGTGGAGGTATAATCCTCATATCCGGTGATGGTGCTGGCTTTGCCGCCAAGAATCCACTCCATCGCGCCGGTGGAGAAGTCAAACTGGTAAACCGCGCACTGGTCTCTCATGGATACCAGAAGCTTATCGATATTTCCGTCCGCATCCAGGGTGTAGTCCAGGCTATTGGGATGTACATAGTCCATCCAGCCGTCGCCGGTGGAAAAGACCTCTTCGTTATTGATCGTCACATATGTGCCTTCATCGGTGCTGTTCGCATAGTCAATCTTTTCTACTGCAGACTCATAAAGCATCGGATAGTCTGTCGTGCAGATCTCATTGAGCACTTCGCCGTCCTGAATCTCCTGAAAAACGCCTGCCCATACATAAGCGGTATTTCCGCCGTCAAGGCCTTCCACGCCATCCGGCAGATTCTCTACCAGCTGCGGGGTATAGCTCAGAGTCAGATAGTGGTTTGCGCCGAGAACAACAAACTCATGCTGATCCAGGTAACCCTGGCCGTGGGTGTGATTTTCCTCTGTGTTTGCCAGCAAAGTCACCTCATCCGCATCCGCATAATTTGCATCCATCACCAGATAGAAACCGCTGGAAAAACCGCCGTTCGAGTTGCGGTACTCCGGACGAAGCTCTACAAACGTCGTATAGTAAGTGCCATCCGCAGTTTCCTGTGTCGCGAAATTCTCCGCCATGATTTCCTCGCCCACGCAGTTCATGTTGCGGTAGTAAACCAACTCGCCGTCGGTATTCACGCGCAGCATAAATTTGTCAATCGCAAAACTGTAAACGCCCGCATTGTCCTCGCTGACGCCGTCTCCCGTCACCTCAAAATAAGGAAGGAGCTCATTCCAGGTATGTACATTATAGGTCGTGCCGTCTTCCAGTGTGAATGTAAACACTTCATCCGTCGCTTCCGCCACTACCATTGCGGAAGGCACAACCGTCACCGCGCCGTCCTCAACGGCAAGATCACCGGAAACGCTGCTGGATGCGCTCGCAATACCGGAATTTTCTGAAGTAAATACCAGTGCATTTCCCGCAACCATCGCATTCAGGTAATAGTCTGTCGTGTTAGTCTCATCCACAGAAGCAGATAATACCACGCCGGTCGCTCCGTTCTCATCCGCAACACTCAGGTCAATATCCGCGGCATCCGGTACGATCTGAATCGCCGCACGCTCCTCCGCAATATCCTCACTAAAGTCATAATTGATGTTCGTGTAGTCGATCTCCGCCACGCTAACCACCTCTTCTTCCTCTTCCGCTTCTGCCTCAGCAGAGACCTCTGCCTCCGCCTCTGAACCCGCTGCCGCCGAATCCGATCCGCCGGTAGAATCCGTACTGCCGCATCCCGCTGCCAGCAAAGACATTGACAGAAGTACAGACATAGCCGCCAATACTTTCTTTTTCATAGTGTTCCTCCTTTAAAATATTTGCATCCTGCAGATGCTGATAATATTATAACAATCGGAGAATTTCACGCACAAATACATATTCGGCATGGAAGCATAATCTGCGGTTATGGATGGCTGACGGGATCATTTCCACCCTTGACTTTTATGCTTTTCTCAGATCATAATAAACATAATCGTATTTAACTTTTTTGCAAATCAATGCAAAGAATAGACCCTATGAATCATTTCCATTGCCGTGAAAAAGAACTGCAAAAGTTTAATGTTCAATAGGAAGATAATAACATTCGAGTGCATCACTATATACGGAAAAAAGCGAATCAGAAAACCCGCTTAGAATAAGAAAATCTAATGAAATTTTTTACAGAAATCAACGGCCTGCCGATTCAAGCCTGCTACACACAGAAAAACATAGAAGAAATCTTCCTTCCGCTGCTCCAACATCTCACAGATCTGCAGGAAAAGAAAGGCGGCCGCATCCTTGTGATGCTCGCAGCACCTCCCGGTGTCGGAAAGAGCACTCTTTCGGAGTTTCTTTCCTCATTGTCACGGAAAACACCAGGAACCCATCCGCTCACAACCATTGGTATGGACGGATTCCATCATCGACAGGATTATCTGCTCACACATACAACAGTCCGGAATGGGAACAGAATTCCGCTGGTTAAAATCAAGGGAGCACCAATCACATTTGATCTGGAAAAACTGACATCTGCCATAAAACAAATTTCTTCCGGAGCGAACTGCGGCTGGCCACAGTACAGCCGTCCGCTGCACAATCCGGTGGAAGATGCCATTCAGGTGACCGGAGATATCATTCTGTTGGAGGGGAACTATCTGCTTTTGGATCAGGAGGGTTGGCGGGATCTGCACAAGTATGCAGATTACTCCATCCGGATTACTGCCGATCCAATCATGCTGCGGGACAGACTGATCGAGCGGCATATTAACAGCGGTAAATCACGCTCAGATGCAGAATCCTTTGTCGATTTCAGTGATATGCCGAATGTCAGTCTATGTCTGAAGCACTCCCTGCAGGCTGACCTTAATCTGCAGATTCTGGCAGACGGAAGCTACAGACTTATGTCAAGACCTAAATTAAAACATAAGAAAATCATTGTTTTTAAGTAGAATGTCAAGCGAAATTTGTAATATCATTCGGCACTGTTCGACCGACTGTTCCCTGATATCTACAGGCATATCGGAGTTATTTTACAATATCCTTACTATAAGATGCTGTCAGACTTCACAGGGAGCGAGTACCATACATTCGGATATTTCATGTATGTTTATAATTAAGGAAGGATGATGGAAAATATGAAGAAAAATAAGTTATCTGCTATTTTATTTGAAATAGCGGCGCTTTTCTGGTTCATTAACGCTGTCGTCAGCAAAGACTGGATGTTCCTGCCGATTGGGCTTTGCTTTGTAGCGATTGGAATCGTATTTGCCAGAGAGAAAGAGGGAGAGTGACGGGTTGGAACATCAAAACCTGCGGACAGGATATTCGATTGCTTCAGGAGTTGATTGAAAAAACCGGGTTTGTGATCGGGTCGTGAATGAAAATCCTGCCTGACTCTAACACAGCATTATTTCATATAAAATATGGGAGTATGAAAAAAAGTCTGTAAAAGTTTAAATGTTAGGTCTTCTATGATAA
>JAJPZY010000022.1 GCA_021204085.1 Clostridiales bacterium | reverse complement strand
GTCTTGGAAGCCGATTTTTCTGGCCTAAAGGTCATTTAATCAGCGTATCCCTAAACTATTGCCACCAACTCGTTCACTCCCCGCATTTCATTCCGAGAGCGCCTTATACAGCAAGTCTACCACCCGCTCTGTAGAACGTCCGTCAAAATCATCAAAGAACCTTTTCGCGAATGCCGGCACCTTTTCCTCAGCAAAATCTTTCTCCACAATTGCTTTCTGCAGCATTTTCTGAGTATAAAAGAAATGTCCCGGAACAAACGTCTCAAAATCGAAGTAAAAGTCCCGCGTGTTAATATAATTTCTCAGATCGAAGGTGTAAAACAGCATCGGGATATTTAAAAGTGACGCCTCAAATACCAGGGAGGAATAATCCGTAATAATAATATCGGTTATAAAAAGCAGATCATTCAATTCGGTCTGATCCGATAAGTCAAGCACCCTGTCCTGATACCCCTGAGGGATTGGCTGACGTTCCGTCACAAAAGGATGGTGCTTTATGATCAGGAAATATTCATCCCCTACGGCATCCATGAATTCGTCCACCCGGAACTTCTCCATCGGATAATAAGCCGTTTCCCTCACATGTCCGCGGAATGTCGGTGCAAACAAAATCACCTTTTTATCTTTCAGCTGAGGATACTGTTCATAAAGACATTTCTGCATTTTCGCCTTATAGGCTTCATCAAAGAACACATCCGTCCGCGGAATGCCAGTCGGAACAACATTATCTGTAGGGATTCCAAAGCCTTCGGAATGACATATTTTTACATTTTTAGTGCTGACCGTTACATAGTCATAGTTCCTGTGATTTCTGGTTTTCTGCGGAGATCCTTTCGGCTTTCCGAGGCGTGTAAATCCAAACGTCTTGAAGGCACCGCATGCATGCCAGAGCTGCACCACTTTTGTCTCCGGGCGAATATCAAAGTAATGAATATATGGCGTAAACTCATCCAGGACCACGACCTTGCTTGTCGCGCAAAAGTATGCGAAACGATCCATTTCCTTCCGGGACATATCAGAAATATCCTTCGGATCCAGATACATCTCGATCTCCAGATTGGGATCATCTTTTATTTTCTCATAGACAAAAGCAAAATTTCCGGATAAATCCGTGCGGCGAAGTGAAATAAAGAATATCCGGTTTGAAACCACCTCACATTTTTTCTTCGTTCGGTTAAAGGCAAAACGAATATAACCGCACTTACACTTTCGATAAAAGGTACTCGCTCTCCTCACCGAAATCTTGTGTCTGCTAAGGGAGCTGAGCCTGGTATTAATATGTCCAAGAAATTTCCGGAAACTGCTCGCATCCGCCTTATCAACACTCCCGGCATATTTAATAAACCCAAAGGTAGCCATCAGGCCGTCAATCACCAGCCACGGCAAAAGAAGAAGTGAAAACACGAAAACAATCCAGCTATAGACAGTTCCCACGGCCATCTTCACTTTATTCGAATATCTTCTCTCATATTGCGCCAGTTTTTTTGCAAAATCCGGTTGATGAATAAACGTAATCGCATTTCCTTCCGGTCTGCAGATATAACATAATTCATCCTGCTCAAACAGAGCAGGATTCATATTCACCTCTATCTTTTCTTCATAGTACTCCCCATATAACAAATTGAAGTACATAACAATATCATTGCCGCAGTTTTTTGATTTCCAAAACAAACGATCCAGCAAATAGACATAATTGCTGGTAATCTCTATCACGCCCTCATCCTCATTGCGATTTAATGTTGCAAAAACCAACGGAATTCTTCTATCCTCTATTCCATTAGAAAAATGCATAATCACTTTGGGCTTTGCAAGGCTGCTGATTATATCAAACACACCGGTCACAACAAACCGAAATTTATTGCCCTCAATATGTATCTCATCAATATTTATTGTATAATTCATCTTTACGTTCTCCGAATATATTTTACCAGCCGATTGCCTTTCTCTTTTGAGCAATCAGTTCTTTTAAATCACCTTCTCTGAAAATACTGGAGGTCCCGGCGACAAAGATCTCCGCTCCCTGGGCATAAAGCTTTGCGGCATTCTCTACTGTAATATTTCCATCTACCTCTATATAAACCTCCGGATGTCCCAGACTGTCTAACAGACGTCTTACACGACCTACTTTTTCAATCGTGTGAGGCACAATCTGCTGACCGGTAAATCCCGGGTTCACGTTCAGAACCAACACTCCGGATATATAATCCGACACTTCCTCCAATACCTGAATCGGGGTACCCGGATTGATCGCAATCATTGCCTTTACGCCCTTTTTCTGGAGATAATCCAGACATTTCTGAATATGACAGGTGCCTTCATAATGCAAAGATACCTGCTCACCGGGCTGAAAATCAAACCATTCCAATTTTTCCTCCGCGCGGTCCACCATAAAATGACAGTCAATCGTGATATCGGTAAGGCTCCGCAGACGTTTTACAAAAGCCGGTCCATACGCCAGATTCGGCACAAAAGTACCATCCATTACATCCACATGTAAATACTCGATACCTTCCTCCTCAAATTGATGAACATAATCCATAATCTGGTCAAAGCCCGCGCACATTACCGAGGCTGCTATTTTTCCTTTTCGTCCCATATATGTGATTCCTCATAAAAATCTGTCAATCAATCCATCTCAAACATTACTTTCAGACTGAACTTATTTCTGTCCTTAACCGTATCCAGCGCAGTCTCAAATTCCGCGAGAGAATAAGTCTGCGTGATCAACTGCCGAAACAACTCCGGTTTCAGGGACATCTGTAACAGAGCTTCCTTCCAATCATTCACCGTGGAGCTGTAACTGGAATTCCAGGTTCCCTTTACCGTCAGCTGCTGGCGGAGGATTTTCCAGTAAACATCTTTTTTAAATGTCATATCGCCCTCAGGATTCCCTACGAATACAACGGTTCCAAAAGCACCGCTGGCCTGAATCGCATTCTCAGCGGTGGAAGCCTTTCCGACACATTCGAAGACAACCTCTGCTCCTTCTCCGTCCAGAAGTGCCTTCGTCGCCTCCTCAACGTTATCATCCTGCGTATTAATCGTTCCGAAACCGAGACTCTCTGCAAACTCGAGCTTTTCCCGGCTTCTGCCGCAGATGATCACCTTTTTTGCTCCCTTACTTTTTGCAAAAGAAGCAATCAGAAATGCAATCGTCCCGGCTCCTACGACGACCACCGTCTGGCCTGCTTTTAGCTGTGAAACGTTGATGGCATGAAGACTGACGGCGGAAGGCTCACAGAGCGCTGCAATTCGATAATCCAGCTGATCATCAAACAAAATCAGATTCCATACCGGCACGACCAGGTACTCTGCATATGCGCCGTCACAACGGGATCCGAAATAATTATAGTTTTTACATTGAGCATATGCCTCCCGCTCACACGGTGCGCAATGCCGGCATGGCAAAAGCGGAAAAACCGCTGCCCGTCTGCCAAGCAGATCCGGATCCACATGATCTCCCAGACCTACGATCTGTCCGGAAAATTCGTGTCCCGGAATGGTAGGAAAATGATAGGTGCCGGTCGTATAAATGCGCGGAATATCGCTGGAACAGATACCGCATGCCTTTATCTTCAATAAGACCTCCCCGTCTCCGGGGGAATGTTTTGCCACATCTTCATATCTCAAATCACCGATTCCATGAAGCACCAGCGCTTTCATTGTTTCTTTGTTTTCCAAAATCGTTCTCCTCTATCTGTTGCGAATGATATTTTCAGCGATCAGCAGGTCACTGTCTGTGGTTATCTTAAAATTAATCGAATCACCCTCTACCATATGAAGGGTTACGCCGTTTAGCGTACAGATCTGAGATGTACCGGTGATATAAGGTTTCTTCTCCTCCGGTATCGCTTCCTGCATATCCAAAAACAGCTTCAGGTTAAAACTGTCCGGAGCCTGTCCATGATATACAATTCTTCGATTCGGGATTTCAGAAACCTTTTTTCCATCCTGTGAATGGAGGATTGTATCACTGGCCGGAAGCGCCGCAACCACAGCCCCATGAGCCATTACACAATCAATACTGTCATTTAAGATTTTCTCGGTCACAAAAGGTCTGGCAGCATCATGTATCACAATCACATCCTGCTCACCGAGAGGGTTTTCGCTGCAAATGGCATCTGTAACATTGCGAATCGAATCCAGACGCTCTTTTCCACCAAAAGTCAAACGAATCCTGTGCTGCTCCTCTTCAAAATAGTTCGCGATCAGCTCTTCCATATAGCCCATCCACTCACTGTGTACCGCAATATAGATCGAATCAAACCGCTTTACTTTCAGCATATTTTCAATCGTATATGCTATCACGGGTTTTCCCACCAATTCAATAAATTGCTTGGGAATCGTCGCTGATTTCACACGACTGCCCACTCCTCCTGCCAATATCGCTCCGTAAATCATATCTTTCTCCAGGTAAACTTCAAAATTTTATTAAAATGACTGTTTTATTATAGCATCGCAACGGGAAATGTAAAGATTTCTTTTCGTAACTATGACAGTTGTTTTACCGTCTGCACAGGCAAAATATTCCGTTATTCTAAGGAAAATGCTAATAATGCGTGGCGTTCCCTTTCTTCTACAGGAGGTATCCTCTGATAATCGCCAAACATCTTTTCCAGATATTTTTCTATTTCCGCCATCACACAATATTGTCTCCCCTGAAACGCCATCTCTTTTTCCGGGAAAAACCAGTCTCTGGGATACATTTCTCCTTTGAAATGCTTTACTCCTGACGGAACAGAAATGTATTCAGATTTCTCATCCTGACACATACACAAAGCCTTTTCCGTCCAAAGCAGCCATCTCCGAAATGGAATCACACTAAAGGGAATCGATATTATGGACTTCATCCGAATCGCCCGTGCAGCCTGCCGGGACTCCCCCGCCATCTTCAAAAGTATCTTCCGCTTCTTACGAATTCTGATGCAGGAACAGATGAACTGCAGCCCGTCCGAAAGCAGCCACTGCACATTCCTTTTCAGAGGATTGTCCGCAACATTTTCAACTGCAAAGACATCTATAAAAACCCCTGCTTTTTCCGGCTCCGGATCCAGATGCTCACAAAAAACCGTCCCATTCAGCCGTATTTTCATGAAGCTGAGATCATAATTCTCACAGGCCTTTATTTCCTGTATGTAATACTTTTCAGGGAAACGTTCCATCATGCACTGCCGAATCCGGTCGTAATCCTTTCTCGGCATACAAATATCGATATCATCATCCCAAGGTATAAATCCTCCATGGCGGACAGCACCCAACGCACACCCGCCGCTTATCACGTAATGCAGCTCATTTTCTTTACATACGGAATGGATATCGTCCATCATCTTCAGCAAGACCTGCTGAACAGCACCTACTTCCTCCTGAGAGAGCAGATGCATATCCGGATTGTCCAGCAACATTTTTTTAAAGGTGGAGTATGTCGACAAACTCCTTTTTCTTTTCATAGCAGAACCCACTCATATATTTACAAAATCATGTACAATTCTTTACATTTTTTTCACAGAGACATAATACCATAACGATAGTGATATTTCAAGACGAGCCGGATTAGTAGATAAAAGAATAGAATATACGTGTTATTCAAAAAACACTTGAATAAATGAATTCAATCAATTATTATGTTTACCGAACCAGATAACAGTTCTATTAAAGTTGTTATCTTTTGTTAACGATTTATCCTTGTTTTTACAACACCTTTCCAAAGTTAGAATATATACAATTTTCAGAAGGGGGAGTATGAAAAAAAGTCTGTAAAAGTTTAAATGTTAGGTCTTCTATGAT
>JAJPZY010000065.1 GCA_021204085.1 Clostridiales bacterium | reverse complement strand
AAAAATCAATGTTTCAAGCTAAATTAAAAATATATGTTGTTGCAAAACTATGGAGCCTGCAGATGAATGTGAGAAATAAATCCATTGCCTGATCCACAGCGTAAATGGAGGGTGCACACAGAAATACTTCAACGAAGACGCTTTGCTGCGTCTGAGTTGAAGTATTTCTGTGTGCACCCTCTTACCTGAATAGTAAGATATTACAAAAAAGGCCGGTTTTCTGATAAAATCTTGTGAAAAAGGGAAAAATACTATTTTTGCACTTGCATTTTTTTTTGAATTGTACTATCGTAATGACATGACATAAGCGGCGAAGAACAAGGGCGTTCCATTTATCTTGGAATGCCCTTCTTTCGTTTTGCATATGAGGAACTGATTGTTGCTAATTCTTAGGGGAAGTTCAGAGAGAAAGAGAGGAAAGTAAGAAGATGAGTGAATACTTCAATGTATCAGAGATCTTTGGCGAGTACGTATTTAACGACGAAGCCATGAGACAGCGCCTGCCAAAGAAAGCGTATCAGAAGCTCCATGAAGCGATGGTTGAAGGAACAGAACTTGACCAGGCAACTGCCGACATCATTGCCCATGAGATGAAGGAATGGGCGATTGAGCAGGGAGCTACCCATTATACCCACTGGTTCCAGCCGTTGACGGGAGTTACCGCTGAAAAGCATGATTCCTTTATCACCGCACCGGACAGTAAAGGCAATGTATTGATGAGTTTCTCCGGTAAGGAGCTGATCAAAGGCGAGCCGGATGCATCTTCTTTCCCTTCCGGCGGACTGCGTGCGACCTGTGAGGCCAGAGGCTATACCGCCTGGGACTGCACTTCTTATGCATTTGTGCGGCATGACGCCGCGGGTGCGACACTTTGCATCCCGACTGCATTCTGTTCCTACACCGGCGAGGCTCTGGATCAGAAGACACCGCTGCTGCGTTCCATGCAGGCGATTAATGAACAGTCCTTACGTCTGCTTCGACTGTTCGGCAATACTACTTCAAAGAAGGTTACTCCTTCTGTCGGTCCGGAGCAGGAGTATTTCCTGGTAGACCGGGAGAAATATTTAAAGAGAAAAGATCTGATTTACACCGGCCGTACATTGTTCGGTTCCATGCCTGCAAAAGGACAGGAGATGGATGACCATTACTTTGGTGCGATCCGTCCCCGTATTGCAGCCTTTATGAAAGACGTTAACGAGGAGCTCTGGAAACTTGGTGTTCCCGCAAAGACGCAGCATAACGAGGTTGCCCCGGCGCAGCATGAGCTCGCTCCGATCTATGAGACCTGCAATCTGGCCGTAGACCATAACCACATGGTAATGGAAGTATTAAAGAAGAAAGCCAATGAGCACGGCCTCCAGTGCCTGCTTCATGAGAAACCGTTTGACGGCGTCAACGGTTCCGGTAAGCACAATAACTGGTCTATTACGACGGACGACGGCATTAATCTTCTGGATCCAGGCGACACACCGCATGAGAACCTGCAGTTCCTGCTGGTACTGACCTGCATCCTGAAAGCGGTTGACCGCCACGCAGATCTGCTTCGCGAGTCCGCATCCGATGTCGGAAATGATCACAGACTTGGTGCGAATGAGGCACCGCCGGCTATTATTTCCATCTTCCTCGGCAACCAGCTGGATGATGTGTTAAATCAGCTGACCAGCATGGGTACGGCGACCCATTCTCTGGAAGGCGAAGTGCTGCATACCGGTGTAGATGCGCTGCCGGATCTGATGAAGGACGCGACAGACCGGAACCGTACATCACCGTTCGCTTTCACCGGTAATAAGTTTGAGTTCCGTATGGTTGGTTCCCAGGATTCCATTTCACAGCCGAACGTAGTCCTGAATACGATTGTTGCAGAGGCGTTTAAGGAAGCCTGTGATGAGCTGGAAGCATCGGATAATTTTGAAAAAACCCTTCATGATCTGATCAAGCGCCAGGCCATCGAGCATCAGAGAATCGTATTTAACGGCGACGGTTACTCTGAAGCATGGGTGAAGGAAGCGGAGAGAAGAGGGCTTCCGAATATCCCGAGCATGGTGGATGCCATCGGTGCACTGACTACCGATAAGGCCATCGATCTTTTCGGCAAGTTTAATGTCTTTACCGAGGCAGAGTTGAGATCCCGTGCAGAGGTTCTTTATGAGAACTATGCGAAGAGCATTAATATTGAGGCGAGAGCGATGATCAACATCGCCAGCAAGACGCTGATCCCGGCTGTGATCAAATACATAACCTCCCTTGCTGACTCCATCAATTCCGTGAAGGCAGCCTGTGACTGCGATATCAGCGTACAGACGGAGCTTCTGACCGAGAGTTCGGCTCTCCTGTCCGAGGCAAAGGTGGCGCTTTCGAAGCTGGAAGAAGTGACTGACAAAGGACTTGCAATGGAAGAAGGCAAGGCTCAGGCAGAGTACTACAGGGATGAGGTTAAGGCTGCAATGGCTGCTCTGCGAGCACCGATTGATAAGCTGGAGATCATCGTTGATAAGAAGATGTGGCCGTATCCGTCCTACGGCGATTTGATTTACGAAGTGTAAATTTAAGGTTATATCTATCTAATCCCCTTAGTTAGTATATACATCAAAAGGAAAAGCCCGAAGAGAAATCTTCGGGTTTTTCCTTTCTTAATTTTTAGCTGTGTGATGCGGCTGCCTTGCATTTTTACAATCCATACGTTATGATAACCGGTAAGTGATAACATTTCCTGTGAAAGCGTTGCGGACAGACCGGCAGAGGGATATGTGTTTATCGCGGCATTCCTATACGAGATAAAGTGAACGGAGGTATGATGATGTTAGAGACAGGAATCAAAGGAGAACAGCAGGTAAAAGTTATTTATGAGAATTCAGCCGCGGCGGTAGGCAGCGGTCTTCTGGAGGTGTTTTCTACACCCGCTATGATTGCCCTGATGGAAAAGACAGCCAGCGAGAGTGTGCAGGCATATCTGGATGAAGGGCAGGGAACCGTTGGGACTGAGCTTCGGATCAGGCATCTGGCGGCGACGCCTCTGGGGATGACGGTGCGATGTGAGAGTGAACTGACCCGGGTAGATGGACGCAGACTTATCTTTTCTGTGAAAGCTTATGACGATGCTGAACTGATCGGCGAAGGGGAACATGAACGGTTTATCATTAATAATGAGAGATTTATGGGAAAAGCCCAGGCAAAAACGCAGGCATAAGAGTATAGTAACAGAATATATGCAAATTAAGAAAAAACAGATTGACAGAATACAGAATTCTATTTAAAATTGTACAATATAAAGTATACATTATACATGTAAAAGCATTTTTTAGATTGATGTTATACGACCATGTTTTTACATAGTAATCGACTGATATAGAGGAAACAATATGGATGAAATCAGTTTAAAAGCATTAGCAAAAATAAACCTCGGCCTGGATGTCCTGGGTCAGCGGGAGGACGGTTACCATGAAGTGCGGATGGTGATGCAGTCCATCCATCTTTATGATCGGGTAGAGATAAAGAAAACCCGCTCTCCGCAGATTCATGTGCAGACGAATTTGTATTATCTGCCTGTAGATGAGAATAATCTGGTCTACAAGGCGGCAAAGCTGATGAAGAATGAGTTCAAGATTAAAGAGGGTGTGCGTATTACGCTTCAGAAATTTATCCCGGTAGCTGCCGGCATGGCCGGGGGCAGCTCGGATGCAGCTGCGGTGCTGGTTGGGATGAATCGGATTTTTAATCTGGGTTTAAAGCAGAGCAGGCTGATGGAGCTGGGGCTGAAGCTGGGAGCTGACGTGCCGTTTTGCATCATGCGCGGCACGGCGCTTGCCGAGGGGATCGGAGAGAAGCTGACGGCGCTTCCGCCGATGTCGAAGTGCCCGATTTTGATTGCCAAACCGGCGGTTTCCGTGTCCACACAGCATGTTTATGAACAGCTGAAGCTGACGAATGCGACCGTTCACCCGGATATTGACACAATCATAGAGAATATTCGAAAAAAGAATCTGCGCGGCGTAGCGGAGAACATGGGAAATATTCTTGAGACAGTGACGGTTCGGGAGTTCCCGGTGATACGGGAGCTGAAGTCTCTGATGAAGGAAAACGGTGCAATCGGTACGATGATGAGCGGAAGCGGACCGACTGTGTTTGGCCTTTTTCAGAATGAGAAGGAGATCAGGGGCGCTTATGATGCGCTCAAACAATCCGATCTGGCGAAAAATGTGTATACTTCGGAGATTCACAATAATCGACGTTAGCCCAACAGGGAGGGAGATTGAAAGATGACAGACAATTTGGAGCTTCAGACAGATGCTTATTTGCCGCTTCGTGATGTAGTGTTTCAGACTTTGAGGACTGCGATCTTAAAGGGGGATCTCAAACCGGGGGAACGCCTGATGGAATTGCAGCTGGCTGCGAAGCTGGGGGTAAGCCGCACTCCGATTCGTGAGGCAATCCGTATGCTGGAGCAGGAGGGGCTGGCCATCACGATTCCCCGCAGAGGTGCGGAGGTTGCCCGGATGACAGAAAAGGATATGGAGGATGTCCTTCAGATTCGGTGTTCGCTGGAGGAGCTGGCGGTCCGGTTGTCCTGTCAGAATATTACGGATGCTGAGATTGTGCAGCTGCGCACAGCCATGGAGGAGTTCCGTAATCTGACGAAGACGGAAGATATTCACCGGATTGCGGAAGCGGATGTGAATTTTCATGATGTGCTTTATATGGCATCCGATAATCCGAAACTGCTGAATATGCTGAACAATCTTCGGGAGCAGATGTACCGCTATCGTGTGGAGTATCTGAAAGATGCCTCGGTTTATCCGAAGCTTATTGAGGAACACCATCAGTTGTATGAGGCGGTAAAAGCCAGGGATGCATCAAAAGCGTCCGCCTATACCAGACGTCATCTGGAGAATCAGACAGAGGGAATCAAACGCCTGATCCGGGAGCAGGAACAGTGAATGCAGGGTCGGATCTGTATTCCGGGATCGGACTCAAATTTCGAATACATGAATAAAAACTGATATTGACCGCATAATAGGAGGAGTAAGCCATGTACTTACTCCTCCGTTTTTGCGTATCAGGTTTCATCCGGAAGGCACAGGGAGGGCAGCGGCAAGAGTAACAGAGACCGCTTTCTGTTACATATAAGTCTGTGACCGGGAGGTTGGGAAAAATATATGAAAAACCAGGATGTTTCGAAGAAACTGGAAGTAAACATACAATGGTGGAAGGACGCGTTCTCTGATTGCGCGGATGTCAAGATGCTCGAGATGTGTCTCGGGGAGGACATGAGTGTTCGCACCTTTCTCTCATACATTGAAGTCACCGGCGGGGAGAGTATGCTGGAAAAAAGCACGATCGGAAATCTTCTGTCTGCTTTGACCCGTCTCCCCGGGGACGAAGTGATCCGGAAAGTGCGGGAAAATGGTATGGGTGTCTCCGATGCGGTCCCTTTTGCAAGCATGCAGGAGGCCGCGGACGGAATGCTTGCGGGAGAATGCATTTTGTTTTTCGATGGTTTTGACCGGGCGGTTAAGATTCCGGATAAAGGTTACCCGGCGATGTCCCTGCAGGAGGTAGAGTCAGAAAAATCCGTCCGCGGCAGCAATGAACGTTTTTCCAACTCCGTAAAGCAGAATGCCGCTCTGATTCGAAAGAGAATCCGGTCTGCTGATGTAAAAGTACGGGAGCATAAGATGGGGGTCCGCTCGAATACAAACCTTTATATTGTCTGGTATGAAGGATTGATTTATCCGGAATTTCTGGAAGAAATGGAACGCCGGCTATCCGGTTTTTGCATTGACGGTGTGCAGGATATAGGGGTGATTCAGCAGCTGTCGGAAAAATACTGGTATTCGCCGTTCCCGCAGTTTCAGGTAACGGAGCGTCCGGATCGGGCGGCAATGGCGATTCTGGAAGGGAGGATGGTTGTGCTTCTGGATAACTCGCCGGAGGCTTTGATTTTTCCCACAGATTACAATTCGTTTATAAAGACAACAGATGACTATTACAGCAGGTGGGAGATTGCTTCTTTTACCCGTATCCTGCGTTATCTGGCCTCCTTTTTTGCCATGGTGCTGCCGGGACTGTATCTGGCGGTGACGAATTTTCACACACAGATCCTGCCGACCAGACTGCTGCTCTCTTTCGCGGCGACCAGGCAGGGCGTCCCGTTTCCCGGGGTGATCGAGATTTTGCTGATGGAACTGTCGTTTGAACTGCTCAGGGAGGCGGGAGTCCGGCTGCCGGGAGCGATGGGAAATACCATTGGTATCGTGGGCGGACTGATCATCGGCCAGGCGGCGGTTGATGCCAATATTGTCAGCCCGATGGTGGTTATTATCGTCGCATTTACAGCATTGTGCTCTTTTGCTATTCCGAATGAAGATTTTGCGACAGCGTTTCGTCTTTTGAAATTTGCTTTTATCGGACTATGTGCGGCGTGGGGATATTATGGTTTTTTGATCGGACTGCTTTTTGTGCTGATTCATCTGGCTCAGCTTGAAAGCTTTGGGATGCCTTATTTTACGCCGTTTGTCGGAGCGGATCTTAGTAAAAATAAGGACACACAGGATACTTTCATACGCCCGCCGGCAGAACTTCTGACGCGGCGGCCGATTTACGCAAACCGGAAAAACCGGGTACGGATGCGGATAAAAAGATTCAAAGATATATGAAAAATGAAAGCGGGATGGAGACAGCGGCAGCATGAGTGGAAAAAACAAATCAGCAGCAGAAGTATTTGGGGATTCGAAAACGATTTTTTCTGAAAATAAAAAGATATCTCCGCGGCAGATCCGGCGGGCGCTGACGCTGGAAATTTTCGGAATCAGCAGTTTGATCCTGCCGCCGCGTCTTGCGTCGCAGAGTGGTATTTTCGGAATTTTTGCTTTGGCGGCCGGAGCTGCGGGAGCGGGAGCGCTGATATATCTGTGGGACCGGCTTGCCGTCAGCGGGGCTGCTGACAGTACGGCGGCCGGGGATACGGGGGTTCCGGACAGAGAAAGAACGTCAGCGGGGAAATCGTTCCTTCATAAGATGTTTCCGGTGCTTGCGGGAATCGGGTTGTTGGATCTTGCTTCCGGCATTCTTTTTATTCTGACCGGTCTGATTCGGGATCAGCTTCTAAACAGCCGGTACGAGGCGGCAATTTTGCTTATGCTGTCAATCGCAGGTGCCTTTGGCCTGTGGAAAGGGCTGGAGCCGAGGATCCGGATTTATGAGGTGCTGTTCTGGCTTTTGCTGGCGCCGCTGCTGATCATCCTCGCGATCGCCTGTGTCAGCGTTCGGCCGGTTTACTGGGGTCATACTTCTTTCTCACTCTGCGGTTTTGCCGAAAGCAGCTGCGAAAGTTTTCTGGTTTTCTCTCTGTCGGCGCTCCTGCTGCTTTTTAAACCGCACTGTAATATGCCGGAGCGTGCGGCGAAAAGTGTTCGGGCCAGTCTGACTATGGTACTGCTCCTTGATGCGGCAATCTATCTAATCCTGCTCGGAATTTTTCAGTCCGGTCTGCTTTCGCAGCTGGAATATCCTGTGATTACGCTGATGGCGGTGGTGAAACTGCCCGGAGAATTCTTTGAACGCCAGGATGCATTTATGGTGGGAATCTGGTTCTTCTGTCTGTTTGCCTTGTTTCATTCTTTGCTGTTTTACGGACAGGAATTGCTGGGGCACCCGCTTAAAGCTCCTGCCTGCTTCGGCGGGAAAGTCGATGCCCGCAAGGAGAAAGAAAAGAGAAAAAAAGGACGTACGCCGGGGCAGGAGACACTCCCGGTGATCGTGAGCATGTTTTGCTGCACTGCGGTTTTCTTGACGGCATTCTATTTCCTTCGGCATGCGGCGTTTTCGGATGAGTGGATGAGGGCGACTTTTTTTGTCGTCGGACCGATATTGCTTCTGATGGCGGTGCTATATGGGAAGTGTCGGAGAAGAGGCGGAAAATGAGATACTTTTTTGTGCGTCATTGGTGAGGTGGAACAGGAGTGTTTATGAGGAAATATCTGTTACTGATGCTGATCCTTCCGGTATTTTGGCTGACCGGGTGTGACAGCGGGGAACCGGAGAATTTCAGCTTTCCGCTTGCTTATGGGATTGAGGCGGAAGATGACGGGGCGTATCACATGTATTTTGCCTGGCCGGACCTGGACGATCCGGATGCATCGGCCGATGCTCTTTCGAAGGATGCGTTTGGGGACGAAACAGCGGATAATCTGGCAGACGGCATCAGGCAGATGTCTATGAGCAGCAACCGGAATGTAAATATGAATCATCTGAAAGTGCTGATCCTGGACCGCGGAATGATGGATGGTGAATCGTGCGGGGAGGATCTAATTGCTTTTTTCAGGGAAAACAGGGAAATATCGTGGAATGCATATGTACTTCTGACGGATAGGGAGATGGATCATCTGTTTTCGGAGGAGGTGCAGACCGGAACCTGCATGGGGCTTTATCTGGAAAATATACTGGAAGGGTGGAGCAATATAAAGTCCGGGTCACTCGTTACCGTGGGGGATCTGGTAAGCCAGTATTATAATGAGACGGAATGCCTGCTGATCCCTGTTGTGAGCATAAGTGAGAATGTGCCGGTTGTGGAGTCTTTTGCGGTTGTGGATCATCTGACCGATGCGGGAGAGGCGGCGCTGGAGGAGGTTTTTTCGTCTTCCGACAGCCTGGTCATATATAAAAATGAATAGATTCTGAAAATCCTGTCAAGAATGTAAAAGATCAATAATACGGATTCGGATGCCGGGAACGGATTTTGTGTGATCATTCGCAACGACATCGTAACAGACGGGAGGGAAAACGGAGATGAAAAAATATATTTTAGGGACACTTGCGGCGGCGTTTGCCTGTGTGCTCCTTTTGACAACGATCCACGCGCAGCTGATACAGCAGGGGATTTCTTCTGAGGTTCTTCGCTTTCATGTTCTGGCAAACAGCGACAGCAGCGCGGATCAGGCGTTGAAGCTTCAGGTGCGAAATGCGGTAGGCACGTACATGTCCGGGCAGCTTGAGGGCGCGGATTCTCTGGCAGAGAGCAGGCGCATCGTGGAGGAGAATCTGTCTGCGATTGAGGAAATCGCCTCAGCAACGGTTCAGAATGAAGGATATGATTACGCGGTGTCGGCTTTTCTTGAAACCAGTGTTTTTCCGGAGAAAACATATGGCATTTTTACGTTTCCATCCGGCGCCTATGAGGCGCTTCGGGTGGTGATCGGGGAGGGCGGCGGTCATAACTGGTGGTGCGTTCTGTACCCGAACCTTTGCTTCGCCGGGAGCATGTATGAGGTGGTTGACGGAAGCGAAGAAAAATTGCAGGCGGTGTTGACAACCGAAGAATATGCCGCTATTCTGAATAGCGGAGACTGTAAAGTAGAGTTTAAAATCCTGGAGTTTTTAAACCGTGCAATTGAGTGAAGCTGCGGAAATCATAAGTGATGCCGGCAGATGGTGGTGCGGGGTTTGGGTGTTCCGGGGATTTCACAGATTACGGCGAATCAGAAAAGAAAGGATTATATCATGAAAGATATCAGATATGCGCCCATCGGTGTGTTTGATTCCGGTGTGGGCGGATTGACGGTGGCGCGGGAGATCATGCGCCAGATTCCGAATGAGAAGATCGTATATTTTGGAGATACAGCGAGGGTTCCTTACGGCAGCAAGTCAAAGGAAACGATTATTCGTTTCTCACGGCAGATTGTACATTTTCTGCGGACAAAAGATGTGAAAGCAGTGGTGATTGCCTGCAATACCGCGAGCGCTCTGGCGTTGGAGACGCTGCAGCCGGAACTGGATATTCCGATCATCGGCGTGGTAGCGCCGGGGGCAAAGGTGGCCGCGGAGACCACACGAAACGGAAAGATCGGCGTGATTGCCACAGAGAGTACGATTGAGAGCCGCCTGTATACCCGGGTCATACAGGAGCATAATCCCCAGGCGCAGGTTTTCGGTAAGCCGTGCCCGCTGTTTGTTCCGCTGGTGGAGGAGGGCTGGATCAAGGATCCGGTGACTGTGGAGGTCGCTTCCCGCTATCTGGAGCCGCTGCTCGCGACCGGGATTGACACGCTGGTCATGGGATGTACGCACTATCCGCTTCTTCGGTCTGTGCTGCGGGAGATTATGGGTGAAAAAGTGACGCTGGTCAATCCGGCTTATGAGACCGCCAGGGAGCTGAAATGTCTGCTGACGCGGGAGGGGATTGCAAATGACGGACAGGAAGTGCCTGAGCAGCAGGCGGGACATCGTTTCTATGTCAGTGATGCGGCGAATAAGTTCCGGCAGTTTGCAAATACGATCCTGCCGTTCGGCGTGGATACGACACAGCTGATACATATTGAGGACTATTGAGAGACATTTTTAAATAAAGTGTCGCCCTGCGACACTTCGCGCGCGAGCGGTTGCGCAGCAAAAACTTCCTATCCGCGAGCTGCGCATCCTCACGGAGTGTTTTTATATCATAGGAAATCACGCACTTTAACAATTTACAAAAGCAAGGTCTTTCCTATGATAAAATAAAAACCGGAGGGATATGCGATCCGCTCCGGTTTTGCTGATTTTATTTTTCTCCTTTTTTGAAACGATCCGTAAATTTCTTTTTCTTCGGCGGCGTCGCCAGCGGCCCGCGAATCCCGCGAACATCTGTGATATAAATGCCGGCAACGGTGGCTTTCACTTCTTTTTTGACGGGAATGCTGTCAAAAATATCATTGTCTGCGATCATGGTCATGATCCTGGGACCGACTTTTACTTTAACGATCGGAACCTTGGCCCGGCGTGCAAATCGCGGGGTCTCATCAATCACGCTCTGAGGAAGACCGGAACCCTGCATTCGCATCTTCTTCTTGTCAATAATAAGCATCGTATACGTCTGAGCGGCGGCTTCAATGGCATCCTGCTGCTCCTTGCGCTTTTTATCGGTTTTCTTATTGAAAAAATATAAAAAAATGATGAGTGCTGCGCACACAGCTGCTGTAATAATCAATACAATCCATCTGGTATTTAACAAATCTCTTCCCTCCTGATCCGTAACATCATATGGTTCATCATATCATTACTGTTGTAAAAATACAAGAAAAAAAGTAGCAATTACTTCCTTTTTGAAAGAAAATGTGATATGTTTAATCACAGTGAGCCATCAGGCGGAAAGGAATAGAATAATATGAAAAGAAAGATAGCAGTATTGCTCATCTGCGCTTTGGGAATAATGACTGTATTAAGCGGATGCAGCAAGGAAGACACAGGTACCGTAACCAGCAGTGCTGACAGTGAGACAAGTCTCTCCGCGGAGGAGGAGACGGATGAAACGATTACGGCGGAAACGCTTCTTCAGGCAACAGACTATGATGTGACAGAGTATGTGACATTGATGGATGGTTATACGAATCTGTCTGTGGAGCTGACTGACAGCTATGAAGTGTCTGACGAAATGGTTCAGGAGTATATTGAGACCTATTTGCTTGCGTATTATCCGATGACGAATGTGCTGGACAAGACGACGGTGGAAGACGGGGATATGGTCAATATTGATTATGTCGGGACATTGGACGGAGAAGAATTCGACGGCGGGTCAGCGGAGGACTATAATCTGACGATCGGCTCTGACAGTTTTATCGACGGTTTTGAGGATGGACTGATCGGCGCTGAGGTCGGCGATACTCTGGATTTGAACCTTACGTTCCCGGAAACATATGATTCTGAGGATCTGGCCGGCCAGGATGTTGTATTTACCGTAACGGTAAACAATATTGTGGAGGAAGTGGTCCTGTCATATGATGAGATGACAGATGAGTATGTGGAGAGTGTTCTCGGAGATTATTATTCTACGGTGGATGAGGTAATCGATGATACACGTGCGTATCTGGAAAGCTCTTATGAGAGTGAGAAAGAAAGCGCGATCCGAAACAGTGTACTGGAGCAGTTGGTGGAGGGTTGTACAGTGACTCTGCCGGATGGTATGCTGGATGAGCGGGTGGATGAGACGGTTGCGCAAATTGAGGAAGCAGCAGAATACTACGGTATGGAATATGCGGATTATATTTCTACGTATTATTCATATGACGACGAGGATGAATTCCTGGAATATCTTACCTCATCGCTTAAGGAGTCCCTGGAGGAGGAGCTTATACTGGAAGCCGTCGTGGCGGATCAGCAGACCTCTGTTTCCAGAAGCGACTTTGATTCCTTTGTGTCCAGCTATATGAGCTATTACGGCTACGACAGTGAGGATACATTTTATGAGACTTACGGTGGGGAAGAGTATGTGATGTTAAGCTTTGCGGAGAATCAGGCGCTTTCCGCGCTGGCAGATTCGGCGACGACGACAGTTGCCGAGAGCAGTGACGATGCGGAGACGGAGTAACTGCTGAGCGCAAAAGGTTTGGGGACTGTACATCGGGGCAGTTATAATATACATTGCCTGCAGCAAAACCGGATAAAAGGAGAAACGAATTGGAAAACATGGTAAATATCAGAGATATTTTTCGGAAACGGGAGGACTATCTGGAGCGTGAGATCACGATCGGCGGGTGGGTACGCAGTATCCGCAATTCAAAGACGTTCGGATTTATGGTAGTGAATGACGGTACTTTTTTTGAACCGCTGCAGGTGGTTTTTGATGATAAACTGGAGAATTTTGAGTCGGTGGGGAAGCTGAATGTGGGCGCTGCGGTCATCGTGACCGGAACGCTGGTTCCCACGCCGCAGGCGAAGCAGCCTTTTGAAATTCAGAGCAGAGAGGTTATCATTGAAGGGGTATCTGCGCCGGATTATCCGCTGCAGAAAAAGCGGCATACGTTTGAGTATTTGCGCCGGATTTCCCATTTACGTCCCAGAACAAATACGTTTGAGGCTGTATTCCGGGTGCGGTCATTGACGGCTTATGCGATTCATAAGTTTTTCCAGGAACGGGATTTTGTCTATGTGCATACGCCGCTGATCACAGGCAGTGACTGTGAGGGCGCCGGAGAAATGTTTCAGGTGACGACGCTGGATTTAAAGGACATTCCGCGGACAGATGACGGAACCGTTGATTATACAAAAGACTTTTTTGGAAAGCCGACGAATCTTACGGTCAGCGGTCAGCTCAACGGAGAGACGTATGCGATGGCCTTTAAAAATATCTATACGTTCGGGCCGACATTCCGGGCGGAGAATTCCAATACGACCCGGCATGCCGCGGAGTTCTGGATGATCGAGCCGGAGATTGCCTTTGCGGATCTTACGGATGATATGGTGCTGGCGGAGAGTATGCTGAAGTATGTGATCCGTTATGTTCTGGAAAATGCGCCGGAGGAGATGGACTTCTTTAACAAATTTGTGGATAAAGGACTGCTGGAACGCCTGCATCATGTGCTGGATTCTGACTTTGCCCGGGTGACTTATACGGAGGCTGTAGATATTCTGGCGAAGAATAATGACCGCTTTGAATACAAGGTTTCCTGGGGCGCGGATCTGCAGACAGAGCATGAGCGGTTCCTCACGGAGGAAGTCTTTAAACGGCCGGTATTTGTGACGGATTATCCGAAGGAAATCAAGGCGTTTTATATGAAACTGAATGACGACGGAAGGACCGTGGCGGCAATGGACTGCCTGGTGCTGGGCATCGGAGAAATCATTGGCGGCAGCCAGCGTGAGGATGATTATGAGAAGCTGCTGGCGCGGATGCAGGAGCTGGGAATGAACGAAGAGGATTATCAGTTCTACCTTGATCTGCGGAAGTACGGATCCGCCCGCCATGCCGGGTTCGGCCTCGGGTTTGAACGCTGCGTGATGTATCTGACCGGGATGGGGAATATCCGCGACGTAATACCTTTCCCGCGGACGGTGAATAACTGCGAATTGTGATACCCAAGGGGACAAAAGACAGAAAACGGATGCGGGCATCCGCTTTTCTGCCTTTGGGATCCGGGTATCACAATATATGTAAGAAGGGAGTCTCGCATGAAAAAAAAGTGGGTGGTCGCCGCAAAGCGCGCGGATTTCAACGCGATCGGCGCACATTTCGGCGTTGACCCGGTGATTGCGCGGATTATGCGCAACCGGGGCATGACAGAATTATCGGAGATGGAGCTTTACCTGCACGGAGAGCGAAAGGACCTGTATGATCCGCATCTGCTGAAAGATGCGGACCGGGCAGCTGCAATCCTGAGTGAGAAGATTTACTCCGGGCAGAGGATCCGGATCCTGGGTGATTATGACGCCGACGGCATACAGTCCACTTATATACTGCTGAAAGCTCTGCGGAGAGTGGAAGCGTCGGTTTCTGAAACCGGAAATTTTGCAGGCGGCAGCCGTTCAGACGAAAAACGCAGAGAACAGTCCGCCATAGACGCAGTGATACCGGACCGCATGCGCGACGGATACGGTTTGAATGAACATCTGGTGACGCGGGCGTTTGAGGATGGGGTTGATACCATCCTGACCTGCGACAACGGAATCGCTACGATTGAACAGATACACAGGGCAAAGGAATTGGGCATGACTGTGATCGTGACGGATCACCATGAGGTTCCTTTTGAGGAAAAGGATGGCGTGCGCCGGGAAGTGCTTCCCGAGGCGGACGCTATTGTTAACCCGAAACAGGCAGAGTGCCGTTATCCGTTCCCCGGGCTCTGCGGTGCGGCGGTGGCCTGGAAGCTGGTGCAGGTGCTTTATGAACAGGAGAGAATTCCCGGTTCAGAGGCAGATGTTTTTCTGGAAAATGTCGGATTCGCCACAGTAACGGATGTAATGGAACTGCAGGGAGAAAATCGGATTCTGGTAAAACTTGGGCTGGAAAGGCTGCGCCGGACGAAGAATAAGGGAATGCGGGCGCTGATTTTACAGAGGAACCTGGATGCGGACACGTTGAAGTGCTATCATATCGGCTTTGTTCTGGGTCCCTGTTTCAATGCCACCGGCCGGTTGGAGACTGCGCATCTTTCTCTGGAATTGCTGCTGTGCGAGGATGAGAAAAAAGCGGCTGTTCTGGCACAGGAGATTATTGAACTGAACGAAAACCGAAAGTCCATGACGGAATACGCGGCGCTGGCGGCGGCACAGATCATAGAGGAAAAGAGATATGATCGGGATAAAGTGATCGTTGTGTTTTTGCCGGACTGCCATGAAAGCCTGGCCGGTATTGTGGCGGGCAGGATACGCGAATCCTACGGCCGTCCGGCTTTTGTGATTACCCGGGGAGAGGGCGTATGCAAAGGGTCGGGACGTTCTGTGGAAGCATATTCCATGTATGAGGAGATGTGCAGGTGCCGGGAGCTTTTTGTGAAATTCGGCGGGCATCCCATGGCCGCCGGCTTTTCGGTAAGGGAAGAGGATATTGACCTGCTTCGGGAAAGGCTGAATGAACAGACGGCTTTGACGGAGGATGAGCTGCAGCCGAAGATTACCATCGATCTGCCCCTGCCGATCGCTTATCTTCGGGAGGATCTGGTGTGCCAGCTGGAGATGCTGGAGCCTTTTGGAAAGGGAAATGAAAAACCGGTGTTTGCGGATCGGAATCTGGAGATTACGAGTCTGCGAATCTGCGGAAAAGAAGGCCGGGTCATACAGATGAAACTGAAAAATGCGGCCGGCTTGATGATGGATGCGGTATATTTCGGCGATCCGGAGAATTTGCGGTTATCATTAGAGGAAAAGTATGATAAAGTAGTAGCACGGGATACGATGAACGGCAGATGCATGTATCATGCACGGATGGATTTTATCTATTATCCTGAGATTGATCACTATTATGCTGTACCGAGGATAAAGTTAAAAATCACGGATTTTGCATAACAAATGTTACTATTCACAGTCGATTGAAACATAGCTACAGACTCGTCGTGCTGGCACGTAAGAGGCTGTAACTATGCTTCAATCAGACCTGTGAAGCAGGAACTCCACCCACATAAGCAAAAAGGTGAGCAGCGTTTTTGCTGCGTCAGACGTGAAACGGCTGCTTTTGCGCATGTGAGGTGGAGGACTGTGAATAGTAACTAATAAATGGCTAGTGCCAACGGGAAAGGAGACAATGATGAGAAAAAAGATTTTCAGAAAGATGATGTCCGTTCTTTTAGCAGGTACCCTTTGTCTGGGGTTTTGTACTGTTTCATATGCATCCGATACGGAAACGGATTCCACTGAGGAAGTCACCGTGGATGAGGGTGATAAACCATATATCTCACTGGGAGCAGACTTAAGCTCTGATGAGCGGGCAACGGTGTTGGGGCTTCTCGGAGTAACAGAGGAAGATCTGGAGAATTATGATGTGGTGACCGTTACAAATGAGCAGGAACATGAGTATCTGGATTCCTACCTGGATTCTTCAATCATCGGCAGCCGTGCGCTTTCCTCCGTTGTTGTGATGGAGGCGGAAGAGGGAAGCGGTATCACCGTGACGACGAAAAACATCAGTTATTGTACGACAGGTATGTATGAGAATGCGCTGGCGACTGCCGGAGTGGAGGATGCGGAGGTGATCGTTGCCGGTCCGTTTGAACTTTCCGGAACAGCCGCGCTGATCGGAGCGCTGGAAGCCTATTCCGTCATGACGGGGGATGAGATTGATGAGGATGTGATCGACGGAGCGGTGAATGAAATCGTGGTTACCGGGGCGATCGAGGATTCCACCGGAGATACGGATGAGGTGGAAGGGATGGTCGCTTATCTGAAAGAACAGCTTGCGGATTCAGAGGATCTGACAGATGAAGAGATCGAGTCGGCGATTCAGGATGCAGCAGAGGAGTTTGAGGTGACCCTGACAGAGGATGAGATTTTGCAGTTAAAAGATTTACTGAAGAAGCTGCAGGGGCTGGATCTGGACTGGGATAATCTGGCAAAACAGGCACAGAGTGTTTACGATAAGCTGAAAAGTATGGGCTTTGACCTGAGTTCGATTGATACGGAAGAGGTTGCGGAAAAGGCAAGCGGATTTTTTGCGAAGATTATTGAATTTCTGAAAGGGTTATTTTCCTGATTGAGAGAAGGAGCATTGCAGATGAATAGAGATTATATTGTCAGGGCAACGGCGGCGGACAATGCCATTCGGGCGTTTGCTGTTACTTCCGGTGAACTGGTGGAGGAAGCGCGCGTAAGACACAATACCAGTCCGGTCGTGACGGCGGCTCTCGGCAGGCTGCTGAGCGGCGCGGTGATGATGGGAGTCATGATGAAGGGAGAGGATGATCTTCTGACACTGCAGGTAAGCGGAAACGGTCCGGTAAAAAGACTCACGGTAACGGCGGATTCTCACGGGCATGTCAAGGGCTATCCGGAGGTGCCGGATGTGATGCTGCCTCCTAAAAACGGGAAACTGGATGTGGGCGGCGCAGTGGGTGCAGGCACCATGAGCATAATTCGCGATATGGGTTTAAAAGAGCCATATGTGGGGCAGACGGAGCTTGTAACCGGAGAGATTGCGGAAGATCTGACCTATTATTTCGCGACTTCTGAGCAGATTCCGTCCGCTGTGGGACTTGGTGTGCTGATGAACCGGGAGAACACGGTGAAGCAGGCCGGCGGGTTTATTATTCAGTTGCTGCCGTTTGCTGATGATGCGATTGTCGATGAGCTGGAGAAAAAGCTGGCGGGGATGTCCTCGGTGACAGAGCTTCTGGAAGCCGGACATACGCCGGAGTCGCTTCTGGAAAGTATTCTGGGAGATTTCGGCCTGGAGGTTACGGAGAAGATTCCGGCAGCATTTCACTGTGACTGCTCCAAAGAGCGGGTGAAAAAAGCGCTGATCAGTCTGGGGAAAAAGGATCTGGAGGAGCTGATCAACGGCGGGGAATCCATAGAGGTCAGATGTGATATGTGCAATACGGCCTATAATTTCGATATTCAGGAGCTGAAGGAGATTGTGTCAATATGAGAGACGGGTTTATCAGTGTCGCCGCTCTGACGCCGAAAGTGAAGGTGGCGGATCCAAAGTATAACAGGGACAGGATTTGTGAATTGATTGACAGCGCGGCAAAGACCGGCGCACAGGTGATGGTTTTTCCGGAGCTCTGCATTACCGGGTACACCTGTAACGACCTTTTTTATCAGGAGCTTTTGCTTAAGCGTGCGCGTGAGGAGCTGCTGGATATTGCGGCGTATTCAGAAAAAACGGATGCCATTATCTTTGTGGGTCTTCCGCTAGAATATAATTCCAAGCTGTATAATGTGGCGGCGGCAATCTGCGGCGGCAGTATTCTGGGCCTGGTGCCAAAGACGCACATTCCGAATTATAATGAGTTTTATGAATGGAGACATTTTGCAAAAGGAATGGAGTCGCCGGTACCCGTGCGCTTAGATGACGACCATGTGGTCCCCATGGGGACGCGCCTGCTTTTTTCCTGCAGGCAGATGCCCGGATTGAAGATCGGCGCGGAAATCTGCGAGGATCTGTGGGCGCCGAATCCGCCCAGTATCGGACTGGCGATGGCGGGAGCCACGCTGATCGTGAATCTGTCTGCAAGCGATGAGACCACGGGAAAAGATGTTTACCGGAGAAATCTGGTGAGCGGACAGTCCGCCCGCCTGATCTGCGGATATGTCTATGCGAGCGCCGGAGACGGGGAATCCACGCAGGATGTCGTGTACTCCGGGCATAATCTGATCGCAGAGAACGGAGTGGTGCTGGCAGAAAGCCGGCGGTTTATTAATGAGGGTATTTATTCTGAGATTGACATGCAGCGCCTGAATGAGGAACGGCGGCGGATGTCCACCTACGGGGCAGCGGCGAAAACGTACATGACCGCAGAGTTTCATCTGAAGGAAAAGCGGACGGTGCTGACCCGCTTTGTGGATCCGGCTCCTTTTGTCCCGGGAAAGAGGGCAGACAGGGAAAAGCGGTGTGAAGAGATTTTGATGATCCAGGCGATGGGATTAAAAAAGCGCCTGGAGCATACGAATTGTCAGGCGGCGGTGGTAGGAATATCCGGAGGGCTGGATTCCACGCTTGCGCTGCTGGTCACGGTAAAAGCGTTTGATCTGCTGGGGAAGGATCATAAGGGGATTATTGCGGTTACCATGCCGGGATTTGGTACCACGGACCGTACTTATGAGAACGCGGTGAGTCTGATCCGGTCTCTGGGAGCGACTTTGAAAGAAGTTCCGATCAGCGAGGCTGTCCGGATTCATTTTCGGGATATTGAGCAGGATGAGCAGGTGCATGACGTTACGTATGAGAACGGGCAGGCAAGAGAGCGGACGCAGATTCTTATGGACATTGCCAATAAGCTGGGCGGTATGGTCATCGGAACCGGCGACATGTCGGAGCTGGCGCTCGGCTGGGCGACCTACAACGGGGATCATATGTCCATGTACGGAGTCAACGCGTCTGTACCGAAGACGCTCGTGCGTCACCTGGTTCGTTATTATGCGGATACCTGCGGGGATCCGGCGCTGAATCAGGTGCTTCTGGATGTACTGGATACGCCGGTGAGCCCGGAGCTTTTGCCGCCGGAAGACGGGAAGATTTCCCAGAAGACCGAGGATATCGTCGGCCCGTATGAGCTTCACGATTTCTTTTTATACTATGTACTGCGTTTCGGCTGTCCGCCGAAAAAGATTTATCGCCTGGCAAGATACGCCTTTGCCGGAACCTATTCAGAGGATACGATCGAAAAATGGCTGAAGACGTTTTACCGGCGGTTCTTCAGTCAGCAGTTTAAGCGATCCTGTCTGCCGGACGGTCCGAAGGTCGGTACGGTGGCGGTGTCCCCGCGCGGCGACCTGCGGATGCCTTCAGACGCCTGCGCTCGGATCTGGATGGACGAGCTGGAGCATCTGCGGGAAGAGGAAGAGATCGGATGTCCGGAAGGCAGCGGAAACGGCAGCAGGCCGCTCGATGCGTTTTCAGGCGGGAACGATGGAGAAAGCCCGGATGCGTCTGATAATAGCGTGAACGAAAAAAGCACGATTATGGAAGAGTTTGATAAGGACTTTGACGCGTTTTTCAAGGGATTTATGTGAGGTGCGGGATGCGTTTGACGACACTTTGCTATATTGAGCGGGACGGGGCATATCTGATGCTTCACCGCACAAAAAAGAAGAACGATCAGAGCCGTGATAAGTGGCTGGGCGTGGGCGGAAAGTTTGAGGATGGCGAGAGTCCGGAGGAGTGTATGCTCCGTGAGGTGTGGGAGGAGACCGGTCTGGAACTTTCTGATTATGCGTTCCGGGGAATTGTTACCTTTGTCTCTGATTGCTGGGAGACGGAGTATATGCATCTTTTTACGGCGGATCTTGCAGAGCCATGGCCGGAGGAGGCGGAGCGCTTAAAAAGCTGTGACGAGGGTACTCTGGAGTGGGTGCCGAAAGACAAGGTTTGTGATCTGTATCTCTGGGAGGGCGACAAGCTGTTTTTGAATCGATTGAACGGAAGCCGGAAGTTTTTTTCACTGAAAGTGGAATATGAGGGCGAAAAGCTTGTGAACTGGAAGTTTTATTGAGGGAACGCTTTATGAATAAATATGACACATTGAATGAGCAGCAGCGCGAGGCGGTTTTTCACACGGAAGGACCGCTTCTGATTTTGGCAGGAGCCGGTTCCGGAAAGACCCGGGTACTAACACACCGCGCTGCGTATCTGATTGAGGAAAAGGGAGTCAATCCCTATAATATTATGGCGATCACCTTCACCAATAAGGCGGCGGGGGAGATGCGGGAGCGGATTGACAATCTGGTGGGGTTCGGTTCGGAGAGTATCTGGGTGAGTACGTTTCACTCTGCCTGCGTCCGCATCCTTCGGCGGCATATTGATTTGCTGGGCTATGATCATAACTTTACCATATATGACGCGGAAGATCAGAAGACGGTGATGAAGGATATCTGCAGGCGGCTCCAGATTGACACGAAGTTATATAAAGAAAAGATGTTTCTGCATGTGATTTCCTCTGCCAAGGATGAACTGGTTTCTCCGGAAGAGTTTGCACTGCAGGCCGGAACAGATTTTAAACTGCAGAAGCAGGCGCAGGTATACCGGGAGTATCAGCAGGTATTAAGGAAAAATAATGCGCTGGATTTTGACGATCTGATTGTAAAATGCGTGGAACTTCTGAAAGCAAATGAGGAAGTGCGGGAGTACTATCAGGAGCGATTCCGCTATATTATGGTGGATGAGTATCAGGATACGAATACGGCGCAGTTTCATCTGGTTCGTCTTCTGGCCGGCAAATACCAGAACCTCTGCGTAGTAGGCGACGACGACCAGTCAATTTATAAATTCCGCGGAGCGAATATTAAAAATATCCTGCATTTTGAGAAGTATTATCCGGATGCCGCAGTGATTCGTCTGGAGGAGAACTACCGCTCGACGCAGAATATTCTGGATGCGGCGAACGCAGTGATAAAAAATAACCGCGGCAGGAAGGAAAAGTCCCTGTGGACCCGTCAGGGAAGCGGCGACCGGATTACGTTTCAACAGGTGGATACGGCTTTCGAGGAAGCGCAGGTGATCGCTTACAGTATTAATGCTTTTGTGCGGCGGGGCAGTTATCATTACGGAGACTGTGCGATTTTATATCGGACAAATGCCCAGTCCCGCGTGCTGGAGGAGCAGCTGATTCGTGAAAATATCCCTTACCGAATCTATGGCGGAGTCAATTTTTATGCCCGCAAAGAGGTTAAGGATATGCTGGCTTATTTGAAAACGATAGACAATGCCAGCGATGATCTGGCGGTGAAGCGGATCATCAATGTTCCGAAGCGGGGGATTGGCGCGACTACCATCAATCGGGTACAGGAGTACGCGAATGAGAATGATATAAGCTTTTATGAGGCGCTGAAACAGGTGGATGAGATATCGGCGATCAAAAACGCCGCGGCGGCAAAGGTGCGCCCTTTTGTTACCTTTATTCAGACACTGCGCAGCAAGCTTTCCTTTGTGAGCCTGGAAACGCTCATGGACGAAATTATCGAAGATACCGGTTACGTGGCGGATCTGGAAAAAGAGGGAACTGAGGAAGCGGAGGCGCGGATTGAGAATATCGATGAGCTGATCAGTAAGATTGTGTCCTATGAGGAGTCCGCTGAGGAACCGACGCTGAATGGATTTCTGGAAGAGGTGGCGCTGGTTGCGGACATTGATAATCTGGAGGAGGGAAGCGACTTTGTGGCGCTGATGACTTTACATAGCGCAAAAGGCCTGGAATTTCCGAATGTCTATCTGTCCGGAATGGAGGATGGGCTTTTCCCGAGTTTTATGACCATTACCGCCGATGATCCTATGGAAATCGAGGAGGAGCGTCGTCTGTGCTATGTGGGTATCACACGGGCGAAAGAGCATCTGACCCTGACAAGTGCGCGGATGCGTATGACACGGGGAGAGACGCAGTATAATAAGATCTCCCGTTTTGTGCAGGAAATCCCGGCAGAGCTGATTGATGGAAATGTAAGGACGCAGCGAAAAACTGTTAGTGATTTCCGGAGAGGAGAGCAGGATCGGGATGCAGACAGTTACCGGAAGCCGTACGGGCAGAGCGGGGATAGTCAGAGTTGGAATACGCAGACGCTGACCGCTGTTTTCGATACGGGGACCCGTAAACAATCTGCGGCAACAGGCGGTGGGAACCGGAACCCCTATCGGGCATCTGTCTCCCGGCAGTTTGGAAGTGCGCAGAAGCTTACTTCCCTGAATTACAGTGAGGGAGATCGGGTCCGGCATATGAAATTCGGAGAAGGCACTGTGACGAAAATCGTTTCCGGAGGAAGGGATTTTGAGGTGTCCGTCAATTTCGACAAATACGGTGCAAAAAAAATGTTTGCATCATTTGCAAAATTACAGAAACTATGATAGACTTAAGGGCATGAATCAGCGGATTTTTGAAAGGAGAGCGCTATGAGTAAAATAGAAGATTTGATCAGTGCAGCGAAGATATCTGAATTACTGGCGAAAAAGGATGAGATGGATAAAAAGAGCATTGTTTGCTGGGTTCTTGCCATTGTCGGTATCCTCGCCGTGATTGTTGTAGCGATTTATCTGATTTACAAATTCTTTGCCCCGGATTATATGGATGATTTCGAGGATGAGTTTGACGACGAGTTCGAGGATGATTTCTTCGATGACGACGAGGATGAGTACGACGAGTAGGATTGAGTTTTGTTTGTGCATGATCGTCTGGTTGAAATAAAGGGATCAGATGTCATGCCGTAAGAGTCCGCAGCTTAAGTTTGCGGAAAAATGTAACCGGAAAAAGCAGCCCTTGCATCATGGAATGTGAAGGGCTGTTTTACTATGAAAATCAACCTTGAAAAGGATAATTAGATGAAAAAAGGTCAGATTTATGAAGGAGTTGTGGAAAAAGTAAAATTCCCGAACAAAGGGATCATTTCCCGTGCAGTTTTGGTGCCGGAGGCCGAGAGCAAAGAGCGCACGGATCTAGGGAAGACGCCTGTGGAGGAATGCTTTGTGACAGTGAAAAATACAATCCCCGGTCAGCGGGTTCGTTTTGCTGTCACAAAAAAACGCAGCGGAAAAGCGGACGGACGTTTGCTGGAGGTGTTGGAACATTCTCCGGAAGAACTGGAAGAACCTGCCTGCCCGCACTTCGGTGTTTGCGGCGGCTGTAATTATCAGACACTTCCCTATGAAGAACAGTTACAATTGAAATCCGCGCAGGTGCTGGCACTGATGCGTGAAGTTGTTCCGAATGCGGAGAATGTTTTCGAGGGAATCAAGGCGAGCCCCCGGCAGTTCGGGTATCGCAATAAGATGGAGTTTACGTTCGGCGACGCATACAGGGACGGCCCGTTGACGGTCGGCATGCATAAACGCGGCGGATTTTATGATATTGTAACCGTGGATCAGTGCCGGATCGTGGATGAGGATTACCGGCAGATTCTTGCTGCTACGGAAGCGTTTTTCCGGGAGAAGCGGACGCCTTATTATCACAGAATGCGCCATGAGGGCTACCTGCGTCATCTGCTGGTGCGAAAAGCGGTGAAAACGGGGGAGATTCTGGTGGATCTGATCACGACGACGCAGAAAACGGGAGGAGAACGGACAGGAACTTTGCGAGCCGCGGCTGTGGGAGAGGTTGCATCTGAGGCAGTGCGGGATAAGGATGTGCGGAATATTGTTCCTGAGTTGGAGCGGAATACGGTTATGGGAGGAACTGCGCCGGAGACAGCTCGAGAACAAAATGCTGAGGCAGAAAAAGTTCTGCTTGACGGCTGGGTGCAGACACTTTTGTCTCTAAACCTGACCGGAACGATTGCGGGGATTCTCCATACGAAGAATGACAGCCCGGCGGATGCGGTAAAGAATGAAGGAACAGAAATCTTGTACGGACAGGATTACTTTTACGAGGAGCTTCTTGGGCTAAAGTTTCGCATCACACCGTTTTCTTTTTTTCAGACGAATTCACTGGGCGCAGAAGTGCTTTATGAGACCGCGCGCGGATTTATCCGGGATGCTTTTGCGGCGAATGACCAGAGTCTGGAGGGGAAGACGGTCTTTGATCTCTACAGCGGTACCGGAACCATCGCCCAGATGTTGGCTTCCGTCTCCGGAAAAGTCGTAGGCGTGGAGATCGTGGAGGAAGCTGTGGAGGCCGCGCGGCAGAATGCCGCGGAGAACGGAATTGCCAACTGCGAATTTATCGCGGGGGATGTGCTGAAGGTTCTGGATGAGGTGGAGGAAAAGCCGGATTTTATCGTTCTGGATCCGCCTCGGGACGGCGTACATCCGAAAGCGCTGGAGAAAATCATTCGTTATGGCGTGGAGAAGATGATTTATATCTCCTGTAAGCCGACGAGTTTACAGCGGGATCTGGCGGTGCTGCAGGAGCGGGGATATCGGGTGGAGCGGATGTGCTGCATTGATCTTTTCCCCGGCACCGTCCATTGCGAGACGGTTGTCGCTTTGTCCCAACGCAAGCCCGATGATTATATCGAAGTCGATCTGTATCTGGATGAGTTAGATGCCACCTCAGCCGAACTGAAAGCGACTTATGTAGAAATCAAGGACTATGTGCTGAAAGAATTTGGTTTAAAGGTTTCAAGTTTATATATTTCTCAGGTAAAACGGAAGTGTGGTCTCGAAGTCGGTCCGAATTATAATCATGCGAAGACTGATAATGTCAGAGTACCGCAGTGTCCGCCGGAAAAGGAGGAAGCTATTCGAGCTGCCCTGAAGCATTTTGCGATGATCAAAGAATAACAAGATGAAGGAGGACGAAAAATGCAGAGTTTGTATGAACGGATGGGCGGCACCTACACATTAGGCGAGGATGGGATGTATTATCCCGATTTAATTCTTCCGGAGGAAGAAGAACCTCATTACGGAAAGTATGGCAGGATGCGGAAAGCATACCTGAAAGAACACCGAAACGGATTATATTCATCTTTGCTGCTCAGTGGGAAATTGGTTGAGCACCTCAACGAAATCGATGATAGTGCTCATGAGAGAATGGAGTTGTTGGTTAGGCAAATGGCAAGACAGCAAGGTGTAGATGAGAATTTGAAACGTAGTGACCGGATGTCTTGGGTAGGGGCGATGAATAACATTTATAATGCAGCGGAAGAAATGGTGTTGTCGGAGTTGATTTATTTTTAAACAGTTTTGAAATTGACGAGGGATTGCAGTTCAAAATGCAGTCCCTTGTGTAATGTTTAGAGGCAGGGAGAATTCCCCGCCTTATATAGTTGGGGCTTTGCTTGCTACTATTACAAATTATCATGAGTACCAAAAAAGAGTGTTTATTGTCGTTTCGTCTGTAATATATTGACGGTCAGAGAAAAGTTGCTATATTAGAGTCATCATTGATGTTATATGGAAACTATTGATGTAACTTTTAGGAAACAATCTGAAAAGAAAGGAAAGTAGAAGCGATGCTGAGAATAAAGAGCAGTTGGTTAAAGATGATTATTGTATTTAGTGTGATTGTTACATGTGTCACAGGTACTGTTATTTCCTCTTATGCTGCAGAGGTATCTGACGATGCCAATACTGCAGAAGACACAAATAACTATGAAGTGAAAGTTTATGAGTCAGATGCTATACCAATTTCAGTAGAAATTATTTCTGCTGATTATGACGCTCCTACTGATTTAGAAGGGATAGGCACGATATCTGTGCAGCAGTATTTATCCATTAACGATATTGTTGTTCCGTTATATCCTGTATTTGATGATATGGAAGAGGCTATAAATAATATAAGTGAAGTCAGTTCAAATGTTATTTCAGATATAGCTTCTTGCTATGAACTAGATATGTTATCTGAGGATAATTGGCATAAGTATCAGCTTTCTTTAGCTGATTATGCAGATGATGATGCTATGGAATCCGATGATAATTATAGCTATGAGTATGCAATGTTAGATCAATTTTTTGATATTTATGAAAACTATGAATGTAATCAGGAAATTATTAACATGGCTATGGAATTATCCAAATGTCAGATATGGAATTATAAGAATCTGAATTATCTTATTTTCGTTAGATTTAGTGTTGGACTTCTGGCACTAAATCTAGCTTTTTGTTGATAGAAAATAAGGTTATGCCTATGTAAACACAGAAGGTTCATCATCAATATCTACGCATGAGATATAAATCAGATTGGGCAAAAACTGAAAAATCATTAAATTGGCGGATGAACATAATGGAAAGGAGCTTGAAAAATATATGGGACTGAAAAAGAGGAAGCTTTGTATTTCTTTTGTTGTCATTTTGGCATTAGCAATTATTGTAATATGTATTTCATATGGTAAGCAAAAAATACAATACTCGACGCCGACCGGGATGAATGCAATGGCTACAGTTATATATCATATTGATGCTCTGAATGAGAGGGATCTTGAAAAAGCGAATAGTGTATGTGCCGATAGTCTGCAAGGCACGAGTATTGAAAAATGCATTTATGATGTTTATAGCATTGAAACTGAGTCAGAAGATTCGGATACCTGCGTAATTGTAGTAAAAATGAATAAGATTTATCAGAATATATTTGGTGCTTCTGAAAAAATCGATAGTGATATTACCTTTTGGTTGGAAAAAAATGATGATGGCATGTGGCTGATTGTTAATGATGGAACGGCCTGAGCAAATTATATTTCGAAAGTGGTATACTATCATTTGATACATCCATGGCGGGGTTTTTGAGAAGAAGAGGGAGTATGAAAAAAAGTCTGTAAAAGTTTAAATGTTAGGTCTTCTATGATA
>JAJPZY010000125.1 GCA_021204085.1 Clostridiales bacterium | reverse complement strand
TAGGCTTTCTGCGGCCTAAAGAGTGTTTTGAGGATATTCAACTGTCAAACTCCCGATTATTCCCGGCATGAATCCTTCTGTCATGAACGAGACAACCATCTTCATCCTGCAATATATGCAGAAAAATTACGCAACAATCACCCTGTCCCATCTGGCAGAATTTTTTAACTACAGCGAACGCCAGATGCAGCGGATTATTACCACAGCTACCGGGAAAAGTTTCAGCGAAAATATCCGCAATATCCGCATGCAGAAAGCCGCACATCTTCTGAAGGACACTTCGATGACTGTAACGGAAATTTCCTTCGCTCTGGGATATTATGACGCCAGCAACTTCCGGCGCGTATTTAAAAACCAGTATCATGTGACACCGCAGGAATACCGGGAGGCCAGGCAGCGGGAACATCAGACATAAAATCACTTAGGTTATCAAACTTTTCGTGACGTAATTTTACACCCTTCCATGTCATTTTCTGACCTATTTTATTTCTTCAAAATCGAATATAATGTATAAATGAGTATGTAATATGGTTACTTTATGGAAGAAACAAAGGAGGTATTTTATGGGTAACGAAAACAACGGAGGCGAGAAACGCCTCTCGAGAGGTGTAATGATTGTACACGGTCTCTCAAACGGCGGCGGCTTTATGTTAATTCAGGCGACAGTGGCCAGCTACATTTCCGTATACATGACAGATACGGTAGGAATCGCAGCCGGCACGGCTTCGATCATCATGTTAATTGCTACACTCTGGGACGCTGTCAACGATCCGATTATGGGCGGCATCTGTGACAGGACGAAGACAAAATGGGGACGTTATCGCCCCTACATACTGGTCGTTCCGTTTATTCTGACTGTTGTCTCGTTTTTACTGTTCCTGAACCCGCAGGGACTGTCAGACGGAGCAAAGGTAGGCTATTTTACAGTATTCTATATCTTATACGGCATGTGCGTAACCGGATTGACCATGCCGCAGCTGTCCCTGATTCCTGCGATGACCAAAGACGACGGCGAGCGCGGATTTATGGTACAATTTGATATCATTATGATCGCGGTGGCGTTTACGATCGCCTCTACATTTACAACGAACCTTGTCAACTTCTTTGGCAGCTACGCACCGTTTATTTTAATCTACGGCGTACTGGCAATCATTGCAAACTTTATTTTGTTTAAAACATCCGAAGAGAAATACGTCGTTGAGACCGAGGAGAAACGGCCGATCACAAAAGACCTGGCAATCATCATCGGCCATCATCCGAAGCTGATCACACTGCTGATCGTCTGGTGCCTGGCTTCCATCGGATACGGCATCATGTTCTCCTCCTCAGTATACTATGTTATGTACTACCTGATGAGACCTGACCTGATCTCCATCTACATGCTGATTATCTCCATCGGTGCTTTGATTTCCATGATGGTATTCATGCCATTCTTCCTTAAAATATTTAAGGGAAATGCGGTGACCACCATGATCGTGACTCAGGCGCTCTGCGGCGTCTGCTACGTCATTCTGTTCTTTGGAGGAAACAAGAGCTTGCCGCTGCTGTATATAGTATCTTTCCTTGCAACCTGCTTTGGTGCTATGGAACAGGGTCTGATCAACTTCTTTGTAAACGATACCATCGACTACATACAGCTGAAAGAAGGCTTGTCGATGAACGGTATCATCAGCGCCATCAAGGGCTTTGCTTACAAGATGGGATCCACAGCTACCAGTTCCGGTATCCTTGCAATCCTGGCAGCGACCGGTTATGTAGCCGGTGCGGTCGGCGGACAGAACGCTGCTACCATGGCTGCTATGAACTGGCTGCGCTTCGGCATCCCGGCCATCTGTTGCGCACTGATCATCATCTTCCTTCTTATGTACCCGATCAAGCCGTACTGGGGTGAGATTGCGAAGATGAAAGAAGGAATGAAAGCAAAAGACGAACAGTAAAATTACAATACCGAAAAACCATATTTACAGCAGGAAAACCCATCCGATACGGATGGGTTTTCCTGTTGAGAAACACTCGATTCTATGGTAAGCTAATATTATAAGATAATTAAGGAGATAAGAGGTTCGTATTGAATATGCGCCTGAAACGGATGGTGATGATGAAATGAGTATAAAAAGACCCTCCGTGGGAATCGAAAGCTTTGCTGAACTGATAAAACAAGATTTTTATTATATTGACAAAACAGGCATGATAAAGGAACTGCTAGAAAACTGGGGAAAGGTTAATCTATTCACCCGTCCACGACGCTTCGGCAAAAGCCTTACCATGAGTATGCTCAAATCATTCTTTGAAATCGGAACAGACAAAAACCTGTTCCACGGGCTGGCCATCTCAAAGGAAACTACACTCTGTGAAAGATATATGGGACGATATCCCGTGATTTCACTGTCTCTCAAACAGGTAAAGGGAAAGAACTATGAATCAGCCCGGACACAGATGTGGAATCTGATTAAAGCTGAAGCGGAGCGTTTTGACTATCTCCAGGACAGTGACAGGTTGAATGCCAGAGACAAAGCAAACATGATGAATCTCAGCGAGGGAATCGGCAGTCTGGAAGAAAGCCTTTATCTGATGTCAAGGCTCCTGTATAAGCATCACGGAAAAGAAGTTATCATTCTGATTGACGAATATGATGTCCCTCTCCAGAAAGCAGAAACGAACGGCTATTACGATGACATGACCGATCTGATCAGCCAGTTTTTCGGTTACAGCATGAAGACAAACGACTATGTACTTTTTTCTGTCATTACCGGCTGTCTCCGCATAGCAAAAGAAAGCATTTTCACTGGTTTTAACAATCCCAAAGTTCATACGATCGTCGACGATCAGTATGATGAGTGGTTCGGATTCACTGATGAAGAAGTTCGCCAAATGCTTCACTACTATGAATTGGATGAATACTATGAAACAACAAAGGAATGGTATGACGGCTACCTGTTCGGAACGGTAAACGTATATTGTCCCTGGGATGTGATCAACTGGTGCGACCAGCTCCGCAGAAGTCAGAATCGCAGACCGCAGAATTTCTGGAGCAACACAAGCAGCAATGACATAGTACTGCGTTTTGTCGAGCTGGCGGATGAAACCACGAAAGCGGAGCTGGAAGAACTCTCAGAGGGAAAAAGCATCGATAAAAATGTACAGATGGAACTGACCTATGCGGAGATTGACAAAAGCATTGACAATCTCTGGAGCGTTCTGTTTATGACCGGTTATCTGACTCACTGCGGGAGAAACGAAGACAGCACATACCGGCTCGTCATTCCCAACCGTGAGATCAGCAATTTGTTTGACCGGCAAATCAGAAACTGGTTTTATGAAAAAATTGAGGGCGGACTGGATCCTCTGTTTCAGGCATTTGACCAACATAACACTGCCGACATTGAAGAAAACATTAATTCCTGTATGCGTGATTCTATCAGCTTCATGGATGGCGGCAATACAAAAGAAATGAAAGAAACCTTCTTTCACGGACTGCTCCTTGGCATGCTGCGCAGCCGCCGCGGATGGCGTGTACAGTCAAACCGGGAAGCGGGAAACGGACGCGCGGATATTATCCTCACTGACAGAACCAGAGAATGCGGGCATATCATTGAGGTAAAATATGCTGACAGTTATGCCGATCTGGAAACAGCTGCCAGAAAAGGTTTTCAGCAAATCGATGATGCTCTATATGATGATTACTTCCGAGATTCCGATATCGGACAGATATATCATTACGGCATTGCATTTCACAGAAAAAAATGCAAAGTGGCGGATGACAGTTCCTCCGGCTGTCACTAGTCCGAATAAATCAGAACGGGCGTTCATCAATTTTGTGAAAAATTTAGACCAAGCAGCCAAATCACCGAAAGTAACCAAAAAACCTCTCAAAGTTTCACAGCTCTGAGAGGTTTTCTTATTATTTCCAAATGTCATCTTCTGATAATCGGATTACAAAATCACTACTTTCTGTCTGTTTCTCCTGCTCTTTTTTGAACCCTTTATTCCGGCACCACTTCCAGGATTTCCAGACTATCCGCCTTTTCCACACGAAGCTTCAGCTCATACTCACCCGCTGACGCACAGATAACATCCGCAGTCTGCACCCCGTTCTCTACAATCACTTCCCCAACCTCTACATCATTCAGAAGAGCCGTCAGCTTACCGCTGCCTGTTGCCCGGATCCCGAGGCGGTGATAGCCCGCCTCATTCTTCACATAGCGGAAAATTATCTCATCCCCGGCAAAGATATTTATCAGCTTTTCCGGGTACTGTTCTTTCGTCTCTTCATCCTCGTTGAGGCCAATAAAAACCGTGCCGGAAAGGCCGCAGGCCTGATAACCCATAATTGCCTCGCCCGGCGCAAATGGCTCACCAACGCCCTGCGATGTCATTTTCACTTCCGGTATCGTTCCGTCCGGCAGGACCGTAATCTTCTCAATGCAGAGCCTGCGGTGCTGCTCCATCCCGCGGCTGCAGCGATGGTAGAAGATATACCATTGCCCATCCATACATTCAATGGAACCATGATTATTCCAGCTCTTCGGATCGCAGCCATCATTATCAATGATAATCCCCTGATAGGTAAAAGGACCCATCGGCGATTTCCCGGTAGAATAACCCAGCGAGGTAGGTTTCCCCCGCTCCATGTCTGCGTAAACGTAATAATAAGTATCTCCAATCTTCCGCATGGAAGAACCCTCATGAAAATAATGTTCCTCCTCGGTCACCAGATCATCCACAATTTCAGCGCGGTCAAAGGACATCAGATCGGCGTTCAGCTTTACTCCATGAGAAAAAAGCTGTCCCCAGTAGAAATAGGCCTGCCCGTCATCATCAATAAAAATCGCCGGGTCAATCCCGCCGCAGGGAAGCTGTACCGGATCGGTAAACGGTCCCTCCGGCCGATCGGAAACCGCCACGCCCTCACTGTCATCCGGCATACAGAGATACAGATAATATTTTCCGTCCTTCTCCACACAATCCGGGGCAAACAGAAGCGCTGGCTTTTCGCCTTCTTCCTCCTTCTCGAACTTTTCCTTCATATCCTCGCCGTCCGCCGCCATATTGGCCAGCATTTTCTGGATAAACGGCGTAGGATGGCTCCAGTCAATCCCCGGATACTTCGGCGCGTCCGGGTTGTTAAACCACGGAATCTGCTTTCCGTTCAGCGATTCATCGTGAATCGTCCAGTGCTCTATATCCGGAGTGGACACCACATGATACTTCTCGCTGCAGTAGACATCTTCCCGGTCGTCATAACTGCCGTACACGTAAAGCTTACCGTCCGGCATCACATGCGCTTCACTGTCCGGAATATGATATTCCAACGGCAAAATCGGGTTCCTTTTGTTCTGATATGTTTGCATTTTTCTTCTCCTCCTGCAAAAATACGCAATTATATGTTAACCTACAATATAAGGATAAACGAAAACACAACAAATAAACATTGCAAAATCCGACTCCTGTAATGGATAAAAATGACAAAAACGCCTGCGTTATTCAATTGAAAACCTTATCTGTCGTATGTTATACTGACAAATAAAAAGGGTGCAGGAAAGGATATGCGTTATGATAGAAAAAACAATGAACGATATCGAACAAAATCTGAAACAGCTCTATACACAATATCCAAGCAGCAGCTGGACAACCCCCATGTCGGAAGAAGAATTCCAACAGGCCATGCAGCGAACCGGAGTCGATATCAACACCCTGCTCCCAGACCCGCTTATTGCAAGCCTGTCGGAAGAAAATTTCATCCGGGGAGACGGTGATGTCGCCGTTCTCCGCCATCTCCGCTATCTCCCTGCACTCTTCCACACGCACAGCTTTTTCGAGATTGCATATGTCTTTGGCGGTCGATGCACCAACTACCTTGAGAATACTACCATTCCCATGCAGACCGGCGATCTCTGTCTGATTGCTCCGGGAATCAGGCATGCAGTCAGCGCCGTCTCTGATGACTGTATTATCATTAACCTGCTCATACGAACCAGCACTTTTGATACAGCGTTTCTGGACTTACTTTCCGGAAGAGATGTCCTTACCGCATTCTTTACCCATGCGCTGTATGGAAGCCATAAGAGTTCAGTTCTCCTTTTCCGCACCGGAAACGATACCGCCCTGAAAGACTTCATCACTTATGCATATGAAGAATATCAGGACAGTGCCAGATATTTTCAACGTATGATGAACAACCTCATTCACGCTATCTGTATCCTTCTGCTCCGCAACCACGAAAAGGACATTATAATCCCCTCCGAAACCGGAAAAGACATGGATGAAAACCTTATCTTCATCATGAATTATATTCAGTCCAATTACAGCCATGTAACCCTGTCTGAACTCGCCGGTTTTTTCCATTACAGCGAGCGCCACATGTCGCGGCTGATCAAAGACAATACCGGGAAACGCTTCTCGGATCTGGTGCGGGATCTGAAGCTGCACAAGGCCGCAGAACTGCTCGCCAACCCGGAGCTGACGATTGCCGATATTGTAGAACAGGTCGGCTATGCTGATGTCAGCGGATTTTACCGCACCTTCAAAAACTATTACGAGATGACTCCTGTCGAGTATCGGCAAAAACTGTTACAATAAAACCACCTCAAAAACAGACACAATCCTTTCCAGCAGCAGACAAATATTTTCATAGCCGTTTTATCCAGAATAACATGTCGTCATTGTCTAATGAACTCCATTTCCTGCAATGTTATTATAAAAGCATATTAAACATATCTATATTCATAAACCTACGAGGAGAAAATCATCATGAAACTAGGATGCGGCCTGTTCGGCCTTGCTTTTGATCTGGAAAAAAATTTTGAAAAAACACTGCAAAACCTTGGAGAAAACGGATTCACCGCTGTGGAACCGCTCTACGCTTTCCCCAACGATCCTGCTCTGGCGCCCGACAGCCCGGTTCCATCCTTTTTAAAGACCATCCTCTGGGACGAAGAGAAAGTGATGTCTCTGCTCCCCAAACTGAAAGAATGGGGTCTAACCATTTCTTCCATGCATGTAGGCCTTGCCTTCGGTGTAAGCATCGATGAAGCCCTTCCGGAACTAATCTCTTTTTCGCAAAAAACGGGAATCCGTTATTTTATGACCAGCCTGGAATTCGACACATTGGAAAAATGCAAAGCAGCGGCAGATTTGTTAAACTATGCCAATCAGGTTTTAAACCCATACGACATTTATCTGGGCTATCACAACCATTATATGGAGTTTAAAAAAGTGACCATCGATGGCACAAAATGTACTCTGATGGAATATTTCCTTTCCCATACATCCCTGAATGTTAAGCTGCAGCTGGATACCGGGTGGCAGATGTACGGCGGCGATGATATAATCGCTTTTATTCAAAAATACGCAGACCGCATCTTCTCTGTTCACCTGAAAGATTTCGTTGCCGGATATGATAGTATAGAAAAAGATGATGCTTTCGCAGCTACCGGATACGGCGTTTTGCCAACAAAAGAAATCTTGGCAGAACTTCCTGATTTGAACCTGTTTGAACACGGGTTAATGATAGATCAGGATCACGCAGCAAAAAACCATTCGCTGCCGGATGACTTAAAAGCCGGCGTAGCTTACCTGAAAGAGCTTATCCGATAAACCGTTATCATTCTATTTCCCATAAGTCCGTGAAACATAATTTCACCACACGGAAACGGACAGCCGCATCCGGTTGTCCGTTTTGCTTTATGCCTGCCCTTCAAGCACAGACTTTTTTATGCCGGTATCGGCACCTCATTTTTACAAATACAACGCCTCACAACACACCCTGTAAGTATGTAAGTGCCTCCCTGATTCGCCTTTCGTGATCATCATGCCCCACATACTCGATCACAGCGACGCCCTCATATTCGGACTCCCTGAGGATTTTTCCGATTTCCGCAAAATCCACAATACCTTCCCCATGCATACAACCGGCAATCACCCTGCCATCAACGTCCACATCTCCAGGCTGTCCGCTCTGCATATATGCCATATCCTTCAAATGAACATGACATACCCTGTCCCGGAAAGTTTCCAGATATGAGATCGGTGAATCATTCTTCAAAAGCATATTTCCACTGTCATACGTCAGATAGAGATCCGGTACCGCATCCAACAAAGCTTTTGTATCTGCTGTGTCACAAAGGGGCAGGCGAATATCCGGCGTATCCTCCACCGATACCCTGATGCCCTTTTCGCTGCCATAGACAGCAATTGGTCGGATATTTTGAATCAAAGCCTTTGTCAATTCCTCTCTGCTATGCTCTGACACATCCTCCTGTGCCATCAGAGCCAGCATCAGATTGTCCGCCCCCAATGAGACAGCGTCATCAATACGCTTTTTCGCCAGCGTGATCATCTTTTCTGCCCGGTCCGAATCAGTACACGCATACTGGTCAAGGTGTACAAATCCGCCAACTTCCAGGTGATGTGTCTTTAGTTGCCGGTTTACTTCTTCCAGTCCAAACAGATCCAGTTCAATACTTGTAACCTCCACAGCCGGGATTCCAAGTCCTGCAATCATCTCAACCATTGACGCATATTCGCGCGTAATTTCTTCCTTCGGCCTTCCACTCTGTAACTTTATCAACAGGTCAATCACCATCGTCGTTGTCATCAGGCTGAATTTCATACTAGTTCTTCTCCTTTCCTGCTGCGCTACTATCTGCAAATAGTATAGCAGTAAGCCCGCCTTTCTTTAAGTGCATCAGCTGACACTACCTATTGGCAAAACCGGTCATATCGATGTACATCACCCCTTCACACCGCCCAGCGTAATTCCTTTGACAAAGAATCTCTGGAAGAACGGATACACGATCATCACCGGCAGCACGCCGACAATCGCGATCGCCATACGAACCGTTGTGGAGGGAAGCTCCGCCACATTGACATTCCCGGTACTGGATGCGTTCTGTGACAGAAAAGTAATGTTGTCATTAATCTGGTTCAACAGAATTTGCACCGTATACAGATGGCTGCCGCCACGCTCTGTCAGGTAATACAGCCCGTTCGTCCAGTCATTCCAGTAAAGCAGTCCCGTCATAAGTCCGATAGTAACTATGATCGGCACAGACAACGGAAATACTATTTTCCAAAATACGCCGAATTCAGATGCTCCGTCAATCCTGGCCGCCTCCAGAAGTTCCGCCGGAAGGCTGAATTTATAATAATTTTTTACCAGAATCACGTTAAACGCACTCATCATCAGATTCGGCAGAATCAGCGCCCATATCGTATCCCTCACATGAAAGATATTGCTCCAGCAAAAGTAACTCGCCACGATACCGCCGGAAAACAGCATCGTAAATACAGTCAGGAAATTCAGAATCTTGGTCCCCGGGAGTGTATCAATGGACAAGCCGTACGCATACATACTGGTCAGCATAATACTTCCAAAAGTGCCTGCAGCAGTCACAATAACGGTCATCAGATAACCGCGGCCAATCGTTGCCCACTGGGTGGAAATATAGGTGTAGGCCACCACGCTCCACTCCTTCGGGAAAAAGCTGAATCCATTAACCGTCGCCCAGTTATTATCCGTAAAGGATGCAACGATCAGAAGGAAAAACGGAATCAGTACCAGAGCACAGCAGAAAATCAGCACTATGTGAGATGCAGTCAGCCAGCGTCTATCGTCAGAATGTAATTTCATATCCTTCTCCTCCTCCGTTTCTTAGAATAATGCACTGTTTTTATCTACACGCCGTACAATCGTATTTGTGACCATGACCAGGGCAAAGCCAACAACGGACTGGAACACACTTGCCGCTGAGGACATACCATAATCGCTGTTTTTCATTAATGCATTGTAGACGTAAACATCAATCGTCTGTGTCGTCGAATAAAGAGCGCCTGTATTTTTCGGTACCTGATAAAAGAGTCCGAAATCGGATGCAAATATTCTGCCAATCGATAAAATCACCAGCGTGATCACCGTCGATTTCAGCAAAGGCAGCGTAATCTTCTTAATCTGCTGCCACTTGGTTGCTCCATCCAGCCGGGCCGCCTCATAATACTCCTCGCTGATTCCAACCAGAGAAGACAGATAAATAATCACAGAATACCCGGTTGACTTCCAGATATTTACAAAAGTCAGAATGAACGGCCAGTATTTACTCTCCATATACCAGCTGACCGTCTGCATCCCCAACGATTCCAGCACGTTATTGACAAGGCCGGTATCCGAGGACAGAAAAGCATAGGCCAGATAACTTACCACAACCCAGCTAATCAGATAAGGCAGCAGGATCACTGTCTGGTAAAAAGTCTTTGCTTTCTTATTGCGAACCTCATTTAACAAAATCGCAATGGAGACAGATACAACTGTTCCCAGAATAATAAACACTACATTGTAAAGTACGGTGTTTCGAATAATCACCGCCGCCGTATCGCTGGTGAATAAATATTTAAAATTGCTAAAGCCCGCCCAGTCACTGGCAAGCAGTCCCTTCCGGAAACTGTAATTCTTAAACGCTATAATAATACCGAACATCGGGAAAAAATTGTTGCAGATCAGATAAATCAGTCCCGGTAAAATCATGACATAAATCGGTATATATTGTTTCCAGCGTATTTTTTTCTTTTTTGCTTTTACCATATGTACCATCCTTCCATGTTGAAAGGCGGCCGGCTCACGAAAAAGCCAGCCGCCTCTTAATTTAACAAAATGCGTATTTTATATTATTATATGTACTACGCGCTACAAGCGCAAAGTCCTGTACTGAACCGTTACCAAATGCCATTATTTTGTAACATCAGTTCTCTGCCAGCCATGCGTCATACTGTTCCTGGCATGCGGCGATCACATCGTTGATGCCGGCTACCTCAAGATCAGCGATATACGCGGTCAGTTCTGTTGCCGGGTCAATCGCTCCTGTGTCAATAATTTTATAATACTCCTGATACAGTGCGCTTAACGCTGTCAACTCCGTTGAATACTCTGTACTGTCAAAGTTAAATCCATAAAGCGGGGAAAATTCAAATTCCAGCTTTTCTTCATTTTCCAGCAGAGCATCAAAATCGTTGGGAAGCCATGCACTGTTTGCTCCGAGCGCCCACACATCCAGACTGACAACATAGCCGCTGGAGGAGTTGTCCACGCCATCCGGATAAGTCACAAGAATGCCATTCTCATTCTCATCCGAAACCACATAGTGTTCACCCTCAATACCCAGGGAAAGCAGGCGAGCCAGGCTCTCATTGGTATATAACTCATTCAGAAATGCCATTGCCTTTTCCGGATTCTCGCAGGTAGACGCAATGCCGAACATAACCGTCTGCAGATCTGTGGATGTGGTATAGCCCTCCTGAAGAGTCAGCGCTGTCAGGTCGACCGTTCCGCCGGAACTGTAGGAAGTTTTTACCGATGCACCTGTCGTCGTAAATGCACCCAGATAATTTCCGGTAGCGATCAGAGTCTGTACTGAATCATCTGTCGTAGCGGCATCCGCGGAAATATATCCGAGCTGTGCCCACTCATACATCAGATTAGCATATTCTTCAAATTCATCTGTGGCGTACAGATTCACCACCTCTGTGGTATCTCCATCCAGCATCACTGCGCCGGAATACATGTTTCCATTCACAGCGTCATAACGCCCGTTGATGCACTGGAAAGAACCACCGCTGGCCACACAATAGTAACTGTCGCCTTCACCTGCTTTCACAGTTGCAAAAATTTCTTCCAGTTCCTCCAATGTGATGGTTCTGTCCTCTGTCTCAAAACCGTATTTCTCTAACATATCTGTCCGGCATACAAATCCGTAAGAATACCCGCCGGCCTGCGTTGTGATTCCATACACATGATCGCCATAGGTACATCCGTAAGCGGCATCTCCCAGAACATCAACAATACCGCTGCCGTATGTCTCCAGCAAATCCTCCAGTTCCAGAACGGATTCCGTGTTCACCCAGGTACTGAGTCCGGTCCACAGCATGCAGATTACATCAGACTTATCGCCCGATGAAATCGTCAGCTGCTGCTGACTGGTGATATCGGACAATGCCACAGGCTGCAAAGTCACATGTACGCCAATCTCAGCCTCTGTAATTTCATTGACTGCTTCCTCAACCTCTTCCAGATCCTCCGGAGAACCACCCAGACTCGGCCAGGTCACATACAGCTCATAAATGTCATCCAGATCCAGTTCCGCTGTCTCCGCAGCTGCGCTGCCGGTATCAGCAGTTCCGTCAGAGCTTGCGCTGCTATCGGAACTCCCGCAGGCTGCCAGAGAAAATGCCATGGCGCCCGCCATCAATAAGGCTAAAATTTTCTTCATATATGTTTCCTCCTCGTTTGTTCTGATAAAAAAATCTTACCATTTTCCTTTTTTGCGCAACATAAAAAATACCGATGAAAAGTTTCACTTTTACGGTATTTTTAACATTTTCATATGAAATTAAGACTTCGCAGACTATCCCCTCTGTTTCTTCATATATTTCGCCGGGTTGCATCCATAAGTCCGCTTGAACGACGAGGAAAAATAGGAATAGTTTTCATAGCCCACCTGCTCTGCCACAGAGACTATGCTGATTTCTCCGCCCCGAAGCAGCGCAGCCGCCGTCTCCATCCGTGTCCTGACAATATATTTGTTCAGGGTGATTTCCTTTTCCTGTTTGAAAATCTTTCCGAGGTAATCACTGCTGAGGTTCAGATGATCCGCTATTTTCTGAACGGACAGATCAGACTCACTCATATGATGATGTATGTATGCTTCTGCCTCTGCTGCAATGGTTTCATGGCTCTTCACTGCCCCATAATTATCAGCAATTTGTTCTTTCGTATGCTGAATCCACTGCCCTCCGATCTTCTTCTTCGCCTCGTCCTCCAGTTTTTTCCTGCGCTGCGCCACAGCATCCCTTACCTTCTGTTCAATCACCTCAAACGGTGCCGGTTTTAAAATATAATCCCGACTCTGCAGCCGCACGGCCTCCTGCGCATATTCAAACTTTGCGTGACAGGTAAGAAAGATGCAGTCCATATCATAGCCGTTGTCCCGGGCCCAGCGCATAAAATCAATCCCGCTGTCACCCGGCATCTCAATATCACACAGGATGATATCTACCGGATGCTCCGCCACCACGCGTCTGGCTTCCTCTGCATCATAAGCGGTCAGAACCTCACTCACACCACATTTTTCCCAGTTTACCCCGCGCATCATAAATTCCACGGATAAAATCTCATCATCAAGAATCAATACTGTCATTTCTGTCTTCCTCTCCGCCAAGTTCTGTATGAAGCAAAATTGTTACTTTTGTCCCCTCTCCCAGAACAGATTCCACCGTAATTCCGCTATCCTCACCGAAAAAGTACCGGATGCGCTGATCTGCATTTTTCATTCCCACATGGTTCACGTGATCTTTATCCAGATAGTTCCGGCTGTTAATTGCCTCCACCTCATAGGTTTCCATCCCGCGCCCGTCATCCTCCACGACAAATCTGGCCTGCCCGTCTTCATAGGATGCCGTAAGCCGGATCCGCGTTATGCTGCTGACATTCTGCCCATGTTTTAAGACATTCTCCACAAAGCTGTGAATCAGCAGAGGCGGCACTTTCACCTGCAGGACCTCCTCATCATGGGTTTCCTCGAAAGCGATAAAGGGATAGCGCATCTTCGCCACTTCGATATAATTCGCTATCATTTTCAGCTCCCCAGAATACAGTTCCAATTCCCTTCCGTTGCGGAAAATATAGCGAAAATAATCGGAGAGATATAAGATCATCTTCTGTGCGCTCTCGATTTTGCCCATGGACACCATTCCATACAGAAGATTAAAAGAGTTCAGTAGAAAATGAGGCCGAATCTGAAGCTGCAGCGTCTGAAGCTCCATCCTTTTCCCGTAGGTCTCCTTTTCCACAATCTCTGCCCCCATCCGAACCTGGGTATTTACCATGGCATTAAAATGCTCATAGAGTTCCGAAAACTCATTACTGTTTGCCTTTTCCTCAATCTGATATGTCAGTGTCCCCTGCTGCACCTTCTCCATAGTTCCCAACAGAACTTTCACCGGTTTCAGGAAGTAAAAATACAAAAATAAAATAATCAACGGAATAATACATAAGAAGCTGATGGAAATCACCTGCCCGATTCTTCTATATAAGGGCAGATTGCGGGCAATTTCTGTTTTTTTCACTCCAAGACTCAGACTGACATCTGCTTTATCAGAACTGCACACAGCAAATGCATATCCGCTTACACTGTCTACCTCAGCAGTATCTTCTGAATCCTCCATTGTCAAATCCAGTGTCTCATAATCCAGACTCTCCGAGACAGTATTCAGAATATCCTGCACCCGAATCAGCGCGCCGTAATATAAGGTCTTCTGGCTGGAACAACGCACCAGCCACTGTTCCCCGCTGATGTCCATCAAAAACCATTTTCTTTTTGTCTCATATTTGTCTGAATCCACCCATTTACGGATCTCCTCTTTTAACTGAACTGCCAGTGCACTATCCACAGAACCGGATATCACGTCACAATACTCCACTTCAGCAGAATATAAAAAATATACATCTGCATTTGTCTGGGAGATCGTCTGATCATACATCTCCGAATGCAGATTATACACCGCATGAAAAAAAGAACCATCACCTTTCTGTTCCTTTACAATCTGAAAATAAGAATTCTCAGTCAGAAGTGTGTCATACAGATAATTATCCGTAGCCCCCATTCGGCCGTCCAGATCATTCATCGCCAGAGATCCGATTGCGGACAGATTATTTTCACTTTCCTGGTATAAAAGATACTGCACTTCAGAAGCAGTTATAATTCCCCAAATATTCAATGGAATCACAAGGAGAATCATCACGATGACAATTCTCACCATCAGGGATTTTCTTCCGTTTTTTATACGCGTTAATTCCCCCATTTATCGTTACCTCTCCGAACGACATGGTTAAAGGAGAAACATTTTTATAAAATGATCTTTCCTTCGCCTGCTAAATAGCCATAACCCTTCATTAAGAATAGCAATCCTGTTCTAACACACAAATTCAAACGGTATCGCCGGGATTCCTGCACAATTATACAGATTCACAACAAACCACGGCGTCCGGGCAAATGCGATAAATATTTTCTCTGCTGTATCACAGGGAAGTGTGACAACCAGGGTATTATTTTCCACACGAAAATCAAAGGACAATTCTTTACCGGAAGCATATAACTTCAACGCGTCGACAGTTTCTCCGCTAATCTGTATCCCACCATCTGCATTGTCAAAGGCGATCGTAATCTCCCTCTCTCTTCTTTCAGCAGAGACGGCGCGCGGCGCATCACACAAAATCTCTTCTTTATACACGTGACCTCTCGCAAGCAGCGCCAGACGCTCCCCCACCGTCTTCTTGTTTTTCGGGTGAATATCTTTCTCCTCGCCGACATCGGAAATGGAACAAAGATATACATCCTGCACTGTATCAGCCACCTGCTCCTGACATTCGCGAATAATCGGATAATGATTATTCTCTGTATCCATCAGCCATTTGTCAAATCCCGGAAGCTGAACAACGAGAAACGGAAGCGTCGCTTCATCCCAGAGTTCCCTCCAGTCAGCAATCAGACCGGTCAACATATCCCTGTAGAGAATATTTTTTCCGGGAACATCATCGCTCTCCCCCTGATACCATAAAAAACCCCGGATTGTATAAGGCGCAATTGTTTTCAGCATATGCTCATACAGGCTGCCGGGTATTTCCTGCGGCTGCAGCATCTCAAAATAATCATTACTGTCGCCGGGCATCTGGCTGAAAAACTGCCCGATTTCTTCTTCCGTCCGTGTCTGCGGCATAAAAAATTCACTGAAAGGATCCGCAAACAGATTCCCGCGGTCGTTCATCGGATTACCGGACTGCTCTTTCCAGTACGCATCCATATCCATCGCGGACGTTCTCTTTTCATAATCGGTTATCCACGGCAGCCCGCATTTTTTCACCGTATCCGGATTCATCCAGGCGCAGGCTGTCGTTCCGCCCCAGTTACAGCCTATGATTCCAACGGGGACCCCCAGATCCTCGTGGATTGCTTTTTCAAAATAATAGCCAACTGCGCTGAAGTATTCCAGATCTTCGGCAGTTGCATAGCGCCAGATGTTCTGTCTGCTGTAATCGAAATCTGATATCTGGCCGTCATAACATACTTCCGGCACATCAAAGAAACGAATACGGCTGTTCTGACAATCTTTCAGCGCTTCTGCCAGATGCTTTTCATAGCGCATAAAAAATTCCATATTTGATTGTCCGCCCGCAATCCAGACCTCGCCAACCGCAACATTTCTGTAAACAATGCATTCATCGCCCGACCGAATAATAAGCTGCTCCGCCTCCGAAACGCGAAGCGGCGGCAGTGTAAGCATCCAGCGGCCGCTATCATCAGTAGCAGCTTCAGCCGTCTGTCCCTGAATTTCAGCTGTAATCGCTTCCCCCGGCGCATGTGTCCCCCATACGATAACAGGTTTCTCTCTTTGCAAAACCATTCCATCCTGAAAAATCGCTGCTGTCTGCATCATAATATCCTCCCATAACATGATTTGATAAGATTGCCGTCCACACCGAACCCACAATGTCTGCTCTGCCGCGTCACAGGCACGCAGAAGTGCGGGAGCCGCCGGTTGATGCGGCATGCGGATCACAATAATAGAATAGACAAAAACATAACAAATTTATCAATCGCGAAGGCACCCAATCGGAATGACATATACACCATCCGGGCGCTTATATCCATATTGCGTGCCGGTAATTACTATTTTCAGATCAGGCAGGCGTAATTTTGCCTGTCTCTCAGTCTTATTGTATTTATGAATCAAAGCCTCTATCTCAAGCAAATGTCTGGCGCCATCATCAATATCACTGCTCCCCAGTTCGAACTCAATCAGTGCATATTTTCCATCCCTGAGATGCAAAACGCAATCGGCTTCCAAACCATAACGATCGTGATAATAGGAAACCCGGCCTCCCAAAGCATTCGAGTATATTTTTAAATCCCGAATACACAATGTTTCAAAGATAAAGCCAAATGTTTTTAAATCCAGATTAAAATAATCCGGGTCTACACCCAAAGCAGCAACAGCCAGAGAAGGATCCAGAAATTCTCTTTTATCTGTCGACTGAATAGCACTTTTTGACCGGATAGCCGGACACCAGGCTTCCACGTCCTGAATGACAAAAAGCTTTTTCAAAGTCCTCACATAATCATAATATGTCGTGTCGCCCATTTCAATATTGGCTTTTATATCCCTCAATATGGATTTATTAGAAGCAAGTGTCGAAATATTGCGAGCATAAGAACGAAGAAGCAATCTTGTTGCTGTCTCATCCCGCCTTACTGTATCTACATTCGAAATATCTTCCCGACATAAACCCTCAAAGTAACTCTGCGCCACCATCAACTTTGCCCGATCACTCTTTTTTTTCACGGAAGACGGCCATCCTCCTCTGCAGACCGCAAAAATCAAATCATTAATTGACAAGTCCGAAACGCAGCCATCTGCAGGAAAATTCTCAGATTTAAACAATCCTGACAGAGATACTGCTCCATTAGACTCTCCCGTTTCATATAAACTCATAGGGTACATGGCAAGAGTATCAATCCGACCTGTTCCTGTGTGCATAATTCTACTTCTATCTATAGAATTAGAGCCTGTAAGGATATACAATCCTTCTTCTCCGCGGCGATCCACAGATATCCGAACTGCATCCCATATATTAGGCGCAACCTGCCATTCATCAATCAAGCGAGGATTTTTCCCAATCAGGAGATTCGAAGGTTGAATCTTTGCCGTCTCCATATACATATCCCGCTTATCAGGATCCTGCATTTCGATATAACTTTTTGCAAATTGCTTTGCGGTTGTCGTTTTGCCACACCACTTCGGTCCGACAATATGAACCGCGCCAAAAGCCTCCAGCTTTAGTTCCAATTCACTGTCACAGATTCTTTTTATATACTCCGGCATTTTTCATTCCTCCGATCTTACATTGACCGACACTTGTACCTGTCGAATCAATATGTCCGATTTCTGAAATTTCTTATAGTATACTTTACCATTATAAAAATAATTATGCAAGAGGTGGTGAATACATTTGCGGTGTTTTGGCGAATATATTTGCGATGTTTTGGCGAATACATTTGTGATCCCTCAACAGTAGATGCACAAAAAGGCAATTATTAAGAATAATAAAAGACCGGCACTCGGCTTTTTACCGCCGGACACCGGTCCCTTCCTTATATTTGGTAAAGGGAGATCCACTCTCACCTCATACTCACTGTATATTCATCCCAAATTGTTTCAAACTGTGTAAGGGAACTACCGAAACCGCTTCAGATACTCAACTCCGCTTTCCGCTCGTCATCTCCCGTCACCGTCACTGTCACCGCGCCGCTACCGGTCCGCCTCAGTATCAGCAACGCCTTTCCGTAAAATGTCTCCGTCGTATCCGTGATGAAATTGTACATTGGCTTCGGATTGCCGCTGCCGAAACCGAGAATCACCGCATCTCCGTCCACGCCGGCCCGCAGTGTCTGCTCTGCCGCGTCGCAAACGATACCGTCGGCGTCCTCCGCCGCAATATCCACATAGATCAACGTCTCTTCATCCGCAGTGACCTCTTCTGCGGTAAGCTTCAGGTTTGTCGTTTCTCCTGCGGTCTTTAAGTCCATGCTCCCGATTTCTGCTCCGTTCTCATAGGCCACCGCACGCAATGTACCCGGCTCATAAACGGTCTCAAATAAAGTGCGGAAACCAACTGCCTCCCCGGCCGACTTTCTGCCCAGAGACACGCCATTTGCAAACAATTCCACCTCGTCGCCCGGCGCATAGACTTCCACCACCACCGGTTTTCCCTCACAACCGGGGAATGTCCAGGAGGAATGGTTATCACTGATCACCCAGACTGTCTTCGTCGCCTCCTGACCATAACGGTAAGGGTTCTGCACCGTGATATACGGATCGCTGCGAAGTCCGAATACCGCCTCTCGGAAGTAGGAAGTCGGACGGCGGAAACCGGTAATGTCGATATCGCCGCAGTAGGCAAGCTGACACGGGAACTGCGCTCCGAAGCCGCCCTCGCCCAGCGCATAGGCCACCACGCCGACGCCGGCCTCACCGATATAATCCCATCCGGTCCAGGTGAAATCTCCGATCACATGGGGCAGCCGACGAACCAACCCCCAGTTGCGTGCGATCTCCGGCGGGTACGTCTCGCTTCCCACAATCACACGGTTCGGATAAGCTTCACCATCCGGCTCATACCGGGCTGTCATATAATTGTAACCGGCGATATCCGTACCCGCACAGGCTTTTTCCAACCGCTCTGAAACCGCCCTGTGGCAGACAATCTGATCCATGTGCGTATCCATAACCGTCATAAAATCATTGACATTCGCATCGTCATCCACCTCACCGGCATCCGCCAGCTCTGCCTGCAGATCTCCCATGATCTGTTCGATCCGATCCCCCGCCGCAAAAACGCCGTTGATGGAAGCCAGTGTAAACCTGCCGGTATCAAGGGAACGGATTTTCTCGCAGATCTGATTACAGATGGATGCACCCAGGTCGCTCCCGATCTCCGGAATCTCATTTCCCACCGAGTAGAGAATGACGGAAGGGTGATTGAAATCCTTGCGGACCATCGCTTCCACATCCGACTCCCACCACCGATCAAAGAAGAGTGCGTAATCGTTATCGGATTTGCACCGCGTCCACATATCAAAGGTCTCATCCATGACATACACACCCAGCGCATCACAGACACGCAGAAGTGCAGGAGCCGCCGGATGATGCGACATGCGGATTGCATTAAAACCGGCTTCTTTCAGCCTCTGTACTCTACGGTACTCCGCCGCCGCGTAGGTGGCTGCGCCCAGCAGACCGCTGTCATGATGGATGCAGGCGCCGCGCAGCTTGACGAATTTGCCGTTCACGCGGAGTCCCCGCTTCGCATCCAACTCCAGTGTCCGGATACCAAACGCGGTCTCACTCTCATCCAACAGCTTTTCTCCCTCATAGAGTCTGCTCACCGCGCGATACAGATTCGGCGTGTCCTCCGACCAGGTCTGCGGCTGTGTCACCGCAATCCGCTGCATCGCCCGCTGATTCCCACCTTCATAAAGTGTCAGATAAACGGTATCTTTTGCTGCCGTCACCCCTTCCGGATCCAGAATCTCTGTCTCCAGGCGAAGCGGAACCGTTGTGCACCGGCGATTTTTCACCTGCGACCGCACCATCAGAACAGCCAGTTTATCATCGAGGGATTCGGTCGTCACCTGCACGCCCTCCGGCTCCAGATAGACGGTATCGGAAACCAGCAGATACACATCACGGTAAATTCCGCTGCCGCTGTACCACCGGCTGTTGGCCATCCCGCTGTTCTTTACCAGGACACGGATCTCATTCTCCTGCCCGTAGCGCAGATGGTCGTTTAATTTAACGTAAAATCCGGTGTAACCGTAAGGGCACTTTGCCGCCAGCTGCTCATTGACATAAACCATCGCATTCATGTACACGCCCTCAAATTTCAGCATCACCGTCTTCTCCCGGTACTCCTCCGGCGCATAAAGCATCTTCACATAAGTGTAAACATCCCCGTTCCGATAACCGGTATTGCCCCCGTTGGGACTGTCCGCCCGCGCGGGCGCCTCAAGCATCGCGTCATGGGGCAGGTCAATGTCCCTCGCAATCTCCGGAATGTTCCATACCAGAGCAAACGCCCCCTTATCCGGCCAGAACTTCCAGCCGCTGTTCCATTTTTTTATATACATTATAAATTTACCTCCTGCAGCTGATAAATAATTATATCAATCTCATACATTGTATCCGCCGACATCACAGATTAGATAAGACGGACATATTATACTTTACACACCGTCTTATTTTCTGGTAAACCGAATCACAAAATAGGTGATGATCAGCACCAATACAACCGCCATCATGCCGTTCCATGTCGTTTCGGAAAATGAGATTTCCAGAATCTGCACGGCACCAAGCACGATTAAGAATGCGCCCAGGATCACGTACAGCACTGCTTTTTGCTTGTCACTGGTGCAAAGCCCCTTCTCGCTTCGGCTCCCCTGCACCAGAACCGCGGCCCCCAGCGCTACACAGACAACTCCCAGGACCGGCAATATATAGACCGCATCCACTTTTCCTGATAATAAAATAGCAAAAATCACACATACCCCGCACAGGGTGATAATCGTCATCGGACTGACTTTTCTTTTCATAATAAATACTCTTTCTCTGTCGCTGCCGAAAGCATCCGGCACAGCTTTTATTCGTCTTCCAGTATCAGCGTCTGATCTTTTTCCGTCATTTTCCGGAAAATCGGGCGCTCCGCATATTTGTCATTGGGATAATGAAGGGCGAACATCAACTCCCCCTCCTTATCTTCAAACATCATGCCGTGTCCGCCGTTTTCCGGCCAGATCGGCTTCTCCACCTGCTTCCAGGGTCCCATCACGGAACCGCTCTCCGACCGGGCGACACCGACCGCATATCCGGCTGTGCCCCAGCTGGACCACAGCAGATAGAGATTGCCGCTCTCCATCTTCCGCAGGGAAGGACCGTCTGTGAAATAACAGTCTCCCTCAATGCCGAACTCCTGCTTTGCCCAGGGAAACGGCTTCGCCCAGGGCGCCGCCTTTGCAGGGAAAGCAACCCACGGTTCTCCCTCTGCATGGGACAGATCCGGTGCAAGCTTTGTCACGGAAATGTCTGCCTGCCCGTCGTCCTCAAAAGAATGGGAGAAAATCAGATACGGCGTATCTCCCTCAATATATAGAGTCCCGTCAATGCACGTCCAGTCTTCCGGCGTCAGGCGCTCTCCGTAAAGCTCATAGGGTCCTTCCGGTTTTTCGGATTTCAAAACATAAAGCCCCTTTTTCATGCCGGGAGCACCAAACGTCGTGATAAAATAAAAGGCTCCCTGATAGAAATAACACTCCGGCGCCCAGAAATTCTCCGTCGCAAAGAAATCCTGCGGGCGGTGAAACACTTCAATCGGTCCTTCCCAGTTTTCCAGATCTTCTCCTACATAGCAGTCAAAGCCGTCCGCCGGTCCCCAGCAGGTCGCGGAACGGGTGCCGTAAAGATAGTACTTTCCTTCATATAGAAGGACATAGGGATCGCGGATATTAATATCAGTGATTTTCATTAACTATTCCTCCTTATTTCTACTCTTCAAAGATTGCGAAAGGATCCTTTTCTTTATCCGTCGTCTCCGGTGTAATCTGATGCATCAGGAACGTCTTTGCCAGCGGTACCCACTCCGCGCAGGCATGCGCCAGTTCATTCCGGAACGGCTCCACCAGATTTCTTCCGAGACCAAAACCGTGATCTCCGTACTGGAACATGTGCAGCTCATACGGAACCCCCGCCTCATGAAGCTTTTCCGCCATTCTCACCGACTGAATTGCCGGAACCAGCCCATCATTAATCGCCGCCGCCATAAACATCGGACAGGTCTTCTCTGAGACCTGATAATACGGACTATATTTTTCTTCTTCCGTCCGCTCCGGAACGCTCACGCCGAACACATGCGTGCAGAGGTCGCCCTGCAGCATCGGATTCGAACTCCCTGCCTGACTCCGGTTAAACTCATTCTGATACACATAATCAAACAGTCCATAGATACACATCGCTGCCAGCGGCCGAAATACCTCCGGATCCTCGTGGAAATATCCGGACAGCAGATCCTGATGCCAGGTAGTCGCCAGCATGCCGCACAGATGGGCACCTGCGGAAAATCCGATAATCGAAATCCGATTCACATCCACATACCACTCATCCGCATGCTCACGGATCGTCAATATCGCTTTTCCAAAATCAAGCAGCTGATTCGGGAATAAAACCTTCTCCTTCGGCGCCTTCTCCGCAACACTGTACTCCAGGACAAACCCCTGATATCCGTCCGCTGCAAAAGTCATCGCTACCGCATCCCCCTCTGTTCCGTGCCGGGGACAATTATTGTACCCTCCGCCCGGGCAGACAATCACCGCCGGTTTTTTGATGGGATCCGGAAAAAACGGATCCGGCATGGTAAGAAATGTGGTCAGTTCCACATCATCCCGGTCGTCCCATAATTTTAATGTTTCAATCTTCATAAAAAGTTTCATCCTCCTCAATACACATACATTAATGTAATAGTATAACAAAAAACCATTACAATTTACAGAGAAATGAAAGACATTTCCGGGGTGTATTTGCGACAAAAAGCAGGCTCATCGCCTGCTTTCTTATATCATAGGAAAGACCTTGTTGTTGTAAAGTATTAAAGTATGCGATTTCCTATGATATAAAAACACTCCGTGAGGATGCGCAGCTCGCGGATAGGAGGTTTTGCTGCGCAACCGCTCGCGCGCGAAGTGTCGCAGAGCGACACTTTATTTTATAGCTCATACCACTGCCTCAATTAATACCTTATCGCCGAGGACAATCTCCTTAACCCCTATTTCCTTCTTTTTATTAAAGTTGAAGCTTAGCATGTAACCTTTATTCAGATGATAATAATCCAGATATGAACTAAGCTGATTTTCACCGCGCTCGTTATAAGAATTTCCACGCCAGATCTTAAGTTCACACACATACTGGTTGCCCCGATAATCTATGATCACATCCGTGCGTTCCTGATTCCGAGTGCGGGATTCAATATAATAATTTCCTGTGCCGTTTATAATCGGCCGCAGGTATAAAAGGAAATATCTTCTCCCATCCTCTTCAACAAATTTCTGCGGCTGATCACCATAAAGGTCATCAAAAGCGGCTACAAAGCGCTCCAGAATCAGTCTCATATCCAAACCATTGTCTTTGATAAACTGATCCATATGCCGCGAACCTTCTGCATACAAATCACTATTCTGTTCTTTTGCCAAAGTCAGAAAATAATTATACAAACGCGTTTCAAAAATCCGGTTAGCAATAACAACTGCATTCTCTTCTACTTTCACAAAACCAAACATCACAGCCATGCGGATATCCGGGTCATCCGGACTATATGCAATCCGCTGTCCTCGAAACAGCAAAAGATATATAAGATTTTTCAGTTCGGGATAATCATTTAACTTTCCAATCAAAGAATCAAACAATGGGCTGATTTCACCAAGCACGATTTGAACTGCGGTCAAAAAACCTTCTTTGGTCCAGGCTGCACCAGGAACAGCATATGCTGCTTTTTGCGGAAGCTGCTCATCCATAACTTTACAGATTCTTGAAACAAGATATGGATACCCCGATGTATACTCATAAATCATATCAGCAATCGCCGTTACATCCATCGTAAGATTGTGATCTGCATTATACTCAGCCAACATCGCAGCAATATCCGTTGGCGAAAAACTCATCTCAATATTAAACTCCGCCGCAATATTCCATGGACTGTTTGTCTTATGATCCTCTTCCGTTCGAATTTTTCGCCGAATATTTCGAATATCATAAACTCCGGCAAGAATTACCGATTGAAAAGTTGAAACTTTTGGACGTTTCAGGTAATATGCCCGCAACTGAGCAAGAAAATCAATAAAAACCTGATTATTTGTCGCTGTATCCACCTCATCAATAATCAAAACCGGTGCTTTTTCCAGTTTCCCGCACCACACTTTTATAACACGAAAGAGGGCATTTAAAGAATTGATCCTGGCAGTACCATCTGCAAAAGCCAGAAGCTGATTCTCTATCCCATCCGGAAATCCATCAACACTATCCAACAATTCTCCGGAAAACGCAGCTACAAAGGTCTCCTCACTCTCAAATGATAATGCTCCCATAGTCTGAAAATCCAGACTGATCACCTCATAATCTTTTTCCAGATAATCCGCAAGAGCATTTAAGGTAGTAGTCTTGCCAAATTGTCTGGCACGGTTGATTGTGAAGTATGCCCCATCATCTACCATTTTTTTTATTACTTTCAGACGTGATGTAAGATCAACCATATAATGCTTTTCCGGTCTGCAAGCACCGTTTACATTAAAAGTCTTTATCATCTATCAACACGCTCCCCTCCTGCATGATTCTGTTAATTCCGGTCTCCGGTTTTTTTTACACTTAATTTATATCTTTCTTATAATACTAACATAGAGAAGCATAAAAATACATATATAAAATTATTTTTACCAGCAAGCACAAAAGGTTAACCTTGTGTTCTAAGAAGGCCATGGAATTTACAAATGCATCTTTTTTCCAGTTTGCTCGCATCAGAACTTTTTTATCAAATTATGTCATTAAACCAGACAACCTGCACTCTTTTGCAAATGTGAATTTTTTGTGAAAATATAGTTGAAAATTTAACCGAAAAGGAGGTAAAGGCAACAATGAAACGTAAATTTTCAAAATGTCTTTCTGCAGTTCTTGCCGCCTCAATGGTATTTGCGCTGACGCAGCCGGCCACTTTAAACACCATTCTGGCAGCAGATGAGGACACAGCGGAAACGACGACCGTTGAATCAGAGGAACCCGCAGAGGATTCTGACGTTGACAGCGCATACGAGGCTGTCAATGAATCTGATGAAGGGATCACCGAAGAAGAGGTAATCGTAACTGCGGAGGGAAGTGATGCGGCTGCGGAGGAAGCTGAAGATGCAGCTGCGGAGGAAAGCAACGAAGAAACCGTCACTGAAACCGCAGAAGAAGCAGCAGCGGAAACAAATACGGAAAACGATGCAGAAACAACAGAGGAAACTACTGCTGAGGAAACAACTGCTGACTATTCCGGACATGTGGATACCGTAACAGTGAACGGAACAGAATGCTATTACTTTGTACCGGACAGCGATCTGGTCGGCACACGGACATGCTCCAGCCCGATCTTCGTCGTATTTGGCGATGAGGACTACTCTGCAGAAACCGCCCTGGCTGAGGCGCATACGTCCGGGCTGGCACAGTTGGCCGAGGAGGAGGGATCCATTGTCGTATTCGTATCTTCCTCCGGCGACACCTGGAGCAGCGATGATGACGGCCTGTACGCTGCCATTCTGGATACCTTCTCTGACAGCAGCACCAACACCTATGTGGATGGCAAAACATCCGACGGCGTATATGCAGGCACCGCGGAGCGAATCTACATCTACGCAGAAGGATCCGGCGCTGATTTTGTCGCGGAGCGCTACCTGCAGGCAGTGATCAGCAGCATCACCTATTCGGACGGTTATACCCGTACCGTCAATATCACCCCGACCTGCGTCAACCTGTTTAATGTCAGTGTACTGGCAGACAGCGCATATGAAGATACGGAAGTTCCCGCCGTGGTCGTAAACGGGCCGGAAGGATATGAGAGCATCCTGGCATCCCTGAATCCGGATAACGGTAAATATGATGTGACCACGTCATCCGTAACCGACGGGTTTGATGCAGAGACTTTACTGGCAGAATATGAAGCCGTAACCGGAACCGTCCGCCGTCAGAGCGGCATTATCGCCCCGGTCACCGATTATGCTTCTTACGGGATTACCGAAAGCATCAATTATTATGATATTGACGCCGGAACCTTAAAAGTCTATGAATACTTTACTGACACCACTGCAAACGCGGAGGATGGCACAGTTCCTGTCGTGATGCTGTACCACGGCGGCGGCTCCACCGCAGAATATGTAGCCATGGCTTCCGACTGGCCGGTTCTGGGAGCACAGGAAAACTTCATCGTTTTTGCTGTGCAGGATCATACCAGCTATACATCCGACGACATGACAGAACTCCTGTATCTCCTGGAGGAAAAATATCCCCAGATTGATACTTCCCGGATTTATGCTACAGGCTTCTCCATGGGCGGCGTGAAAAGCTGGAACACAGGTATGAAATACACCAGCGTTTATGCAGGTATCATCCCCATGGATGCGGGATATATGTCAGAGGAAGACGGCAGCTATTCTATGGATGGGATTGAAATCAGCGATCTGACCATGCCGGTATTCTATGTGGCAGGAACAGCCTCACCGTTACCGGAGATGCCTCATCAGGCCGGTGAATCCAACAACGTAGACCAGATGCTGGAAGTATACTTCGACATGAACAATATCGAGGGAGGCTATACCTACGATGAAACAGTCGACAATATATGGGGCATTGAAAGTGATGCAACCGAGACCGTAACCGCGATTCGCTTCGGCACAGATCTGACCATTGATTATTACAACAGTGAGGACGGCAACTGCTACACCGCGCTGTGTGCAGTAAATGGAAAGCAGCATGAAGTGTACCCGACCGAGACTTATGCGGCATGGGCTTTCATCAGCCAGTTCAGCAGAAACGAAGATGGTACTGTTACTCTTGCTTCTGCCGAGACAACCTATGATACAACCGATCTGGAAACAGCAATTGCTGAGGCAGAAGCCCTGGAAGAAAGCGATTACACAGCAGACAGCTGGAACGCACTCCAGGAAGCACTGACAGCAGCAAAAGCAGCATTGGCAGCACAGGAAAGTCAGGAAGCAGTTGACAAAGCCGCAGCAAATCTAAATGCGGCAATCAATGCTCTGGTATTAACCTCCGGTACAAACGGAACAGACGATACAAGCGAAACATCTTCTGCGGACAATACGAGTGTGTGAATTTATTTCTGTAAATATATCAGATCTTCTATGATAAGTTGAT
>JAJPZY010000048.1 GCA_021204085.1 Clostridiales bacterium | reverse complement strand
GCATAAATACTGGGGTTGAGGGCATTTTTCACTCTATTCTCCTGCAAAAGACAGGTTTTCTAATTACTTTAGCACAAAAGCGGCAAATGTCAAGGGGTATCGGGGAAATAAACCGATAATTAATTTCGATCCTGTTTCTTTTTCAATAGTGCCGCTGTGTCAATAACATCGGAAGTTTCCTTCTGCGCTCCTTTTTTCTTTTCAGCCGCTAAATCCCTGCTTTTCTCTTTCTTTTTCCGTTCTCTGTCCGCTAACTTACCGCTGTCAGATTTTACAGATATATTTTTCTGCGTCTCGGCATCAGAAAATCCCGCTGCCTCTTTTTTCTTACCTGCAGCTTTATTCTCTCTTTCGGCTGTTCCCGGACTATGTACAGCATCCTTTATTTTCCTGACGCCTCCCGCTGCCGCGGCCAGCCAGTCCAGACTGAGCCGGCGCACCGCAACATTCAGCACAAAGAACAGCACGGCAAGTATGAGCAATAGCTGCGTAATATCTGTGCGGGAGAGTGTTCCCTCAAGGTCCGTATCAAACACTTCGCTGATATCCGTGATATACCGCCCGCCGATCAGCGAGACAAACGAGTCGAGAGTGCTGTCCGTCTCTGCATAACGGTATTCCCGGGAATATTGAATGACCGCCGCAGTATTGACATTCTTTACGACTTCACCATCTTCACTCTTTCGTACATTGATACTGAAGACGCCCGTGCAATCTACATCTGTTTCCGCCTGATATATTCCGGGGGAAACCGCCCGCAGCGCCACTGCCTGCTGATTACCGTCCTCATCCGTCAGCACAGCATCTAATTCTGTCGAAGCTGTATATTCATCCGTCGTATATTCAATTGTAATCGAGGATGCGCTTTGGCTGATTTCCAGTGTATCGCTGCCGAGATCAGAATCCGAGATCGTCCAGTCAATCATATTTTTCCACAAAGCAGTATAATTATCCCAGAGAGCAAAATTTCCGGTCCATTCATTCGCCGCATCTGTCGTCCAGGCAACAGTTCTCCCCAGTCCGTACTGCCAAACCGCAAGAATCGGATCTTCCCGCTCGGATTCCAGAATCACGGTGGACGTGGATTTCGCCGTGGTCGCGATATAACCCAGAAGAGAAGGACACCCTTCATCAAAAAGATCTCCGGCGATTTCATGAGAGTTCACCAGTGTCGGGGCGAATTCTTCATTGATCAGGTAGCTGTCCGTGGAAAGATACACTTCCTGGGCAAAGATCCTGGGAAGAGCTGTCCCGGCATCTGAGTAATAATATCTCCCGCCGCCCGCTGTCGCCAGATTCTTTAGCAGCTTTGTATCGGAGGAAGTTCCGATTGCAACCGTAGACAGCGTGATCCCTTCCTCCTCCATTTCATCCAGCAGGTCTCCGTATTCACGATAGCCGTCCTCACCGTCTGTCAGCAAAACAATATGTTTGATCGCCGCATCTGATTCTTCGAGCGCCGCCGCTGCTTCCGCTACCGCCGGATAAATACTGGTCCCGCCATCCGCCGTAATCCCGGAGATACTGGCTGCGATCGCATCCGTATCTGCTGCATTTTTCAGAGGTACTGCCCAGGAATAAGCATCGTCAAACGCAAGTACGCCGACCTCGTCGATCTCACGGAAAGAATCAAGGGCACTTACGGCCGCCTGCCGGGCGATCTCCATACAGGTAACGCTGCTGGTTTCTGTTGACGCGGAAGCCATGCTCCCGGAATGGTCGATTACCATAACCATGGCAATCTGCGGCACTTCATTTTCTCCCTCCGGATCCATGGTCACCGGAAGCACCGTCTCCAGAGAAGTATCCCTGTAATTACCCAGAGCATAGCTGTTTGTGCCGCCGATGATAATCAACCCGCCGGCATAATCACTCACATAGGTTTCCACAATATCCAGGAAGCCATCCCTCAGATCGTCCGCATAGACATCCAGAAGAATCACGGTCTGATACTGATTTAAATCGGATATCTTTGCCGGCACCCCCGCCGGTGTAACCACGTCATAATCAAAAACGCAGGCATCCAGAATTTTTACAAACTCAGCACTCTCATCTGCTTCGCCCTCTACAACCAGAAGCTGATCGCTGCTCTCCACCGTCGTATAGGCACTGTAAGTATTGTTAACAGAGACTGTGTCATTCTCTGCTTCTACCGTAACCCGGTAACTCTTTAACCCTTCTTCCACGCCTTCATCGGAAAACAAAAGCTGGTTATAACCTCTTTGCAGGACAACATCTTTCTGTCCCTTTAATGTCCGCCCGGAATAAAGAGAAACCGTTGCATTTCCGCTTTCCGTCGCGTAAATTTCCACCTGAACCTGAAAAGCCTCTCCCTGGCGGATTGTCTCGGGCAGCGTCAGATCGCTGACATAGACCTCATCCTCCGCGGAATTCTCATAAGTCATTACTTTAAATTCAACATCGGTCTTGGCAAACGCTGACGCCACATCACGGACGGATCCCTCATTCTCTGCTCCGTCCGTCAAAAGCACAAGACGGCGGGCACTTTCATCCGGAAATAACGCCAAAGCAGTCTGCACTGCCTGTTCCAGATTGGTCGCCGTCCCGTTAATTTCTGCCTGAAATTCCGTAAAAACTTTTTTCTCACTGACAAATTGTTCAATCTGCGCGTCTGATCCGAATACAACGATGCCCGCCTGGTTCTTTTCCGGCATAGAAGCAATCGCTTCCCGGACAAACTCTGCTTCCTCTTTCTGCACCCGGCTCGTACTGTCCGAGAGATCCACAAGGAAAATGGTAGTCGTTATGTCGCTGTTTTTCCGGATACTGACTCCGGAAAGGGCAAAAATTACCAGAGCCAGGATCATACAGCGCAGCAGGGCAAGACCTGTGCGGCGGCTTGCCGAACGGGCGCGCAGGTACTTGGCGGACCAGATGATGAATATGACTGCTGCCGGGAGCAGGATAAGCACCCGGGGATGGGCAAATTCTACAAACATAAGGGGCTCCGTTCTGAACTTGAGGGTGATTACGAAACAGCAGTTTTTCGGTTTGTGTACCCGGGAAAAACGAATTCAACGGGCACATTAGAGTGCCACTTATGAATTGTTTTTCCCGTGCACACATGCATATTTTCGAATGTTTCGCAATCACCCGCCAAGGGTTTCACGTAACTATATGAAGCTTGGTCACTTCGTCAGGATGTCCGCACGTAAATGATCCACTCCGCGCACATCAGGAGAAGAAGCAGGATTATGATCAGATTCCGCAGTTCGCGCGTTCCGAGTGCATTTGAGGAGACGGCAGAGGCAGATTCTGCGTTTTCCATGGTCTCGGCGGATTCCGGGTTGGATTCGGACGCGGCAGGAAACTGAACGGCAAAATTCTGTGTCACAGTCTCCTCTCCCTGCTCTTGAACAGCCTGATAAACGCCTGTCTGCGAAACTTCCATATAGGATCCGGCCGCTTCGGAGGCGGCAATCGTTTGCGTGCTCTGATCCGGCAGAGTGATTGTCAGATCAGAACCGGTGCTGTTTCCGTGCAGAAGAATGCTTTCTCCGGCAACGTAGGTCGTATCCTCTGTCAGCCCGGTATCGAGCAGATAATCAGACATTTCCGAAATCAGAATCGGAAACTCCGCCTTCAGTCCGAAGTCGGTATCATGCAGATCAAAGCCCATCACCGCAAGACGGTGTCCGCCGTATATGCCGTAAAATCCGGCAACATCCTCTCCGGCCATTAAAAAAGCGGTTCCCCAGGAAGGAAGATCATAAACCGATGAAGCATTGACCCCGAATGAGGCATCTGCCGAATAACAGGTTATATCTGTGGACAGGATGTTTAAGCTGGTATTTTCTACCGTATCCGCTGAGGAAAAATAATCCCCGGCTTCACAATTAATAAAAAGAAAATTCCCCGTCTCCGGCAGTTCTTCCGGCAGCAGCCCGTCGAAAATATAGAGATCGTATCCGGAAGAATCCTCTGTATCAAAGACCCCAAGATCTGCCGTGCGGTAAATCTCAACCCCGCTGATATTGGCAAATGCTTTTTCTATAAACAGGTTAGACTCTGTCAAAAGCAGGACACGGCAGGTTTTTGCCTCCTCCATCACACACCAGGCGGAATTATCTCCCGCCAATGCATCCGCATTATTTAATTCAGCACGAAGCGCCGCCGCATTTTCCGAAAGATCAGACTTTGCCAATTCAAAATATACGGAAACGGTCTCTCCTGCCGGCGCTTCCATCTCTGAAATAGATACAAGCGTTTCTTCCCCGTCCGAATCAATGCTATAAAGATTGACTTCTCCGGCAACATCCTCATCGCCGTAATTTGTCACCTGTGTCAAAACCAGCAAACCTTCCTCACGCTCCGTGTAGCTTACACTGTCTGCGGAACAGTTGGCAGCTTCACTGAAAAAACTCTGCACCAGGCAATCTAGGTCGCCGGTATCAAAAGCCGTGTCCGTAAAAAATACGGTCTGGTATTCTTCCGCCTGACTGATACAGGACTGTACCAGACTCAAAGAAGAGGAAAGGTCGCCGCCCAGCACCGTCTGTTCAATTGCACGGATGCGTTTTTTTGCCTCCAGCTTATCCTGACTGTTGGAGAGCACAAGCACGGCAGACTGGTTTGCGCTTACCACATAAAGCGTAGAATCATCCTGCAAATGATCTACATAGTCGCAGGCTGCTTCCTTGGCCGCTTCCAGTCTGGTCTCATTCTCCGTGTAAAGAGCATCCATACTTGCGCTGTTATCGATCACAAGAACTGTGACTGTACCTGCCGAAGCACCGGTGTTCATCCACGGACGCATCAAAGCCAGAACAAAGAGGCAAACCGTGAGAATCTGCAAAATAAGAAGCAGATTTTTCCGCAATCGTTCCCTTGGTTTTGTCGCCTCCGCAGAACGGTAGACCTCCCGCCAGAGCATAACGGCGGAAAACTCTTTCTTTTTTATGTTCTGCCGCAAAAAATACAGCAGAAGAATGATCGGCACCAGCGCAAGAAACGCCAGCGGCCAGAGTGCATGTATGCCCACTTTTTCCTCATTTCTGTTTTCCAGAACCTTATATTCTCCCGAACCAGTCAGACACTTTCGAATTATCGATGCGTCATTTGCAGATATGGGAAACGATTTTATGATTCACTCAAACATTCGATTATTCCGCAGCGTTTCAAAGACAACTTTGTCAGCTTCTTCATCCGATACTACACGGAGAAAGGTACATCCATAACGCTTCGCCAGACATTTTAGTTCCGTCTCATGACGCTGAAGCGCTTCTGTATACATTCGGATCGACTGCCGGCTCATGGTAACCCGGACGCTTCCTGCATCCTCCGCATCCACCAGTTCCAGCGTTCCCTCATCATCAAAGTCCGTTTCCTCCCGCGCAAGCACCTGAATCAGGAAAACCTCCTGCCGCTGATATACCAGATAACGGATGGCCTCCTCCAGGCCTTCTTCCTCCAGAAAATCAGAAATCAGGATGGTGATTCCCTTTCCTCCGAGGACCGACCGCCGTACCGCGGCGTTTATCTCTGTTTTTCCGCCAAACCGCACCTGCTCCAGATCTTGAAGCAGACGGCTGAAGCTGCTTCTCCCGACGATCGGATTGGTGCGTCCCAGCTTTCCGTCGCGAAACGTCAAAACCTCCACGCGATCCAGACGCTGCAAGACCAGCCAGACAAAAACAGCCGTAAGCCGCAGCGCCATGACAGATTTCTTTTTCTCCCCGAAATTCATGGAAGCGCTTGTATCCAGAAAAATATGATACCGGACTTCTTTCTCTTCCATAAACTGCTTCACGCACAGCTTATCCAGGCGTCCGTACACATTCCAGTCAATCCTGCGGATATCATCGCCGGGTAGATATTCACGAAAATCCGAAAATTCGACGGAGGAACCCTTCGCCGAGGATTTTCGTCCGCCGCTTAAGCCCTGTTCCGGACGAATATGCGCCGCCAGCTTCAAATGATTTAATTTTGCAAAAAATCCCGCATCAAAAAGGTCGCTCATTCTTACTCCGTTTATGTTTCATCCATTTATCGGGTACTCACTCACATGGTTAGATAATATGAAGTGACCTCACATTTGTAACAACGTGGATTTACCTGTATACT
>JAJPZY010000041.1 GCA_021204085.1 Clostridiales bacterium | reverse complement strand
AGAGCCGGCAATACCAGCAGGATGGCAGATACAATTGCTGCCCGGAAGGTATCTCTACACAAAAAAGAGACGATTCTGGCTAGACACAACATCGTCCATGCGCCGACAAACCGGATCAGATACAATAAAATCAGATATTGCCACAGGCGAATAGACACAGGGCTAGCGGAAAATGATTCCAGGCTTTGAATCCATGAGCCGCATTTTAAAAGCCCGACTTTACAGGCAATCAGCAGAAAGTCCATTCCATACACCAGCGCAAATAAAACCATCATCGTACAGAAAGATACTTTGTTCTTTTTTTTCAATGTTGTCAGTCGGCCGTTGCCGGTAGTGTAAATCAGCTGGTTCATTCCGTTATCCGCGTCTACGGAAAATACAGCTGACACACAGATGCACATCAACAAGCCAAACAGGACGGCATTTCCCATATCCCGGTTCGCATCATCCCCCATCAGCATCCGGTAACCGCCATCATAGATCAGGCTTAACATACGCCCCTGCTTGGCACTTTGAGCCATGATCCGGTCATATTCCGCGACAACCTTTTCCCATGCACTTTCCGGCAAAAGGCTCTGTGCTATCTCATTGAGCCTGTCTGCATCTGTTTCCGACTCATATTCTTCGTATAACCCGATATACCGTTCATTTTCTTCGGCTACATATGTTTCCGTCTGTTCATCCGGGACCCCGGACAGATAATCCATATAAATTTTATAATAAATATCTTCCGAATCTGTGATATATTCATAATTCCGGATTCGGAAGATCTGAATGGCCGCAAGAAGGATCAGCAGCCAGATGATACCTCTTTTCCTGATCAGTTTCAGGTACTCATAATAAGCGACGCCTCCTGCATGCATATGCTTATGTTTGCATAAAAATGTTTCCCGGCCGCCCGACATGCTTAAAACACGCCGCCCCTGTGCTGCTTTCACACACAAAAAAGGAAAAATCACCACGATTCCGACCAGTATGAATGCGGAGACAGGAATCAGATTCACCGGCCGTCCGACAATATTTACATTCCTGTATATCATCAGGAGATTGTCTGTATGCATAAAATAATACAGATTTACATATTTCAGAGTTGAGAACACACTGTTATCACCCGGCAAATAGTACAACGCCCCACTCATTCCGGAGAGGATTCCGACAGCGAGGATGATATGAAATGTTCTCTGCAGCAACAGGCAGATCAGGAACACAATCATTCCCACCGCAGAAAAATACAGTATTTTTTCCGCAAGAAATAATACCAGATATTGCCCGACTGAAATTTTCAGGATACAAGCCTGATAATCACCAACGGACTGAACTGCCCGGCTTATATCGCCAAAACCGTACGAAACGCCTGCCGCGGTTAGATTTTCCCCATATAAAACAATAACGCCCACTGTCGATACCAGCTGCAACATCAGCAGCTTCGAAAGGAACATCCGTCCCCTTCCTCTGACCGTTGGCCCTGTCAGCAAAAACAATCCCGCCTGTTTTTCCGTCAGAACCAGGAAAATACAAACCGCCGCCACCCAAAACAGTAATATGAAATCCGTCCCCCGCTGGCCGGTCGCGGTGACGATTCCCTTAGATACATCCACAGATGGGACAATATCAGTCAATCCTGAAAAATCCACCGCTGTCTTATTAATATTGCAGACCGCATATCCTGTTTTATTTTTAAAAATAGAGACGCTCTGCATAACAGCCGCATTCTCCTGTATCTCCTCCAGATATTCCGAATACCCCGCCACCTTTTCCAGCTCCGCAACCTCGTCACTCAGCAGTTCCCACTCACTCCAGATGTCTCCGGTATAGGGACAGATTTCATCAATCAAGCTGTCCGATTCCATCTCTTCAATCCCATAATAGTAAGGATACAGGCATTGTATTGCCTCGGAGAGCTGCTCACAGGCCTCATCAGCCGAAAGTCCGGAAATATCAGCCATCATCTCCCGGTAAGCCTCAGCCGTATATGTAAGGTTCCTGCCTGCCATACTGTTCACCAGCAGCATCAGGTTCATTGCAGCACAGATTACCATGATTATAAGAAATCCTCTCTGGCGGAATAATTTCTTCCACTCAAAGCTCATCTGATTCATCCCTGCCAGCCCCTCTTTCTTTCATCTGAAAATGATACAGATAAACATCCTCCATCGTCGGTATGGTATGCACGTTTTCATATCCCTGCAAAGGCTGCTCTGCCAGCACTTTCAGTTTTGCCACGCTGCCGTCGCTTAAAATATTAGACACACAATACGCCGATTCTATCCGGGGGATCTGCTCAGCGGGAACTGTAATCTCATATACAGAATCCCGAATCTCGTGGGTAAGCTCTTCTACCCCGGCTTTCCGGATCAGTCTTCCGTCCCCCAACAGAATGATCTCTTTTGAAATATGTTCAATATCGGAAACTACGTGCGTGGCGATGAGCACAATTTTATCTTTTGCAATAGAGGAAACCAGATTTCGGATACGGATTCGCTCCCTTGGATCCAGCCCCGCTGTGGGCTCATCCAGTATTAATAGTTCCGGATCATTGAGGATTGCCGCCGCCAGTAAGATCCGCTGCCTCATGCCGCCGGAATACGCATGAAGCTTTTTCTTCAGTTCATCCTGAAGGTTAACCTGCCGCGCAACATCAGAAATCTTCACCCGGATATTTTCCCCGGGTACATCTTTTAACACAGCCATATAGGCCAGAAACTCCCAGCCGGTAAAACCGGGATAGAGATTCTGCTGCTGCGGCATATAGCCCAGCCGCCTCCGATAGTCCCGGCCGCAACCGCGGATATCCCGGCCATCACAAATAACCGCCCCTACCGTCTGCTGAAGATTTCCTACCAATATATTGATCAGGGTGCTTTTCCCGGCTCCGTTTGGCCCCAGCAATCCGTAAACTCCGTTCCCCAGCTCCAGCGTTATGTCCCTCAAAGCATACTTATCCCCGTATTTTTTGCTCAACGCCTCTATCTTAATCTGCATCATCCAGATACTCCTGTATTTGCCGGTTCATTTCCTCCACAACCGCATCAATTCCCGCTTCTTTCAGCGCATTATTAAAACTATCATAGTATTCTTCCCAGTCTGATACATCAAACATACTGTTCGAAGGTTCAAACAGGAACAGCCCTCTCATCGCATTATTGTCCAGATACAGTTCAGATACGGCTGCCGCCTCTTCTTCTACAGCGCTGGCGTCAAATGTAAAGCCATACAGAGGATTTGATTTTACAGTCGAAAGTGTGTCCATATTGATTTCCGTTTTTTCACTGGTCTCAAATGGTGTGATCACACTGCTGGCAAACACGCTTCCAAGGCTTTTATGAAAAACCGTGTACTCACTTTCAAGCCCTTCCATCTCCACTCCCTCATCCGTAACCACATAATCTTCATTTTCTATGCCATAGCGAAGCAGGTTTGCGGCATCCTGATCTGTATATATGAAATTCAGGAAAGCAAAAGCTTCATCCTGATACCCGGAACTCTGTGCAATACAGGACAATTCACAGTTCAACGCTGTCGTATCCTGCTCATAATAGGGAATCCGCGTCAAAGTAATCCCATTGACATTGGTCCATGTATCGAGGCTGTCAGAGCGGAAGATTGGAAATCCATTATAATCTGCCTGCATCAGGAAATCTTCTTCTGTTGTCTGATCCCCGCTTTCCCGTACATATCCTTTCTGGTAATAGTCATTTAAGGTGCCTGCCAGTTCCCTCATCTCTTCCGTATCAAAAAGATTGACTACACAAATCTCCTCCCCGTCCCCATCTGTCCAATATCCGATCGGGAAACCCAGACTGTAAGTCCATACCGGAAGATTGCACATGAGATATACCGGGACAAAGGAAAATGCCGCAAAGCTCTCATTTTCCTTTTCCCCTTCCGTGACTTTGGCAAATACCTCTTCCAACTCTGTCAGCGGTTTTGCCAGGTCATCTGCTGCCAACCCATACTTTTCCATCAATTCCGTACTGGCAGCCCAGCCGGCCGGCTCCGGCGCATACAGGTTTCCCACTGCATACACCCCATCCTGATATCCTGCAACCTCATAAATCTGATCCGCAAGTACAGCTTTCAGATCATTTCCGGCATCTGTTTCCAGATACTCTGTCAGATCAACCAATTCCCCTTCCGCAGCCGCCTCACGGACGTATCTTGAGTATGCCGGAATAATATCGACCGCTATCTCTTCTTCCCGCAATGCCGTAAGTAATTCTGCCGATGTTACATCATCAAATAATGCCGATGGGATCTGCCTCATTTGAACCTGAAAATCATACCCATTCTCAGATAGCAGCTCATTTAACTGCATTACCTCCGCGTCGCTGTAAACTGTCTCTGTATACACGACGAGCGTGCCGGACGGAGTATCCACTGATTTCAAATTTTTAATATATGCATCCAGCGTATTACCGGCCACAGAGATATACAGTTGATTTTCCGTTTCTGTTGTTTCTTCCGTCTGCCCGGAAATAACCTGTCCGATGCTGTCATACTCTTCACTCTGCCCACAGCCTACAGCCAGAGTCATTCCTATACTCAAAGCCAGGATAACAGCCAGTATTCTCTTTTTCGATCTCCCTGTTGTTTTCATTGTCCACTCTCCTGATCCAGATAGTAAATCGACACATAATCATTGCCGCCGCTCATGTAACTTTGCAATGGCATATACTGGTATTCAAAATCCCCGTCATATGCCCCATACATATCGGTCTGATGCACCGCAACACTGTAAATGACACCATATTCCGAGATTTCCTTCGGCGACACTCCTACTCCGGCCTGTGACACATAATCCCCTCCGACCTCAGATAATTCACCTGTTTCCATGTTGTAAACATAGTAGGTACTGTCCGCATAATCATAAATAGACTGGTAAGTTGAAAAACAGCTGAATTCCGGATAAGAATCCACACCCGAAAAATAGGTTTCCTCCTCACCCGTTTCAATATTCATTCGGATCAGCTCCGTATTCTCCCCATTTATCCGAAATCCGTAACAGAAATCTCCCACAAAGGCTGTAAAACAGTAATCCCCATCATCTCCATAAATAACCTGTGTGAAATCTGCTGTACAGGCGACATCCCGTTTGGAAACATCCCCGGATTCCGTATCATAAATATAATAAGAATCCGCTTCCTGGGAATAATAGTAAAATTTTCCGTCCTCCATCTTATGGACAACAAATACATTTGCCCATATATCCCCCAAAGAAGATGTGTCCAAAAGGCTCGTGTCCCCGGTTTTCAAATCTACACAATAAAGTCTGGTTTCCTGACTCTCACTTTCTTTTGTCTCGGCATCAAAGGTCTTACTTGTTGCGGTGCTGACCCTTACAAGCGCAGTATCCTTATAAAACCATGCAGCAGTCGAAGAGTTGGCCTCCCCTTCCAAAGTGGCTACCTTCTCGTCATTATTCCCGTCAGTATCTCTTTTCCGTAAATCTGCTTCATTATACCCGCCGCCTTCCGCAATATAATAAATAGAACCCCCATATACCGTGATGCCGCTGATCGTGTTGATCTCTGCATTGCATGAGCCATCGCCGCCCTCATTTGACGAAACATGCGAGCACTCCGGTTTATCACACACGTAGACCGTTTCCTGAGCCGCAAAATCAAAGAAATGAAGCATGCCGTTTTCGTCCAGAAAATAATAACCATCTGACGTCATATAATTTCCACTGGGATGGTAATGCTCGTTTCCGTCAAAATATGCCGTTTCATCGGATGTCTCTGATGCTTTAATAACCTTCTCTTTGTTCTCATCACGTTCAGACACGTCAGAATACGCTGTTTCATCGGATGTTTCTGATGTACCACAGCCAATAAGGCTGACTGACCCCATACAAATTGTCATAATACTGACAAAAGCAAGTATTCTTCTCATATTCGCTCCTTATTTTATCAGGAGACTGAAAATACAGTCTCCTGATAGATAATTTTTAATCTGATAACGTACAAGTATTATATGTCTCAGTTCCATGTTTTGTATAGTGGCTTGATGTTGCGCTTTTTATTGTATAATTTGATGACGGCTTGTACACAGTTATGGAAGCCTTATTAGTTGTACCTACTGTCGATGTGGTAGTCACAGTTGACGAATCACTAACTGACGAAGTTGTAGAGTGTGTGAATTTATTTCTGTAAATATATCAGATCTTCTATGATAAGTTG
>JAJPZY010000056.1 GCA_021204085.1 Clostridiales bacterium | reverse complement strand
ACTTATCATAGAAGATCTGATATATTTACAGAAATAAATTCACACACTCGATTCTGGAGAAAGAAAACGGTTTGATCGCATCGGGACGGCTTCTCTCTCACATTACACTGTTAAAACTTCCGGAATACAAGAGAATTCTGGCGGTTTCTGATGTTACCGTTGTCGTTGAGCCAAACATGACACAGCGCAAAAAAATCATTCAGAATATGGTTAACACCTTAAAAGCACTGGGCTATGAGCATCCGAATATTGCGATGATGACACTTGTTGAAAAGCCTTCTTTCCATATGAAGGATACCGTCGAGGCTCAGACCATCGCGAAGGAACACAGAGAGCATCCCATTGCGGATTGTGAGCTGGTCGGCCCGATTGCATATGACCTGATCATCAGCAAAGAAGCCGCCCGCCTGAAAAATTTCGACTGCGACCTGTGCGGTGAGTTTGACGGTATCATCACCCCTAACCTGCTGACGGGCAACACCCTTGTCAAGGCCATGCAGATTCACGGCCATGCATCCAGCTGCGGCATCCTCGTCGGCGCGAACATTCCGATTGCCATCACCTCTCGTTCGGACCCGCAGGAACAGTCTTACCTGTCACTGGCCGCCTGCGCGGCACTGCAGAAAACTTCTGTAGAGTGGAAGCTGTAGACGAACCATACATCACATTTTAATTTTTACTGCAATAAAAAAGGATTTGATATCGGATATTCATATCAAATCCTTTTTTTATTATTCTTATCTGCGGTTTCGAGTATAAAGCGTTCGCCCTCGCTCACGTAAGAGTAATACGCCTTCCGACCTTATTCGGACTATTTTTTAGAAATATATCCCTGTGCCTTCAAAAGCTCTGCACAGAGCACCGCACCGCCTGCTGCGCCGCGGATGGTATTGTGGGAAAGGCCGACAAACTTCCAGTCATAAACCGTATCCTCACGAAGCCGTCCCACAGTCACACCCATACCGTTTTCATAATCCACATCCAGCTGAACCTGCGGGCGATTATCCTCTTCCATGTACTTGATAAACTGCTTCGGTGCACTCGGAAGGCCAAGTTCCTGCGGGAGACCGGAAAACGCCGCCAGTTTTTCAAGCAGCTGCTCCTTCGTCGGATTCTTGCGGAATTTCACAAACACCGCCGCTGTATGGCCGTTTAATACCGGAACACGGATACACTGGCAGGTGATCACCGGCTCCTTCGCCGGAACGATCACACCCTGTTCCTCATCAATCTCTCCCCAGAGACGCAAAGGTTCCTTCTCAGACTTCTCCTCCTCGCCGCCGATGTAAGGAATCACATTCTCCACCATCTCAGGCCAGTCCTTAAAGGTCTTTCCCGCACCGGAAATTGCCTGATACGTGGTCGCCACCACTTCATAAGGTTCAAATTCCCGCCACGCGGTGAGCGCCGGAGCGTAAGACTGAATCGAACAGTTCGGCTTAACGGCGATAAATCCCCGAGTCGTGCCGAGACGCTTTTTCTGATATTTGATAACTTCCATATGCTGCGGATTGATCTCCGGGACTACCATCGGAACATCCGGCGTCCACCGGTGCGCACTGTTATTGGAAACCACCGGAGTCTCGGTCTTTGCGTAAGCTTCCTCAATAGCCTTAATCTCATCCTTGGACATATCGACCGCACTGAAAACAAAATCAACGCCCGCCGCAACCTTTTCCACTTCGTTGACATTCATCACGACAATGTCTTTCACTGCTTCCGGCATCGGTGTCGTCATCTTCCAACGTCCGCCGACAGCATCCTCATAGCGCTTACCCACCGATCTTGCACTTGCCGCAATCGTAGTCACCTCAAACCAGGGATGATTCTCCAGCAGGGAAATAAACCGCTGGCCGACCATACCGGTTCCGCCTAAAATTCCAACTTTTAACTTCTCACTCATTCTCTTTTCCTCCGATTTCTGATCGGAAATGCCACCACATTTCGATCTGATCCCCCGTATATACAACCCAGTCCCGCATGTCCGCTCGTGGCGAACATTTGTCGCTCTGTGGGCTATATTACAGCAATTGGCGGCAAATTGCAAGCCCTAATTCACACGATTCCCTCATATTTCACAGTGAAAAAACATTTTTACATGATAAACAGACGATTCCTGCATCAACACGATGTTCACCGGCTGCTCCTGCGCTGCTTTACATCTCCCACACTTATGCTTTCCACCGTTCCTCATCATCGAGCCAGTCATGAGCAAGATACTCCCGCTCCGCCTCGATGACTTTCTCCATCGCCTCTTTTCCCGGAGCGCCGATCGTCAAACGCTTGTTCACGCAGGTTTCCATGGAAATCGCCTCATAAATATCTTCTTCAAACACCGGACTGATGGCTTTTAACTCTTCCAGTGACATATCGTCGATCGCAATATTTTTATCAATGCAGTAAAGGACAATCTGCCCGACAATCCCATGCGCATCGCGGAACGGAACGCCATGATTTACCAGATAATCCGCCGCGTCCGTCGCATTGGTGAATCCGTGACGCGCGCTTGCGCTCATCACATCCTTATTAAACTTTATGGTAGAGATCATACCGGTAAACAGGGCCAGACAGCCTTTCACCGTATCAATTGCATCAAAGGTCAGTTCCTTGTCCTCCTGCATATCCTTATTATAAGCCAGAGGGATCCCTTTCATCGTCGTCAAAATAGAAACCAGCGCACCGTAAACCCGTCCGGTCTTCCCTCGCACAAGCTCAGCGATATCGGGGTTTTTCTTCTGCGGCATAATGCTGCTGCCGGTACTATACGCATCGTCAATCTCCACAAACCGATATTCATTGGAATTCCAGATAATGATCTCCTCACAGAAACGGCTCAGATGCATCATAATCGTGGAAAGAGCGGACAAAAATTCAATCAGATAATCCCGATCCGATACGGAATCCATGCTGTTTAATGTCGGTCCGTCAAATCCCATCAGCTCAGCCGTATACTCACGATCCAACGGGTATGTTGTCCCCGCCAGTGCACCTGCCCCCAGCGGACAATAGTTCATTCGGGCATAAATATCATGAAGCCGTCCCCGGTCACGCTTAAACATCTCAAAATAAGCCCCGACATGATGAGCCAGCGTCACCGGCTGCGCCTTCTGCAAATGTGTAAATCCGGGCATAATCGTCTCGGTGTTCTCCTCCATGATCTTTAACAGTGTTTTTAACAGATCCCGGAGCAATTCATTCGTGTACAGCACTTCCAGCCGCGTATACAGCCGCATATCCAGCGCCACCTGATCATTCCTGCTGCGTCCCGTATGCAGTTTCTTGCCGGTATCACCGAGGCGGTCAATCAGGTTCGCCTCCACAAAACTGTGAATGTCCTCATACTCTTCCGTGATTACCAGACGTCCCGTCTCCACATCCGCACGGATTTCTTCAAGTGTTTTGACAATCGCCTGCATTTCTTCTTTCGTTAAGATGCCCTGCTTCCCGAGCATACATACATGAGCAATGCTTCCCTCAATGTCCTGTTTATATAATTTCTGATCAAAAGAAATGGATGCATTAAAATTATACACCAGCTTATCGGTCTCTTTTGTAAATCTTCCTCCCCATAACTGTGCCATGGTATGTCTTCCTTTCTGCATATATCATTTTTGTCACGATCATTTGCCCGCTATGCAAACATAACCGTCCTTCTCATAAAATCAAGTGTCGCCCTGCTGCCTCTCTCTCCTGGAGAAAACACAGCCGCAGTAATCCTGCCGATACAGTCCGTATACTTTTGACAGCTCAATAGACCGCTTATACCCGTTCTTCTTCTTAAAATCGGAGGGAAGAAACGATGCACTTCTGCTGTCCTTTTCCCGGCAGTCTGTTATATCGGCATTCGACTCTCCGAACTTCCCGGTTTTACCATCCGCTGCGCCGTACCCTGCCGCCATCTGCTCCCCGACTTCATTGAGAACATCCGCGTTTTTTAACGGGCTGATGGTAAGCGTAGTGGTAAAATAATCATCTCCGCGCTCCCGGGCAAGCTTCGCCGTCTCAGACAGCCGCAGTTCGAAACACTTCCGGCATCGTTCTCCGCCTTCCGGAATATGTTCCAGCCCTCGGACAACCGAAAAAAAACGCTCCGGTTCATATCTGCCCTCCACGAAAGAGATCGGATGCAATACAGGCAATTCCGCGATCAGGCGCTTCTGTTCCTCCACTCTGTGCCGATATTCCGCCTCATCCGTAATATTCGGATTATAATAAAACACGGTAATTGAAAAATACTGCGATAAATACTCCAAAACATAACTGCTACAGGGTGCGCAGCAGCTGTGGAGCAAAAGTTTCGGCACCGTTTCGCAGGATTGCAATTCTGTAATTTTCCGATCCAGTTCTTTTTGATAATTTCGCTTCATGCTTTTCCTGTTTTCATCTCTTCTTTTCAGAATTTCTTTCTCATTATACGGGAACAAACTTTAAAAAACAACCTCTTTTCAAAGAAGCACAGTCATATCGGGAAATTCTTCATATTATAAAATAGAATACCAATTACGGAGAACATGATCATGAACAGTATTTTCAGTGTCAATCATGTCAGCTTTTCCTATCACACCATGCAGGGAGAAACCCCTGCTTTATCTGATATTACCTTCCAGGTAAAACCCGGAGAATTTCTTGCCATTGTCGGTCCGTCCGGCTGCGGCAAATCCACGCTGCTCAATCTGCTTTCCGGAATGCTCCTGCCGGAATCCGGCTGCATTCACTTAAACGGAAAACCATTGACCGCAAAGAGCCGCCTGTCAATCGGTTACATGCTGCAACAGGACTACCTTCTGGAATGGCGGAGCATTCGGAAGAATGTCCTTCTCGGCCTGGAAATCCGAGGACAGATCAACGAAAAAACGCTTGCTTTTGCCAATGAACTTCTGGAGCAATATGGGCTTGCGACATTTTCTGACGCACGTCCCAGCCAGCTTTCCGGAGGTATGCGCCAGCGCGCAGCTCTGGTACGGACACTGGTCTTAAAACCGGAACTCCTGCTTTTGGATGAGCCCTTTTCTGCTCTGGATTATCAGACAAGGCTCTCAGTCGGAAATGATATCGGAGATATTATGCGAAAGCAGAGAAAAACAGCGATCCTGGTAACTCACGACCTCTCAGAAGCTGTCAGCCTGGCCGACCGCATCCTGATCCTTAGCAACCGTCCCAGCAGGATCAGAAGGATTATTACAATAAGTCTGCCGGATCAACTCACTCCCCTGGAACGGCGGAACCATCCTGCATTCAAAGAATATTTCAATGAAATCTGGAATCAATTACAGGAAACGGGTGGAAAATCACAGGAGATAAACAGGTTATCTGCGGATAATCTGAAAACTGACGTAAACGATTCCGGAGGAAATGCTTCATGAATGAATCAAGCCCCCTTCAAAAACAATTTTTTCAAAAACAAGTTCACCACAGAAGAAGTGTAACCTTTTTCCGCATCCTGGTCATCGCCGCCTTTCTCTTACTGTGGGAAATTGCCGCTCATTTCAACTGGATTGACAGTTTTATTTTCAGCAGTCCGTCCCGCCTGATCCGCTGTTTCACAGAACTGGCGGCAAACGGAATCATCTGGCAGCATATCCGCGTCACCCTTCTGGAAACCATCGTAAGTTTTCTCCTTGTGGCGGGATTCTCTATTCTGGCTGCCATTCTGCTATGGGCGAAAAAATCTGTCTCCGAAACCTTTGAGCCTTATCTGGTGATTTTAAACAGCCTGCCGAAATCTGCCCTTGCACCGCTGCTCATTGTCTGGCTCGGTGCAAACTACCGGACCATTATCATTACCGGCATGTCCGTAGCTATCTTCGGTTCGATTTTAAGTCTCTACCAGGGATTTCTTTCCGTAGACCCTGACCGAATCCGCCTCATCAAAACACTGGGCGGGAAGCGAAAGGATATCCTGACCAAGATCATCCTGCCGGCAAACATTCCCAACCTCCTGTCCATTATGAAAGTAAATGTAGGTCTTTGTCTCGTCGGGGTCGTCATCGGAGAGTTTATTTCCTCCCGCGCCGGCCTCGGATATATGATCATATACGGCAGCCAGGTATTCAAGCTGGATTGGGTAATCTTAGGAATTGTGATTCTTTGCCTTATCGCCATGGGATTGTATCAACTGATCATCTCAGTTGAAAAATGGTATCTGCACAAGATAACATAAGCAAAAGGAAAAGGAAGGAGCGAAAGAGCTGCCGCTCTCTCACTCCTTCCTGATATTCTGATGTCACTCAGTAAGGGAGTATGAAAAAAAGTCTGTAAAAGTTTAAATGTTAGGTCTTCTATGATA
>JAJPZY010000136.1 GCA_021204085.1 Clostridiales bacterium | reverse complement strand
ATCAACTTATCATAGAAGATCTGATATATTTACAGAAATAAATTCACACACTCAGTATAAGTGGTCGGACGCAAAGGAACTCATCGCTTACGCCGATGAGGCTTATGAGGATCGTGTGCTGAAGGAAGGGGCAGACGTTCTGAAACTGCCGCTTACCAATGCGGTTTCTGTAACGAAGGGGCATATTACATATCCGGAGGAAATCTCAGCGGCCACATCAGATGAGCAGGTAGCGGCATTTCTTTCGGATGCGGATACGGTTGATATCCTTTATGATCTCCCGGAATGCATAGAAGCGCCGGCCGAGGCAGGGACCGGGATCGGAACGGAAAAAATATATCTGAATGGCGTTTTATATGAGGAAAGAGCGATCACGCTGTCAGAATCGGCCGAAGCATATGATTTTTGCTGGTGTATAACCTGGGCTGTTTCCGTTTTTCTGTTATAACAGAGAGATGGGAGCGGGAAAACTTCCGTTCGCATATGCTTCTTAAAAATCCCGGTTGTCTTTTCGGGACAAACCACTTATAATAGCCTTGGCGTAATTAAATTATATGATTTGAGGCATATCATGAATCCATCCAACGAATTGCTCAACCGAATCAATGAGCGTTATTCCCACATGAGCAAGGGACAAAAAGCGCTCTCCACTTATATTACCGACAATTATGATAAAGCGGTTTTCCTGACAGCGGACAAGCTGGGAAAGGCAGTCGGTGTCAGTGAGTCTACTGTCGTTCGCTATGCGGCATGTCTTGGCTACCGCGGTTATCCGGAATTTCAGAAAGCGCTGGAAGAACTGGTGCTCGGGAAGTTGAATTCCATTCAGCGCATGGAGGTGACTTACGGACGTATCAATCAGTCCAAAGTCCTGGAATCTGTGCTGCAGTCCGATGCGGAGAAGATTAAGCGGACACTGGAAGAAATCAATCAGGAGGCTTTTGAGATTGCATTGGACATTATTTTGAATGCAGAGCACATTTATATTGTCGGCATTCGAAGCTGTGCGCCGCTTGCCAGTTTCATGGCGTTCTATTTTAATCTGATTTTTGACAACGTGCATCTGCTGCATACGACCAGTTCCAGCGAGATTTTTGAGCAGATGGTTCGGATCAGCGAGCGGGATGTGATCATTGGCATAAGCTTTCCGAGATATTCGATGCGGACACTGAAGGCTCTGGAGTTTGCCAATAACCGGAACGCGAAGGTGATTACCCTGACTGACAGTGTTCACTCACCGATGAACCTGTATTCATCCTGCAATCTCATAGCAAAGAGCGATATGATTTCCATTGTGGATTCTCTGGTGGCTCCTTTAAGTGTGATCAATGCGCTGATCGTGGCATTATGTATGAAAAAACAGGATGAAGTGGCAGGTACGCTGGAAACGCTGGAGGAGATCTGGGATGAATACCAGGTCTATGAAAGTGATGAGATTGATTATGTTGACGATCATCTGAAGATGCGGTACGGAAAAGTGGAAGAGGTGCAGGATGAGTAACGTGGCTGTCGTCGGCGGCGGAGCGGCGGGAATGATGGCTACCTGTGCGGCCGCAGCGAACGGACATGCCGTGACGCTCTTTGAACATAATGAAAAACTGGGAAAAAAGCTTTTTATTACGGGAAAAGGCAGATGTAATCTGACGAATGACTACGGAACAGAAGATTTTTTCGGGGCGGTTTCCAGAAACAGTAAATTCCTGTACAGCGCGGTATATCAGTTTGACAGCCGTTCGGTAATGCAGTTTTTTGAGGAGCACGGACTTCGTCTTAAGACAGAGCGGGGGAACCGCGTGTTCCCTGTGTCGGATCATTCTTCCGATGTCATCCGGACGTTGGAGAATGTACTGAAGCAAAGAAAAGTAAAAGTGATCCTGCATGCGGATGTCACAGATCTTCTGGTTGAGGAAGGCTGTGTGCGCGGACTTATTTATAACGGGAAAGAATTTCCCTGTGATGCGGTAATCATGGCGACCGGCGGGAAAAGTTATCCTTCCACCGGTTCCGACGGGAGCGGGTGGGAGATATTGCAGCGGGTTGGACATTCCTGTACGGCATTGCGCCCGGCTCTGACCGGGATGAGAACCCGCGAAGATTATATTTTATCCCTGCAGGGGCTCTCGCTGAAAAATGTTTCTGTTACGGTAAAAGCAGGTACAAAAAAGGTTTTTTCGGATTTCGGCGAAATGCTCTTTACGCATCAGGGGATCAGCGGTCCCGTGATTCTGACGGCAAGCAGCGTGATTCCGGACAGGTATTTTCAGTCTGACCTGAGCTTTGAAATTGACCTGAAGCCGTCTCTTGGCGCGGAACAGCTGGATCGGCGGCTGCAGCGGGATTTTGAGGAAAATGTAAACCGTCAGTTTAAGAATGCGCTGAACCGGCTTCTGCCGGCAAAGCTTATTCCGGTGATTATTTCCCTCTCCGGTATAGAGCCGGAAAAGAAGGTAAATTCCATCACGAAAGAGGAGCGGAAAAAACTCCTTATGGTATTGAAACATTTTCCGGGTACTATCATCGGGCTGTGCGGCTGGCGTGAAGCCATCATTACCCGGGGAGGCATTCGGGTAAAGGAAGTCAATCCGTCAACCATGGAGTCCCGTATCGTGCAGGGACTGTACCTGTGCGGAGAAATGCTGGATCTGGACGCGGTCACCGGAGGCTATAATCTTCAGATCGCGTGGTCCACGGGGCACCTGGCCGGAGCGAGTATTCCGAGTAAAGCCTGATATTACGTTGAGGGATGAGAAAAAGTAAATGGAGGGTTTTTTCCGCGAACCCTCCCTGGAAAAATTTTATGGAGGAAAACGAGCGTGAGCTATAATATCGCGATTGACGGCCCTGCAGGCGCGGGCAAAAGTACCATCGCAAAGCGCCTGGCGGCAAAACTTTCCTATTTGTATGTTGATACCGGAGCCATGTATCGTGCAATGGCATACTATTTTCTGATAAACGGTATTCCGGTTGAAAAAGAGACAGAAGTTTGTGAGGCCTGTGACGGGATAGAAATTGCCCTGGCCTATGAGGACGGTATTCAGAAAGTTATTTTAAACGGAACAGATGTATCCGGCGAGATTCGCCGGGAGGAAGTGGGGAGCGCTGCTTCCGTGACCAGTTCCTATCCGGCTGTCCGACAGAAATTGTTGGGAATCCAGCGGGAAATTGCGGGGAAAAATAATGTGATCATGGATGGCAGAGATATTGGCACCTGCATTCTTCCGAATGCGCAGCTGAAAATATATCTGACCGCCAGCGTTCATACCCGTGCACTGCGCCGCTATAATGAACTGACGGAAAAAGGTGTCAGCTGTGACCTCGCGGAGATTGAGCATGATATCGAAGAACGGGACTGGAGGGACATGCATCGGGAGATCTCCCCGCTGCGTGCGGCAGACGACGCCGTCACAGTAGACTCCTCAGAGATGACCATCGATGAAGTCGTGGACACAATCTACCGGATGACTTTATCGTAGAGATATCCGCTGACATAACTTCAATTGCCATTTGTGAGTAAATGTATATAGCTTGAAACAACATTGATGAACAAGAAAACGTACGCAGGCGATTGCGGCATCCATCCACATGTAAATGCATGGGAGAGAAAAACATTTCATAAAGGGTGCTTCTCATGCCCCTGTTGAAATCGTTTTTCTCTCCCATGCGAAACCGAAAAACCTGCCGCAATCGCCGTTTCACCACCCCCCTTAAAAGAGAGGAGCCCCCTATGAAAGTTGAACTCGCCGCCAAGGCCGGCTTTTGCTTTGGCGTTAAACGAGCGGTTGATACCGTGTATCAGGAAGCCGCATCCGGGACATCACCGGTTTACACATTCGGACCGATCATACATAACGAGGAGGTTATTGCCGATCTGGAGAAAAAGGGCGTGCATATGATCCGTTCACTGGAAGAGGCCCGCGCTTTAAAGGCCGGCACGATAGTCATCCGATCTCATGGTGTCCCAAAACAGGTACAGGATGCATTGACGGATGCCGGTTTGAATGTGGTAGATGCGACCTGTCCGTTTGTAAAGAAAATTCATAATATTGTCCATGAGTATTCATCAAAAGGTTATTTTGTTTTAATCATTGGCAGTGCGGATCATCCGGAGGTGGAGGGAATTGTCGGCTGGGCTCATCCGGATCGATATAAAGTGATCTCATCGGAAGAGGAAGCAAGGTCTTTTGAGCCGCCGGAAACCGACAAAATCTGTGTCGTTGCGCAGACTACATTTAATCATAAAAAGTTTCAAGATATGGTTGAAATTATTCGAAAAATAGAGTATGATGAAATGAGCACGGCGGAAAACAGGATTAATTTTCGAATATTTGACACGATTTGTTCTGCTACGAAAGAAAGACAGGAGGCGGCCAGCGCATTGGCCCGTCAGGTGGATGCAATGATCGTGATCGGCGGTGCGAGCAGTTCGAATACAAGGAAGCTGTATGAGATCTGTGCAGAGAATTGCAGGAATACTTACTTTATTCAAACGAGAGAAGATTTAGAACATTCAGATTTTTTGCGTTTCGGCTACGTAGGTATTACAGCGGGGGCGTCCACCCCCAATAATATTATAGAGGAGGTTCAAAAGTATGTCAGATGTGAACTTTGAACAGATGTTGGATGAATTTTCGAAAACGATCAGAAACGGAGAGGTAGTCGAGGGCACTGTTATAGATGTAAAGCCGGACGAGATCGTCCTGAATATAGGCTATAAGGCAGACGGTATTATTACACGCAGCGAATACACAAATGATTCCAGTGTTGACCTTACTACTGTGGTTGCAGAGGGGGACAAGCTTACGACGAAGGTCCTGAAGGTGAATGACGGCGACGGACAGGTGGCGCTTACATACAAGCGGCTTATCGCTGAGAAAGCAAGCAAGCGTCTGGAAGAGGCATATGAGAACGGCGAGGTGCTCCGCGCACCGGTGACTCAGGTCCTGAAAGGCGGTCTGAGTGTTGTAATCGATGACACAAGGATTTTTATCCCGGCCAGCCTGGTTTCCGATGTCTATGAGAGAGACCTGAACAAATATCAGGATCAGGAGATTGAGTTTGTACTGACCGAGTTTAATCCGCGCCGGAGACGCATCATTGGTAACCGCAAGCAGCTCCTTGTTGAGGAGAAAGCGCGTAAGCAGGCAGAGCTTCTGGAGCGCATCAATGTCGGTGATGTGATCGAGGGTGTTGTAAAGAATATTACAGACTTTGGCGCATTCATTGATCTTGGCGGAGCAGACGGGCTGCTTCATATCTCTGAGATGTCCTGGGGACGTGTAGAGAACCCGAAGAAGATTTACAAAGTCGGCCAGACAGTGAGAGTCTTTATCAAGGATATCCGTGATACCAAGATTGCACTGAGTGTCAAGTTCCCGGAGGACAACCCCTGGAATAATGCGGCTGAGAAATTCGCTCCGGGTACCATTATTACCGGCAGAATTGCCCGCATGACAGATTTCGGTGCTTTCGTTGAGATCGCTCCGGGCGTTGACGCACTGCTTCATGTTTCTCAGATTTCCAGAGAGCATGTTGAAAAGCCGTCAGATGTTCTGCGAATCGGTCAGGAGATCGAGGCGAAGATCGTGGACTTCAATGAGGAGGCTCACAAGATCAGCCTGAGTATGAAGGCGATCGGTTCCTATGTTCCGTTGGAAGAGCTGGATCGGAGAGCAGAGCAGGAAGCGGCTGCTGAGGAAGTTTATGATGACGAGCCGGCTGCAGACGAAGAGTATGCGGCTGAAGAGGAGTAAGAACTCCGGACAGACAACTGACTGTCAGACAATTTATACAGATACGCGTTACAGGCGGCAGAATATCTTTTCTGCCGCCTGTTTTTGACGAAACATTATTCCCGGAAGAAACGGGAATAATATCGGCAGAGAAAGGCATGCAATTCTTCCGGTTTTGCCGGGAGCGTCAGATAACAGTTTTTGTCCTGATATTCTTTGCGCAGGGCACTGCTCCTGCATTTTGCCGGGAATGAGATATATTCACATTCTTTTTTGGTATAGCAGGTTTTTGCAGTAGCTTTTTTTCGGTGAGAGGGATCAACAAAGACGCCGATGCTTTTATGTACGGCATAGTCTTCGGCCGGGAGATAGTAGTAATCCCTGTAATCCTCATAAAAGTATTTGAGGATACCGTTGTATGCCTGAAACCGAATCAGGCATTCTTCCGGATCAAGAAAAGCAGCAGAGTCTTCTGAGATTATATGGATGCTTTTCGGAAGGGGAAACGCCGGACGTATTTTAATGGAATAGAAAACGCCGGTGTTATCTGCCTGGCCTGTTTTTGCATCTGTGCTTTTTGCTGAATGCTGGTTTGTTCGGGCGGATTCCGAAAAAATGTCTGTTATCTGAAAATGTCCGTCGCGAAGCTGTTCATAGGCAAGCAATCCGAGAAGATCAAACATTCCTTTTACATCTTCAAAATTGTGAAGAAGAAGAAACGACAGGAGATCGTGATCCGGATTCGATACATATGCCAGATACTTTTCAATCAATTGTCCGCCGTCAAAGGAATCTTCCCGGCTGATTCCGAGAAAATATTCCAGGGATTTCTGGCGGTAAGATGGAAGCCGCAGGAGAGATTTCATCCTGGTTGCAGCTCGGTAGAGATCAATGAAAATCAAATTTCCGGCGGAAGCAGAGGACTGTTTCGGCTCCGGTTCGGAAGCTGCAAAGGCAGCTGCCAATCCTGATATGTTATCTGCTGACGTTTGCTGCTCTGCATACAGAGCAGCGCGTTTTCTGACAAACGGGATGTCAAAGGTATTCCCATTGAAGGTGATGATTGTCCGGCGGTTTACCGACAGCCGGTAAAAGGCTTCCAGTACATGCGGTTCTTCCTGAGGGTTTTCTGCAAAAAACAGTTCAATCACAACATTGTCTGTACAGAGATATCCGCAGCCGATGCAGTAGATCTGATCTCTGGCCGGGGAAAGTCCCGTTGTCTCAATATCGAACAGCAGCATATCCTCGTTCAGATAGTGCTGCTGAAACGGAGGAAGATTTGTGATTGGAAATATCTCTTTTTTGTGTATCATTTACATAAGTTCCTTTTATATGAATTGTCTGAGCGGCTTTCGGGGAATGATTCGTCTGCAGTCTGCAGGTTAGGATCATTCATTTTTCTGTCTGTTTTACTCATATAAAGCCAGTATACACGAATTCGCGAAAACTGTCTATTTTTGCTGTATTTTTTTCGATACATCCCGCAATCCTGTTTATTTTGTGTTAAAATAAAAGACAATGTTCGGAGTGCGCCTTTGTGCTCCGTACGAGAAAATATTATGAAAGAAGGGCAAGGGTTATGGGTTTATGTACTTTTAAAGGCGGCGTGCATCCCTATGACGGCAAGGAATTGTCGAAGGATCAGCCGATCACTGAATACTTACCCAAGGGCGATCTGGTGTATCCGTTATCGCAGCATATCGGTGCGCCCGCTAAGCCTGTCGTGGCAGTCGGAGATACTGTCCTGGCAGGGCAGATGATCGCGGAAGCCGGCGGATTTGTATCTGCGCCGATTTATGCCACGGTCTCCGGAAAGGTAAAGAAGATCGAGCCCAGGCGGGTTGTTGTAGGTGACATGGTGAATTCCATTGTCATTGAGAATGACGGTGAGTACAATTCCGTTGAGTTTGAGGAGACAGATGATGTCTCAGCATTGTCGAAGGAGGAGATCTTAGAGAAGATTAAGATCGCCGGTGTGGTCGGAATGGGCGGTGCCGGATTCCCGACACATGTAAAATTATCTCCGAAGGAACCGGAAAAAATCGATTATGTCATCGCAAACTGTGCGGAGTGTGAGCCGTATCTGACGAGTGATTACCGCAGAATGTTAGAAGAGCCCGAGAAACTGGTCGGAGGAATGAATATCATTCTGTCTCTCTTTGACAACGCTCGCGGGATTATCGCAATCGAGGATAACAAGCCGGATTGCATCAAGCTGTTTACGGACATGGTAAAGAATGAGCCGAGGATTGAGGTAAAGGCTTTAAAGACCAAGTATCCTCAAGGGTCTGAGCGCCAGCTCATCTACGCGACGACCGGCAGAGCAATTAATTCAACGATGCTCCCGGCGGATGCGGGCTGTATTGTAGACAACACGGATACCGTTGTGACGATCTACAATGCCGTGAAGCTTGGCCGTCCGCTGATGCGCAGAATCGTGACAATCACCGGAGATGCAATCCAGAATCCCGCAAACTACTCCATCTATATCGGTACGAGTTATCAGGAGCTGGTGGAAGCGGCGGGTGGATTTAAGACTCAGCCGAAGAAGATTATCTCCGGCGGTCCCATGATGGGATTTGCGATGTTTAGTCTGGATATTCCGACGACTAAGACGACATCCGCGCTTCTTTGCCTGACAGAGGATGAAGTGCAGCAGGCGGAGGCAAAGGCAACCAATTGTATCAATTGCGGCCGCTGTGTGGAAGCATGTCCGTCCCGGATTGTTCCGTCCCGCCTTGCTGATTATGCGCAGCATCATCAGGAAGAACTCTTTGAAAAGTGGAACGGTCTGGAGTGCGTGGAATGCGGAAGCTGCAGCTTTATCTGCCCGGCCAAGAGAAATCTTGTTCAGGCGATCCGTGTAATGAAAAAGACAGTGCTTGCAAACAAGCGTAAGAAGGCATAGGAGGTGGATTCAAGTGAGTGAGTTATATAATGTAACATCGTCACCACATGTGAGATCCAAAATGAGTACAGACCGGGTAATGCTCTGCGTGATTATCGCATTGCTGCCTGCAACGATTTTTGGTATTTTCAACTTCGGTCCGAGAGCGCTTGCGGTGATTGTCATATCGATTGCGAGCTGTCTTGTCTCCGAATATCTTTTCAATGTTATCACACACAGAAAGCAGTCAGTGGGAGATTTGAGCTGTATTGTTACCGGCCTGCTCCTGGGACTGAATCTGTCCAGTACGATCCCGCTCTGGATGCCGATTATCGGCGGTGTCTTTGCCATTGTCGTGGTAAAGATGGTGTTCGGCGGACTCGGACAGAACTTTATGAACCCGGCGTTGGGTGCTAGATGTTTCCTGCTTCTGGCTTTTACCGGCCCGATGACTACCTTTGCGACGGTTCCGTTGGATACGACAACAAGTGCGACGCCGCTGTCTTATCTCAGTGACGGCGGACTGTATACAGATACGATGGCGATGTTTACCGGCCGGATTTCCGGAACCATCGGTGAGACCAGTGTAATCGCTATCCTGATCGGTGCGATTATCCTGATCGCATGCGGAATCATTGATCTTCGGATCCCGGGTACATATATTCTGACATTTGCCATTTTTGTGATACTCTTCGGAGGACATCTTACGACCGGAGATCTGGTTCCTTTCGTAGTACAGGAGCTTTGCGGCGGCGGCCTGATGCTTGGTGCGTTTTTCATGGCTACCGATTACGCCACATCGCCGATCACCCCAAGAGGAAAGATCATATATGGTGTTATCTGCGGCTGCCTGCTCGGCATTTTCCGGCTTTTCGGTTCGTCCGCGGAGGGATGTTCTTACTCCATTATCTTTGCAAATATGTTAGTGCCGCTGATCGAGAGATTTACGGTGCCGAAGCCGTTTGGTAAAGGAGGGGAGAAGTAATGAAAAAATCAATCATTAAAGACGCTTTGATCCTTTTTGCTATCACGCTGGTAGCCGGGTTTGGCCTTGGTGCGGTTCATGAGATTACTCTGGAGCCGATCGCGGCGGCTGATGCGGCGACTTTGCAGGCGGCATATCAGACCGTTTTCCCGGATGCTACGGAGTTTGTTGACCTTCCCGATTTCAGTTCGGAGGATGCGGCGGCGGTGATCGCTGAAGAAGGTTACACAGATGACACGATTGAGAGTTGTGTTCAGGCGATTGGCAGCGACGGCAGCTTTCTTGGTTACGTAATCAGTGCTACGGATCCTAACAGCTATGGCGGCGACGTCACACTGTCTGTAGGTATCCAGCTGGATGGAACTGTCAATGGCTATTCGATTACAGATATCAGTGATACCGCGGGCCTTGGCATGAAGGCAAAAGAAGAGGCCTTTTCTTCCCAGTACGCAGGCAAACAGGTAGAAGCTTTTACCGTGACAAAGACGGGAGCTACTTCTGATGAAGAGATTGATGCCATCAGCGGCGCGACGATTTCGTCGAATGCGGTAACCAACGCGGTGAATTCCACCCTGGTTTATTACAGATATCTGATGAATCTGACAGGAGGTGAACTGCTCAGTGAATAAGTGTATTGAACGTTTACATAATGGTATTCTCAAAGAGAACCCTACCTTCGTCCTTCTACTTGGTATGTGCCCGACGCTGGCTGTTACGACATCGGCTATCAATGGTATTGGTATGGGACTCTCCACCACGGTTGTGCTGGTGTTCTCGAACTTAATCATTTCTCTGTTGCGCAAGATCATACCGGATAAAGTGCGGGTTCCGGCATTTATCGTGGTTGTTGCATCTCTGGTTACGATCGTGCAGTTCCTGCTGCAGGGATATATTCCGAGCCTGTATTCTTCACTCGGCATCTATATTCCGCTGATTGTTGTAAACTGCATTATCCTCGGCCGTGCGGAGAGCTATGCATCCAAGAATGGTCCGCTGACATCCATCTTTGATGGTATCGGTATGGGACTCGGATTCACTCTGGGGCTGACCTGCATCGGTATTGTTCGTGAGATCTTAGGCTCCGGCCAGGCATTTGGTGTTCAGATCCTTCCGCTGGCAGATTCTGCTACGGGTACTGCCGGTTACACGCCAATCACGATCTTTGTCCTGGCACCCGGTGCTTTCTTTGTCCTGGCATTCCTGATCGCGATTCAGAATGCATATAAAAATGCAAGACGTAAGAAAGGTCTGAAGGTAAAAGAGGCGGCGACCGGCTGTCTTGGCGGCGATTGCGCGACCTGCGGTGAGGGCGTGTGCCCGGTTCCCGATGAAAAGGCAGCCCGCATGGAAGCAGCGGCAGCTGATAAAACAGAAAAAAAGGAGGCGGGTAAATAATGAAGGAAGTAATCTTAGTTGCAATCGGTTCTGCAATTGTAAATAACGTAGTTCTGAGCCAGTTCCTCGGTCTGTGCCCGTTCTTCGGAGTGTCAAAAAAGGTTAATACAGCGGCCGGTATGGGCGTAGCAGTTATCTTTGTTATTACAATTGCGTCCTTTGTGACAAGCGTATTAGACAAGTTTGTACTGCAGAAGTTTGACCTGGTTTACTTAAGAACGATTGTATTCATTCTCGTGATTGCGGCTCTGGTGCAGTTTGTAGAGATGTTTTTAAGAAAATCCGTGCCGCCCCTGTACAATGCTCTGGGTGTTTATCTGCCCCTGATCACCACGAACTGCGCGGTGCTCGGTGTTGCATTGAATAACGTACAGTATGGTTACGGTATAGGTCTTTCCACGGTTAACGGCTTTGCGACAGCAGTTGGATTTACGATCGCGATCGTCATTATGGCGGGAATTCGTGAGAGTATTGAGTACAATGATGTTCCGGAAGCATTTAAGGGTTCGGCTATCGTTCTTGTTACAGCCGGTCTCATGGCAATTGCGTTCATGGGATTTTCCGGCGTGATATAAGGAGGTATACAGATGGATGTTCAGGCGATTGTGATTGCCACCGTTGTGGTTGGCGTCGTTGGTATTATCATCGGTATCGTCCTTGGAATTGCCGGTGAAAAATTTAAGGTAGAAGTAGACCCGAATGAGGAAGCGATTCTCGGCGTCCTGCCCGGGAATAACTGCGGCGGCTGCGGGTATGCCGGATGTTCCGGTCTTGCTGCTGCGATTGCAAAGGGCGAGGCAGAGGTCGGATCCTGCCCGGTAGGAGGTTCTCCTGTCGCGGCAAAGATTGGTGCAATTATGGGTCAGGAAGTCGGAGAGGCGGTTCACAATGTGGCGTTTGTGAAGTGCGCCGGGACCTGCGAACAGGCTGGTTCGGATTATAATTACATCGGCGAGCAGACCTGCTCGATGGTGAAGTTTATCTCCAATGGCGGTCCGAAATCCTGCAACTACGGTTGTATGGGGTTCGGTGACTGTGTTGCTGCCTGCCCGTTTGATGCAATCCATATCGTAAACGGCATTGCCGTTGTAGATAAGGATGCCTGCAAGGCCTGCGGTAAGTGTATCGCTGCCTGCCCGCAGAACCTGATTGAGCTTGTTCCTTATGATGCGAAGCATATGGTACAGTGCAGTTCGAAGGATATGGGCAAGAACGTGATGAAGGCCTGCAAGGTCGGATGTATCGGATGTAAGATGTGCATGAAAGTCTGTGAGGCGAATGCCATCACAGTTGAGAACAATATTGCTCACATCGATCAGGAGAAGTGCACCGGCTGCGGCAAGTGCGCAGAGAAGTGTCCGAAGAAGATTATCTGCTGACACAGATGTTACGATTCACGGCGCAACGGAATTCGTGAATGACATCGTCGTGCTTGCACGTAAGATGTTATTTGCGGATTTCGTTGCAGCCTGTGAAGCAGGAACTCCACTTTACATAAGCAATTCCAATACGCGTAGGCGGATTGAAGAGCCTGCAAAGCAGGCGGGAATTGCGCATGCAAAGTGGAGGGCCGTGAATCGTAACATCTTTTTTGTTGCCGTTAAGAACATCATATGCTACAATAAGCAACGGTCTTAACGCGATTTTTTGGAGTGATTAAAATCAGCGTGGTCAAAATATAAAGGCAATGGAGAATTATTCGATGCACACAAATGATTATTTTAAATATAAGAGAAGAATTGTAGTAAAGATCGGTTCTTCTTCCCTTCAGCATCCGCAAACGGGTGATATGAATTATTATAAGATTGAAAAACTGGTGCGGGAGCTCTGCGATATCCGCAATCGTGGGATTGATGTATGTCTGGTCAGTTCCGGAGCGATTGCCGTAGGAAGAAAAGCACTTGGACTTACTGAACGTCCAAAGGATAATGCCACAAAACAGGCCTGCGCAGCTGTGGGACAGGCACGTCTGATGATGACTTATCAGAAGCTGTTTGCGGAGTATAATCAGATGACCGCGCAGGTGCTTTTAACAAAGAATACAATGTTCCGACCTGTTTCCCGCGAAAATGCGCATAATACCCTTGTGCGTTTATTTGCGTTGGGGACGATTCCGGTTATCAATGAGAATGATACGGTATCTACCTATGAAATGCAGTTCGGAGATAACGATACACTTTCGGCACTGGTCGCATCTCTGGTGGATGCGGATCTGGTAATCATGCTATCCGACATTGACGGCCTTTATACGGATGACCCGCGGGAAAATCCGGACGCTAAGCTGATTGAAGTAGTTGATGAGGTGGACGGTCATATTGATCGGATGGCAAAGGGGAGTACCGGCAGCGATGTGGGCACCGGCGGTATGGCCACGAAATTGACGGCCGCCAAGATTGCGACGGCTTCCGGTGCGGATATGCTTATTGTCAACGGACAGGACGTGGGCATCCTTCATGAAATTATGGAGGGAGATTTCCGGGGGACATTGTTCAAAGCGCAGAGGAATACGGAGTTTGATATCCAGAGCTTTCTGGAGAATCACTAGTATAGTGATTGGTTGTGTATTGAGACAAAAAATTAATGAAACGGTTGATGCGGATCATCCGGGAGGCGGGATATGACGGACGAAAAGATTGCTCGGATTAATGAACTTTATCACAAATCAAAAGCAGAGGGGCTTACCGAGGCGGAGAAAGAAGAGCAGAAAACCCTGCGTGCTGAATATATTGCTTCTTTTAAGAATAATTTAAAAGCCCAGCTGGATAATATTGATATGCAGAATCCGGACGGGACCATTGAAAATCTGGGGGAGAAGCACGCGAAGGCATATAAAAAATAGCAAATCAAACATCTGCTTTGGCGGTTTTCAGATATTACGGATTGGCGAAACAGGCAAAAACAATGAATGTTTCAGAGAAGTTTCATGATTCAGATATTGAATGTCTGCTAAAGGATAATACCATGATTCAGACATTGAATGATCGCTTCCGGCGAAGCCTCTTCCGCTTCCAGAAAATACAGCGGCTCATGCAGTGAATTCAGGTCATGTGCATCGGAGCTGCTGATCATTTTACAGTTTTTTAAATAAGGATGAGCATTTTGCAGATCCGGCCAGTCGGCCGGATTTTTTACTTCCACACAGGAAAAAAGGCTGTCCGGAGGAATGAATCCCAGATTGCCCAGCAGACTGATGGTTGGCTTGTTAATGTGAGTCGGAACCATGATGCCGTGATGAGCGCGAACAAGATCATAAACAGCGCCAAATGGAATCTGGGTAGCGGAAATTAACAGCTTTTTTTCTTCCCCGCAGATTCGGTCGTTGATATCGTAGATGATCTGATTGCCGAAAAATGCAGGGGTATTCGGCGTATCTGGAAGCTGGGGGTATACATAGCTGTCAAAACACATGGCATCATCGAGTGTAGGAAAGTAGCAGAGTACATGAACCTCTTCCAGAGTTGTCAGTTCCATTCCGAAGAGGATGTGCATCCCGTATTCCCTTGCGGCTGCGGCAAAAGCCGGGCAGTTTTTGCAGGATGAATGATCCGTTACAGCAATTAAATCCAGACCGATGACCTTTGCCATGCCAACGATGTTTGCCGGAGTCATATCATCGTCCCCGCAGGGAGAGAGGCAGGAATGGATGTGCAGATCATAGGATAGTTTACGCATGGATCTGATTATAAACTTCAAGCGCCATATCAAAAACTGCCTGATCTGTGCGCAGGAGTGTGAGGTTCTGGGAGACGGCTTTCAATTTCATATTGTCGTCCGCATTTACACCGCTGCAGAGGATGATGCAGGCACAGTCTGCCAGTGAAGCTACAGCCAGGGTGTTCATGTTGGCCATAACGGTGCACCAGGCACAGCCTGCAGGCGCATTACCCATAGCGACACTTAAGAGGTCGCAGCAGTATGGTGTGGTTATTTCGGCATCCGCATCTCCGGCGTGGATGACTTCGAGCTGGCTGTTATTTATCAGGTCATTAACTGTCATGGTGATACTCCTTTTTTTTTGAAATCAGTTATGCCGGCACAGTAATTTAATGAAGATGACCGGCTGGCTTTCCTGTGTTTTCTGTAATATTGTCAGAAAATTTTTTCGCAGGATATCTTCTGGGATACTTCTCTGGTCAGAAAAATGCAGTCCCCGATGGAAGCATCCCGCGCAGACATTACGATATCTGTAGCGAGAGCTTTGCATGTCGGGGCTCCGCAGCAGCCGCAGTCGAGGCCGGGCAGTGCTTCCAGCAGAGCTTCTACTTTTTCCATGTTTTCCATACTCTCAAAGATGTTCTCCCCGAGGCTGTAGACTGGTTCATAGATGACTGACTCAGACCACCCAAAGGAATCCAGTGAATGATCGCCAAGGTCGGAGGCTTCCGTTCGTGTTGGCGGTTCTCCCTGATTGATGCGTTTGGTTTTGGAGCGGGCCAGATAGGCATTCTCTACATTCAGGACGCCGCCGACACAGCCGGGGCTGCAGGAGTTCAGCTCTACAAAGCGAAGCCCGGTTTCAAATTTCTCATCTTCCAGGTCTTCCAGGACATGAATGACATTTTCAATGCCGTCTGCTGCAAGATATTCGTTGGAGCGGATGCCGGCAGCTTCGCCGCCGCTGACGGACCAGCCTTTTCCGAGCCGGCCGGAAGTTGTCAGAGGCTGAATATTTTTTTCGGCTTCCTTCATATGGGAGAGGAGGACCGGATAAAAATCTTTGATGCCGATCGCGCGGTCAACATTGCTTTTTTCCAGCCCGAGCGGCGCTTTTATAAACGCAACTTTGGATGGACACGGTGAGAGAAAGACGATGCCGATCGCTTCAGTCGGGAGCCCGGTTTTTTCCACAGCGCGTTCTCTTGCAAGCTGAGCCGCCACCTCCATCGGAGGGAGAATCGGCAGCATATGGTCGATCAGATTCGGAAAGCGCACACGGATTAAGCGGTCAATCGTGGGACAGGCCGTACTGATCAGCGGCCATTTGTCCGGATGTGCCGCAATATATTCGCGGGTAGCGGCTGATACGATCTCCGCGCCGGTGCTTACTTCAAACACATCATCAAAGCCGGATAGCAGCAATGCGGTCAGGATGATATTTACATCCGTCATGTGGTTGAACTGGCTGTACAGCGCAGGTGCGGGCAGCGCGACCAGCCAGGAATATTCGGATCTGAAATCCTCCAGCTGATCTCTTTTGCATCGCTTTGCATGGTGCGGGCACTGGCGGCTGCATTCGCCGCAGTCAATGCAATATTCCGGAATGATCGATGATTTTCCGTTTCGGATGCGGATTGCCTGGGTAGGGCAACGCTTCAGGCAGGAGTAACAGCCGATGCATCGATCTTCCTGTAAATAGACAGAATGGTAAAATTTATTCATAGCTTTCTCATTTAAAAACGGATGACCATGGTGACGGTGGTGCCGACACCAAGCTCCGTGTCAATATGTATCTCATCGGAGGAACGCTTCATGTTCGGAAGTCCCATACCGGCGCCGAATCCGAGAGAGTTTACTTCGGTATTTGCGGTGGAAAACCCTTCCTGCATGGCCTGATCAATGTCCGGGATGCCGGGGCCGACATCCTTTAGGACCATGAGGATCTGATCGGGGAAAATATCTACATCAATTACACCGCCGTTTGCGTGGATGACCATATTAATCTCGCCTTCATAGATGGCGATGGCACAGCGGCGGATGATATCCGGCGGAAGGTTCATCTGTTTGAGCTTTTGTTTCAGCTTACTGCTGGCTTCGCCGGCCCGCGTAAAGTCCGTGCTGTCTACCTGATACCGGTAATGGATGCTGTTCATGCTAATATCCCCTTTCCTGATAGAGTCTGCCGCAGGCATCGTACATGCGGAGCTCTGAGCGCAGGAGATAAATGCCGCGTTCCTCGGCCATCTCGATCATTTCCGCCGTAGGTGTCTTACCGCGGATAAAAGCGATGCAGATGATGTCCATCATCTCAGCTGTGCGGATGACCTGAGGGTTCGTAAGCCCGGTCAGTAAAAGTGCATTTTTCTTTATAAAAGTCAGAACGTCGCTCATCATATCCGCACCGCAGATCGTCTCTATCTCCCTGTCAAGATCTGTGGATGGCGTCAGCACTTCAGCGTCCAGTAATTCTACTACTTTTCCGATTGTCATAGGTTCAAAGCCTCCCGTAAATCTATGCTGTCTCCTTATACAAATATAAGAATATGTAATGAGTATAACATAGAAAATGTGCAGATTCAACAAAAAGCACAAAAACCACCGGACCCCGTATGCGTTAGTTTGTTTAAATTAGAGGAAGCTAACAGTAAAAATTGTGTGAAATTGATAATTAATTAACGGAAAAGGTCAAATGTTTTGTTGTAATTTGAAAAATATGATGATATCATTATGAAAGAATCGTGCGAAACATTTTTGGGGATGAGCGGATGCTGTAATGTTCCTGATCAGAGACGGATGATCAACACGGCAGAAGCTTAGAAATTGCACAGTATAGGAGGTATGGTTTTGGAAAACGCAAATCGTGTCCCTTTTAATGGGACAAAAGAGCAAAAAGAGCAGCTTCTGGAAGTGATCGCCGAGCTGAAGGACACGAAAGGATGTCTGATGCCGATCATGCAGAAAGCGCAGGATATTTACGGGTACCTGCCCTATGAAGTCCAGAAGATGATCTCCGATGAACTGGAAGTGCCATTGGAGAAGATTTACGGAGTTGCTACTTTTTACTCCATGTTCAATCTGTATCCGAAGGGGAAGTACAGGATTTCAGTCTGTCTCGGAACTGCGTGTTATGTCAAGGGTTCCGGGGAAATCTATGCAAAGCTGCAGGAGAAGCTTGGGATTGAGGGCGGCCAGTGCACGCCGGATGGTAAGTTTTCTCTGGATGCGTGCCGCTGTGTCGGTGCCTGTGGTCTGGCGCCGGTCATGATGGTGAATGATGAAGTTTACGGCAGGCTGACGCCGGATGATATCGACGGCATTCTGGCGAAGTATGACTGATGCTGCCGGAGATTTCGTTAAATATTCTGAATATTGCACAGAATTCCATTGTTGCAGATGCATCATTGATTCAGATTACCGTAGATGAGACCACCGAAGGGCATCTGCTGAAAGTCGAGATTGAGGACGATGGAACAGGCATGTCAGAGGAGACTGTCGCTTCCGTGACAGATCCGTTTTTTACTACGAGAAAAACCAGAAGTGTCGGACTTGGCCTTCCATTTTTTAAGCAGGAAGCAGAGAGTACCGGCGGAATGTTCCACATCCTGTCAGAGCCCGGAAAGGGTACCGTCGTCACGGCGATTTTCTGCACGGATCACATTGACTGTATGCCTTTGGGGGATATCAATGCGACGATTCATTCGCTGGTCGTGATGAATCCGCAGATTGATTTTCTTTATCACAGAATTGTGGATAATCAGTCTTTTGTGCTTGACACAAGACAGATGAAGGAGATTTTGGGAGATGTCCCGTTTGACACACCGGAGGTTTCCGCATTTTTAAAGGATTATCTGCAGACGAATGAAGCGGAACTTATGCAGGACAGACAGGTTATTATTTAGTACATATATCGTGAATTTGGAGGAGTGAAGATGAAATCACTGGAAGAGTTAAAAGCAATCAGAGATAAGATGCAGGGGCAGATCGGCCTGCGCTCCAGAGATGCTGAGGATACCCGTGTGGTGGTCGGCATGGCGACCTGCGGTATTGCCAGCGGTGCCCGCCCGGTTTTAAACCGTCTTGTCGATGAGGTGCAGAAACGCGGGGTAGAGCATGTGGTTGTAACACAGACCGGCTGCATCGGCCTTTGTCAGTATGAGCCGATCGTGGAGGTTTTTGAGCCGGGAAAAGAGAAGATCACGTATGTCAAGATGAATGAAGAGAAGGCAGTAGAGGTTTTGGAACAGCATCTGATCGGAGGAAGAGTTGTTGAAAAGTATCTGCTCTATGCGGATGAGAATAAGTAAGGGGGAATATACATATGTATCGAGCACATGTGTTAGTCTGCGGCGGAACCGGCTGTATATCCTCGGGGAGCGGGCAGGTTATTCAGGCAATGATCGAAGAAATCTGGAATAATCATCTGGAGCAGGAGATTGCTGTTGTTCAGACCGGATGTCATGGCCTTTGCGCAGAGGGACCTGTTATGGTGGTATATCCGGATGCGGTTTTTTATACACACGTTCAGGTAGAAGATGTCAAGGAAATTGTCCATGAGCATCTGTTAAAGGGCAGAGTCGTTGACCGCCTGGTTTATCATGAGACGCAGATTGAGAATGGGGTTGCCTCTCTGAATGAGACGGCTTTTTATAAAAAGCAGCACAGAATTGCGCTTCGCAACTGCGGAGTAATTAACCCGGAAAATATTGATGAATATATTGGTACAGGCGGATATGAGGCTCTTGGAAAAGTGCTGACGCAGATGACTCCGGATGAGGTAATTCAGGAGATTTTAGACAGCGGACTTCGCGGACGCGGCGGGGCAGGGTTCCCGACCGGCTTAAAGTGGAAGTTTGCTTCCGGCAACCGCGGAAAAGTGCAGAAGTATGTCTGCTGTAATGCCGACGAGGGCGATCCGGGCGCATTTATGGATCGTTCCGTCTTAGAGGGCGATCCGAATGTCGTATTGGAGGCTATGGCCATTGCCGGCTATGCCATCGGTTCGGATCAGGGTTATATTTATGTCAGGGCGGAGTATCCGATTGCTGTTGAGAGGTTAAATATCGCAATTCGGCAGGCCAGAGAGTACGGACTCCTCGGCAAGGATATTTTCGGTACCGGATTTAATTTTGATATCGAGCTGCGCCTCGGCGCCGGCGCGTTTGTCTGCGGCGAGGAGACGGCGCTTATGACGTCTATCGAGGGCAACCGCGGCGAGCCGCGTCCGAGACCGCCGTTCCCGGCCGTGAAGGGACTTTTTGCAAGCCCGACGATCTTAAATAACGTAGAGACCTGGGCGAATATCCCGCAGATTATCAATTACGGCGCGGACTGGTTTTCTTCCATGGGTACGGAGAAATCCAAGGGAACGAAAGTTTTCGCCCTGGGCGGCAAGATTAATAATACCGGTCTGGTAGAGATCCCGATGGGCACCACACTTCGCACTGTTATCGAAGAGATCGGCGGTGGCATTCCGAACGGAAAGAAATTTAAGGCTGCGCAGACCGGCGGACCTTCCGGCGGATGTATCCCGGCAGAGCATTTTGATATTCCCATTGATTATGACAATCTGATCAGCATCGGTTCCATGATGGGGTCCGGCGGCCTGATTGTCATGGATGAGGACACCTGTATGGTGGATATCGCCAAGTTTTTCCTTCAGTTCACGGTTGACGAGTCCTGCGGAAAATGCACCCCGTGCCGCGTAGGTACCAAGCGCCTCCTGGAACTGCTGGAGAAGATCACGGACGGCAGAGGCACGGTTGAAGATATCGATAAGATGGAAGAACTCTGCTATTATATCAAGGAAAATGCGCAGTGCGGCCTGGGACAGACGGCTCCGAATCCGGTGCTTTCCACCCTGCGTTATTTCCGGGACGAGTATATGGAGCATGTAGTGAATAAACGCTGCCCGGCCGGCGTCTGCAAGAAGCTTCTGGTGTACAAGATTGATCCTTTCAAGTGCAAGGGATGTACGCTCTGTCAGAGAAACTGCCCGGTGGGGGCGATTACAGGCGAAATGAAGCAGCCGCATGATATTGACAGAGAAAAGTGCATCAAGTGCGGAACCTGTATTGAGAAGTGCCGCTTTGGCGCAATCTACAAAGAGTAAGGGAGGTGTCAGGCATGGAATATGTGAATATGAAGATAAACGGTATGGAGATTTCTGCCCCGGCAGGCTCCACGATACTGGAAGCGGCGCGTCTGGCAAACATTGAGATACCGACTCTGTGTTATTTAAAAGAGATTAATGAGATTGGCGCCTGCCGTATGTGCGTAGTTGAGGTAAAGGGTGCGAAGACGCTGGTTACCGCGTGTGTATATCCGGTGAATGAGGGTATGGAAGTATGGACAAATACCCCGAAGATTATCGCGGCACGGAGAAAGACGCTGGAGCTGATCCTTTCGGATCACGACCGGAAGTGCCTGTCCTGTGTGCGCAGCGGACGTTGTGAGCTGCAGAAGCTTTGCCACGATTACAAAGTGGATGACGAGGCCTGTTATGACGGCGAGCGCAATGTGTTTGAATTGGATTATTCTGCCGCACATATGGTACGTGACAATAATAAATGTATCCTTTGCCGCAGATGCAGCGCAGTCTGTGAGAAAGTACAGGGTGTCGGTGTGATCGGGGCGAACGAGAGAGGATTCAAGACCTTTATCGGCTCCGCCTTTGATATGGGGCTGGGCGAGACCAGTTGTGTTTCCTGCGGACAGTGTATTGCGGCATGTCCGACGGGAGCAATCTATGAGAAAGATAATACGGCGGAAGTCTTCGACGCGATTGCGGATCCGGAGAAGTTTGTCGTTGTCCAGACCGCGCCGGCGGTGCGTGCGGGTCTGGGTGAAGCTTTCGGATATCCGATCGGAACCGATGTGGAAGGAAAGCTGGCTGCGGCCTTGCGCAGACTCGGTTTTGATAAGGTATTTGATACGAATTTCTCGGCAGACCTTACCATCATGGAGGAAGCGAATGAGTTCCTTGATCGGGTACAGAACGGAGGAAAGCTTCCGCTGATTACCTCCTGCTCTCCGGGCTGGATCAAGTACTGTGAGCATTATTTCCCGGATATGACGGAGAATCTGTCTTCCTGCAAATCCCCGCAGCAGATGTTCGGAGCCATCGCGAAGTCTTACTATGCGGAGAAGATGGGCATTGATAAAGAAAAAATGGTTGTCGTCAGTGTCATGCCCTGTACCGCGAAAAAGTTTGAGATTGGCAGAGACGATCAGGCTGCGAACGGCGTGCCGGATGTGGATATTGCCATTACCACTCGTGAGCTTGGCCGGATGATTGAGCGCGCAGGCATTGTGTTTGACCGGCTGCCGGATGAGGAATTTGATATGCCTCTCGGCCTCGGTACAGGTGCGGCTGTTATTTTCGGCGCAACCGGCGGTGTTATGGAAGCAGCGCTGCGTACCGCAGTTGAAAAGCTGACCGGCGAGGAGCTTACCAACCTTGAGTTTACCGATGTCAGAGGTACGGAGGGTGTCAAGGAGGCGACTTACAATGTTGCGGGAATGGATGTGAAAGTGGCGGTTGCTTCCGGTCTTAAGAATGCGCGGACGCTGCTTAAGAAAGTGGAGTCCGGCGAGGCCGATTATCACTTTATAGAGATCATGGGATGCCCGGGCGGCTGTGTAAACGGCGGCGGACAGCCTCAGCAGCCCGGCTATATTCATAATACCGTGGATATCCGCGCAAAACGGGCGGAGGTTCTCTATAACATCGATAAGAATAAGACAATCCGGAAATCTCATGAGAATCCGGCAATCATCGAACTCTATGATACGTATCTCGGTGAGCCGGGCAGTCATAGAGCACATGAACTGCTGCATACCACATACGTAAAGCGGGTAGTTAATAAGTAAAATAGTAAAACATAAGAAACAGCTTCTGATACAGCTTGTGTCAGAAGCTGTTTTGTCCCTGCATCCGTCTGTAATTTTTTTGAAGTTTACATTGAACAGCCGGATAAAAACCATTATACTGAAAATCAGGGATATGAGGAAAACAGATCTGCTCTTTGCATCGGCGAAGAGGCGGGGAGAGCGGTTTTGGAGGGGGAACGATATGAGCATGAACGTGATTAATTTTCAGGACGCGAACTGTGCACATTGTTATAAGTGCCTCAGAAATTGTGATGTGAAGGCGATTCGGATCAAGAATGGCCAGGCGCAGATCGTGCGCGATCTGTGTATCTACTGCGGGCACTGTATGGAGATCTGTCCGCAGCATGCGAAGACGTTTGACAGTGACCTGGAGTATGTGAAACATATGTTAAAGCATGGGGAGAAGCTGGTGGTTTCTCTTGATTCCTCGTACAGCGGCCTGATTCAGAGCAATCGTCCTGGAAAAGTGGTGGATGCGCTGTATAAACTGGGATTTTCGGATGTTCGGGAGACGGCGGAAGGTGCGGCTTTTGTGACACGGGAGTATATTCGCCTGCTGGAAGAGGGGAAGATGGAAAATATTATCACTACCCACTGTCCGGCGATTGTATATCTGGTAGAGAAGCATTATCCCATGCTGATTCCCTATCTGGCGCCGGTGGTCTCTCCGATGGTCGCTCACGGGCGGCTGATCAAGAAGGAAATGGGCAGACATACGAAGGTGGTGTATATCGGCCCCTGTGTCGCAAAGAAAATGGAAGCGGAGGCTGATTCTGCTACTTCCGGCGCGGTGGATGCCGTGATTGAGTTTAATGAACTGGAGCAGTGGCTGGAGGAGGAAGGAATTGATCTGAATCGGTGTGCGGAGCGGGCTTTTTCCAATTCAGATCCGAAAATCAATCGGCTGTATACCATTTCTTCCGGAATCCTTCGGGCAGTCAGTACCTGCGGCGGTTCATCATCTTATACGAATATGTCGGTCAGCACGATCAAGGGTTGCCGCGAGCTGCTTCACAGCATGAAGCGCGGATATCTGCATGGGGTATTTGTGGAATTGAAGCTCTGTTCCGGAGGATGCGTCAACGGACCGGGTGTGAATAAGCGGCGCGGATTTCGGTTTAAAGCGGTTATGAACATTGAGAACAGTACTTCCATGGAAGCCTGTCCGCCGCCGGAGGGGATGTCACAGGAGATGCTGACGCGAAGTTTCAGCCCGAAGCAGGTCGTGGAAAAGATGCCTACGGAGGCGGAAATCAAAGAGATTTTAAAAACGATCGGAAAGAGCAACAGTGACACAGAGTTTAACTGCGGCGCCTGCGGATATATGAGCTGCCGGGAGAAAGCGATTGCGATTTATCAGGGGAAGGCGGAGGCGGCGATGTGTCTGATCCGTTCTTATGAGAACGCGCGCTCACAGGCCAGTGTGGTATTAGAAAATATTCCGAGCATTGTCCTGATCGTGGACAGGGAATTCCGGATTATTGAGTTCAATAAAAAAGCGGAAGAAGTTTTTCAGACGACCCGCCGGGAAGCAATCCGCAACTATCTTTTCGACTACATCGATACCAAAGAGTATGAGGAAGTCTATGCGACGCACGAGGCAAAGTTCCATCTGAAGAAAAAATGGCCGTATTACAATATGGTGGTGCTTGAAACAATTGTTTATATGGAGAATTCTGACCGACTTTTGGCGGTTATTGAGGATATTACAGCCGACGAGAAGCGGGAAGCAAAGCAGATGGAGCAGAAGCTCAACTCTATCAAAATGGCCCAGGATGTCATTGACAAACAGATGACAACTGCGCAGAAGATTGCCGAGCTTCTTGGGGAGACGACGGCAGAGACAAAGGCGACGCTCACTCAGCTGCGCGATTATGTGCTGGAGGACGACAACGCATGAAAAAGAAAAATTTTTCCATCGATCTTGCGTATCGCAGCATTAATCATATCGGAGAAGAACTTTGCGGCGACAAAGTAGAAGTGGTGAATAACGATGACAGCCGGATCCTGATTCTGGCAGATGGCATGGGCAGCGGCGTAAGAGCCAATATTCTGGCAACGCTCACATCAAAAATCATTGCCACCATGATGCGGAAAAAGCTTTCTGTGGAAGAAGTGGTCGCTACGATTGCCAGAACGCTGCCGGTTTCTTCTGTAAACCATGCGGCGTATTCCACATTCAGCGTAGTTCAGGCGTTTAATGACGGGCGGATATATATCGTTGAATATGACAATCCGGAGTGTATCCTGATTCGGGACGGTATGGTGAAGCGGCTTCCGTTTGTATACCGCACCATTGAGGGGAAACGGATCCGGGAGTGTGAGATCTGGTCTCAGATTGGCGATTCCTTTGTGATTACAAGTGATGGCTGTCTGTACTGCGGCACCGGAGAGATCATGAATTATTCCTGGAACTGGAAGGCGCTGTCCAATTGCGCGCAGGCCGGCGCGCGCCGGACGAGAAATGCTCAGCAGATGGCGGATTATATTAATTCAAACTGTGCGGAGCTTTATGGAAATATTCCCACGGATGATACCACCGTCGGGGTGGTTCGGATTCTGGAGGAAAATGTCCTAAGCCTGCTGACCGGACCGCCGGCGGATAAGGCTGATGATTACCGGATGGTGGAAGACTTCATGAAAAATGAGGGAATTAAAATTGTTTCCGGGGGTGCTACCGGCAACATGGTCGCCCGTGTCTTAAATGAACGGCTGGTGCCGTTGGATGATCATCTCGACCCGGAGATTCCGCCGACCTCAAAGATCAGAGGGATTGATCTGGTGACAGAGGGTGTTCTTACCCTGCACAAAACCATTGAACTGCTGGAGCGGTATGTGCGGGATGATGTGACGGAGGATTTCTTTATCGAGCTGAGCCGGGAGAACGGGGCGACCCGCCTGGCCTGTTATCTGATGGAGGATTGTTCTACCGTGCGGCTTTATATCGGGCGGGCAGTGAACCTTGAATATACGGAAAAAACACTTCCGTTTGAGATATCCGCCAGGCAGAATCTGACGCAAAGTCTGATTGCTGTTCTGGAAAAGATGTATAAAAAGGTTGAGGTGTTCTATTACTGATCGAAAACGTTTACCGGTTATTAGTGTTTCGTAACTCCGTTTTGACAGATGCTGTATTCTATACTATAATCATAGTTAAAAGACAGGAAATAAATGGAGGAAGGACATGGTACAGGAAATGACCTTAGAAGAACAAAAGCAGATTGCAATCGATTATTATATCAATCTGATGAGGATCAAATCTGCGGAGACAGCGAAGAACGAAGAGCTGGACAGACAGATAAAGATTGCAAAGTTAAAGTTATTGGCATTTTCCATTGATTTGTCGGAAATAGAGGGATTGTTTTAACATATGATTTGCTGATAGCCAGTTAGAAAAGTATGAAGGCGGTTTTATGGCTGAAAAGACACAGGAAAAAGGAACAACTTCAATACAGTCTCAGCGCCGGAAAGCGCGTATAAGACAGCAGAGGATGCAGAAGCTTTTTATCGCGGCAGTCATCCTGATTCTTCTCGCCGCTATTTATGCGGGCGGCTCTATATTTTTTATGAGGCACTTTTTGCCGAACACGGTGATCAACAACGTGGATTGTTCCGTAAAGACGGTAAGTCAGAGCAAAGAACTGTTTGATGAGATGGCATCCGGATACGTGCTGACGCTGACGGAGAGAGATGGCGGTCAGGAGGAGATTCGCGGTTCCGAGATCGGTCTGGATGTAAATCTTGGGACTTATCTGGATGAACTTCTGGAGGAGCAGAATCCATTTACATGGATCATAAGTTTTTTCAGAGCGGATGAGAAGTCCGTGGAGGCAGCGGTAAGTTACGATGAATCCCTGTTGAACGATGTGCTGGAGACATTAAATTGTACGGATGAGAGCCGGATGTATGATTCGGAGGATGCCGCTCTTTCTGATTACGTTTCAGGCAGCGGGTATACTCTGGTGGATGAGGTATATGGGACACAGCTGCAATACGCGGCTTTCCTTCAGATTCTGGAGGATTCAATCCTGAATTTTGAGGAAGCGTTGGATCTGGAAGAGGCCGGCTGCTATATTGATCCGGTTTATACTGCTGATTCCGAAGCAGCGCAGACCATGCTGGAGACAGCCAACAAATATGTAAATACGACGATTACCTATGAATTCGGTGAGAATACGGAAGTCCTGGATGGAGAGACGATCAGCCAGTGGCTTGTGATCGCAGATGACCTTACCGTGACTCTGGATGAGGACCAGGAGACGGCGTTTGTCTCTGATCTGGCGAGTACATATGATACAAAATGGAAATCCCGCACACTGGTTACTCATTCCGGTACGACAGTGACGGTTCCTGCCGGGGGAAATTACGGGTGGCGCCTCAATCAGGACGATACGCTAAGCGCACTTCAGGGGTATCTGGAATCCGGGGAGGATTATACCGGAGAGGTGGTCTGGTATCAGACGGCCGCTCAGTACGGGGAGCAGGATTACGGTACGACCTACATAGAAGTGAGTATTTCAGATCAGCACTTCTGGTATTACGTGGATGGTGTTGTTGCTCTGGAATCTGATTTTGCTTCCGGCGATGTGGCGACCGGGCATGATACACCGAAAGGCGCCTACCGTATTGCTTATAAGGCCAGGGATCAGGTGCTGGAGGGACAGGGGTATTCTTCACCGGTCAGCTACTGGATGCCGTTTGTGGATGGCGTTGGTTTTCATGACGCATCCTGGAGAGACACTTTCGGCGGCAGTATTTATCTGAAAAACGGTTCGCATGGCTGTCTGAACCTGCCGACCTGGGCGGCAGCGGAGCTCTATGACCTTATTGAGGCCGGAACGGCAGTGCTGGTGTACTAAATCCATGCGGTTTGTGAAAAAGAGAAGTTCGGCGGCGGATATGATATAATAACAGATCAACAGAAAACAGAACAAAGAAACAAACGAAAATCCGGAGACTTTTGTCATAATTGACAGAGAACCTCCGGATTTTTTCCTGCGCGGTTGTATGAGGAGGGGCAAATTGCTGATATGCCCCGTTTTTGATTAAAAAATGCCTTGGGGTTCGTAAAAAGCCGATTTTTACAATTCATGAGGACATATTTTTCCCGGGGAAGAAAGGATATTATATATACATGCAAGGGAAAGTTAAGCCATCTTCTTCCGATATTGCAGAGGAGTGACGGTTTCATACTTTTTAAACAGCCGGATAAAGTGAGTGACATCGCTGTAACCGACTGCTTCCGCAACCATCTGCACCGGAAGGTTTGTTGTGGACAACAGATGGCAGGCGTGCTCCATACGCATTTCCTGAATCGTTTCCGTTACGGTGGAGTTAGAATTGTTGCGGAAGATGCGGTTCAGCCAGGAAGTGCTGACAGAGAAATGCTCCGCAATACTTTTAACCGTAGCTGTCGCGAAATTCTGCCGGATGTAGTTTAAGATTTTTGGTATATAAGTGATGCCGGAAACCGAAGTGTTAGAGAAGATCAGGTCATCGGAGTAATCTCTTTGCAGGTAGGTAAAAAAGAGACCGAGCATCAGCGTCAGCGCGTTTTGCGAGTAGGATTTCTGGATGTTGAATTCCACGAACATATCCAGGACCAGATTGCGGATGGTCTCATCCGAACCGGTGGAAAACAGCAGGTAGCTGGAATGCTCGTTTTCATAAAGCGTGTACAAAAAGAAGTCATACAGCGCATGATCCTCAACAACAATATTGGAAATGGTTTCTTTCATGACAGAAGCCCGGATGTTGATCGTGACCAGCAGGCAGCTATCGTTATATACATGGGCAGCGTGTTTCAGATGAGGCGGGAGGATGCAGACCTGTCCCTGTATCAGAGTCAGATTCTCCACATGATCCGGAGAGAAGACAATCTCTTCGGTGCATGACCCGGACAATACATAGGCAATTTCGATAAAGCTGTTTGCACGTATAAAACCGGGAGCGTATCTTTGGTGTACGCCGACGCCGATTTTAGCGCCGTCCGGAAAGTAGTACTCGTCTGATTGCAGTGGCATCTCCAGTATTTTCGGATCAAGGGGACGGTAGAGATTATCCGGAATCGAAAAAAACTGCTCGATCGGGTTGGGGCAGGTATCGTTGATCCGGGTGACCAGCCGGGTACATTCCTCAGTTGAAAGCGCGCGGCCCTGCTGCCGGCATTTGCGAAACTCTTTTTCCAGAGGTGTGAGTTCATTTAAAAAAGATAAAACTTCATTGTGATCCATGGAGGTTGTTCCTTTCAGGCGGCTGATTGTGCCGATTCTTCTCATGTTATGGTGTTTCTTATAAAAAGTATTTTAGCATCAGAAGGAACAGGGGGCAATGAAATATGATATTAGGTAACAAAAAATTTTTTATAAATAAAAAAGGAGCAATCTGGTGATATGTCAAGCTAAATTTTAAAAAGTTTTTGGGGTGTAT
>JAJPZY010000029.1 GCA_021204085.1 Clostridiales bacterium | reverse complement strand
TATCATAGAAGACCTAACATTTAAACTTTTACAGACTTTTTTTCATACTCCCCCGGCGGCAGAAGAAAAGGAATCCCTGCGAATGCGAAAAAGAAAAAACGCAGTATGCGTGAGAAAGCCCGCGTAGAGGTCCGCGATGAAAAGTCAGATTCCGAAATCGAACAAATCGAGAGTGCGGAAATTGCGAAGAAAGAAATAAATGAGCAGCGGGAGGATCAGGAATAATCGCGGAAAGATCATTGAACAAAATTTCTTTGAAGGCGGAGTAAAAACTTCTTGCAAAAGAATAGGAAGTATGATAATATAATCTGCGTCAGCGAACATGGCGACTGATATATATCATACATGGCGACATAGCCAAGCGGTAAGGCAAAGGTCTGCAACACCTCTATCACCGGTTCGATTCCGGTTGTCGCCTCTTAAGGGAACCACAGATGGTGGTTCCTTTTTAATAGAAAAGACATAGCGAAAGCCCATCTGATTCTTTTTCCTCTCAGATGGGCTTTTTAATGAATATTCAAAAGCTTCACTTTATAACCTCTCTTTCTATGAAATTTTTTCCGGGACGACTATTCGCTTCCTGCTCTTCTTCTTCTCTTCTCCTCGTCCGCTTCTCTTTCGGTACCTCTCCTCTTTTTCTTCCTCTTTCATCAGCTGCATCTATGTAAACTCATAATCGAGATTTTCTTTCAATTCAATCAACCATTGGACTGCACCTCAATCTTTAAATTTACCGGATGTTTGCTAACTATTTCATTGGATTGTACCTCCTTCGTCAGATTTGGTTTGATGGAAAAATACCTATGCCATCGGACCGTCCTCCCGTCTCTAAGAATCGAATCATCCTAACTGCACTCTTCTTTTTCTTTTCTGAAATAAATTTTCTTTATTTATGTTAGTGTTCGTTTCTTGTTTGTAATGTAATAATACACTATTATCTGAAATATGTCAAGAAGAATCTGACAAAAAAATAATAAAAAATAAAAAGTCTGAATATTCAGACAATTTACGGATGTTTGTCGAAAGAATACGGCGGGAAAGTGTAAATATCATGATTTTCCTGCCGCATCCCGTACAACTTATGCCTGTTTATTTGAAAACAATTTTACAGTATTTCTTTTTGCCTCTCCGAAGCACAAAATCCGCCGCCTGTATATCTTCAGCTGTATAGGAAGTAGAGATTTCGGAGACTTTCTCGCCATTTACGCTGACGCCGCCCTGCTGGACATTACGTCTTGCATCGCCGCGGGAGGTACATAAACCTGAGGTAACGAGGAGGCTGAGAATGTCAATTTTTCCATCCTGAAGGTCAGCCTCTGTGATCTCCGCGGTCGGCATATCTTTAGTGTTTCCGCCGGAGAAAAGTGAGCGGGCGCCTTCCTGGGCTTTTGTTGCTTCTTCCTCACCATGAACCAGCTTGGTCAGTTCGAACGCAAGAATCTCTTTGGCCGTGTTCAGCTGGCTGCCTTCCCAGTGATCCATCTCGTCAATCTGCTCTAAGGGCAGGAAGGTAAGCATGCGCAGGCAGCGTAATACATCCGCGTCGCCAACGTTTCTCCAGTATTGGTAGAAATCGAACGGTGAGGTTTTGTTCGGGTCGAGCCATACGGCGCCGGACTGTGTTTTTCCCATCTTTTTCCCCTCGGAGTTCAGGAGGAGAGTGATTGTCATAGCGTATGCATTTTTCCCGAGCTTGCGGCGGATCAGCTCTGTGCCGCCGAGCATGTTGGACCACTGGTCATCTCCGCCAAACTGCATGTTGCATCCATATTTGCGGAATAACTCATAGAAGTCATAGCTCTGCATGATCATATAGTTGAATTCCAGAAAACTTAAGCCTTTTTCCATCCGCTGTTTGTAACATTCCGCACGCAGCATATTATTAACGGAAAAATGAGGACCGACCTCGCGAAGAACTTCGACATAGTTCAGGTCAAGCAGCCAGTCCGCGTTATTGACCATCAGTGCTTTATCGTCAGAAAAATCAATAAAGCGGGACATTTGTTCTTTGAAGCAGTCGCAGTTGTGCTGAATGGTCTCCGGAGTCATCATCTGACGCATGTCTGTCCGGCCGGAGGGGTCGCCGATCATGCCGGTGCCGCCGCCAATCAGGGCGATGGGTTTATTGCCGGCCATCTGAAGACGTTTCATCAGACATAGCGCCATGAAGTGCCCTACATGAAGACTGTCAGCAGTTGGGTCGAAGCCGATATAAAACGTGGCTTTCCCATTGTTGATAAGTTCTTTGATTTCTTCCTCATCGGTGACCTGCGCGATAAGTCCGCGGGCCACCAGTTCGTCATAAACTGTCATAACTTTTGATCTCCTTTCAATCCCTAATGATAAAAATCCCCGTCCTTCATGAAAGGACGGGGAATCATTCCGCGTGTTACCACCTTCGTTCACAGGCTGCTCACGCAGTCTGCCTTTGTAAGTATCATTGAAAACAGTAAATTTTCAAATACTCCTGCAGGATAACGGTCGCATGCCGGTGCAGCCTACTTAAAAATCGTAATTTGTTCAGTGCACAGCTTGTGAATGTATTCGGTATAAGCTTTCCATGTGCCTCTCACCATCCGGCGACTCTCTGTATGTTCCGCAAATACTTACTTGTTTCAGTCATTGCTTTTCGCTTTTATAGACGATATTATAAAGAGGAAAAATAAATTTGTCAATTTATAAAATAATTTCCGGCAATTTAATGGATTGACATTTCGTTTCTGATAGCTTATATTGGGTACAACTCGTGAGGGAGTAGTTTGCGTAAATACGTGGTTTGTCAACAATCTCGGTTAAAGAACCTGGCAAACCTTAAAAAATGAGACTCATGTGTGCTTATTTGCATGCATGGGTTTTTTATTTCACATGAAAAACTTCACTATTGTGAACCGTAAGGGAATGAATTTTCTGCGCTCATTGTAATCTTAAGGAGGGAAAAGAAGTGGCGGTATCGTTTATTATTTTGATTGTGGGTTTTGTCCTTTTGGTAAAAGGAGCAGATTTTTTTGTGGATGGAGCAGCAGCGGTAGCTCAAAAGCTTTCCGTTCCGGGGTTCATTATCGGCATGACGGTGGTGGCCATGGGAACCAGTGCTCCGGAGTGTGCGGTGTCGATCACGGCGTCGCTGAGAGGAAGCAACGGAATGGCAATCAGCAACGTGATCGGATCCAATGTTTTCAACCTTCTGGTGGTCTGCGGTGTCTGTGCTTTATTCGCTCCGTTGGCGATTTCAAAAAAAACGCTGAAGAAAGAGTTCCCGTTTTCGATTCTGGCGGCTGTTGTGCTTCTTGCGGTCGGAATGATCGGTATGCTGGTAGGACATGTGGATGGCGTGCTGCTTTTGGGGATTTTCGTTGTATTTCTGGTCTGGATGGTGATGTCAGCCAGAAAAGCCATGCAATCCGGGGAACAGATTGAATCAGAGGAAATCAAAGAGCTGTCGAACCTGAAATGTTTTCTGTATATTGCAATCGGTCTTGTCGCCATTGTTGCCGGGGGACAAATGGTGGTTAATTCGGCGGAGATAATTGCACTTGGATTTGGTATGAGTGAGACGCTGGTAGGACTGACGATCTGCTCAATCGGGACATCGCTGCCGGAGTTGGTGACCTCGGTAGTTGCTTCCAAAAAGAATCAGGCAGGAATGGCACTGGGCAATGTGATTGGATCCAACATTTTTAATATTTTACTGGTAGCAGGTATTGCATCAGCAATCAGCCCGATTGCGGTGACGAGGAATAACCTGATTGATCTGGTTTTCCTCATTGCTATCAGCGGATATATTATGCTGCTTGTCTGGAAGAAGCAGGAACTGCGCCGAGGCGGGGGAGTCAGTATGCTGGTGCTTTATGCGGCTTATATGGTGTATATCTGCGTCCGGGACGGAATGATAATTGCTTAATGACCCAAAAACCGCTTTTCCGAATGGAGAATTTATCTGTATGAATAGCAGAGAATAATTTTATATTTTTTTAGATTATTACCTTGGCGGAAAATGGTAAATGGAGTATAATAATAAACAGTAATGTAAAATGCGGACAAGGTTCCAGAAGGAAGGGGTAAATGTTATGGCAAATATGGATTTTTTTAACAGGATTGGGAATACGATTTCTGCTGCGGGTAAGGATGGTATCGGCAAGGCAAAGGAGTGGCGGGATACAGCGAAGATTACGGTAGATATCAAGGAGCGAGAGGGCGCGATTCAGAAGATGTACCGTGAGCTTGGAAAAGCATATTATCATGATCATAAGAATGATTCGGATAGTGAGTATTCAGATCGGCTTGTTGCGATCAAAGCTGCATTTGAAGAGATTGGAGAACTGAAAGCTTCCAAGGATGATATCCGCGGGATTAAGAGATGTCCGAATTGCGGTCAGCCGGTGGATCCGAATGCGAAGTTCTGCGGAAACTGCGGTACCAATTGCGAGGAAGAAACTGTTGATTGCGATGTTGTTGAGGACGAAGATGTCGTTGAGGAGGATGAGGCCGAAGCAATGGAAGCTGAAGCAGCAGAAGAGATTGCGGCAGAAGAAGCAGCAGAGGAAGATGTGACAGCAGCAGATGATACTGTTGAAGAGACCGCAGCGGCAGAGGAGTCTGAGGCTTAAAACCGGAGCGGAAGCATAAAAGTAACCACAGCGGCAGCGTTTAAGAGGTCGGAATAAGCAGGGCTTTTCGTTGTGAAACGGAGAGAAATAAAAGTGGTAACACAGGTATATGCTCTCGTCCTTTCGGGGACGGGAGCAGTTTTTCGGTAAAAATATTTTACTAATATTTTATTATCAGGAGATTTGAATATGTGTAAATCATGCAAGGGAAAATTTTATATGACGACTGCGATTGCTTATACATCGGGTAAGCCTCATATCGGCAATACGTATGAGATTGTGCTCGCGGATGCGATCGCCCGGTTTAAGCGGCAGGAGGGGTATGATGTATACTTCCAGACGGGTACGGATGAACATGGGCAGAAAATTGAGTTGAAAGCGCAGGCAGCCGGTGTTACGCCGAAGGAGTATGTTGATAAGGTCGCAGGAGAAGTAAAAGCAATCTGGGATCTGATGAATACTTCTTATGACAATTTTGTCCGCACTACGGATGCCGACCATGAGGCGCAGGTTCAGAAGATTTTTAAGCGCCTGTATGAGCAGGGAGATATTTATAAGGGTTATTATGAGGGATTATACTGTACGCCCTGCGAATCGTTTTTCACAGAGTCTCAGTTGGTAGACGGCAAATGTCCGGACTGCGGCGGTGAAGTACAGCCGGCGAAGGAGGAAGCGTACTTTTTTAAGATGAGCAAGTATGCGGATCGTCTCATTGAGCATATTAATAAACATCCGGAGTTTATTCAGCCGGTGGCCCGCAAAAATGAGATGATGAATAATTTCCTTTTGCCCGGATTGCAGGATTTGTGTGTTTCACGGACTTCTTTTTCCTGGGGAATTCCGGTAGATTTTGATCCGAAGCATGTGGTTTATGTATGGTTGGATGCTCTGACGAACTATATTACGAAGATCGGATATGATGCGGATGGAAATTCCACAGAGCTGTTCCAAAAGAACTGGCCGGCGGATCTGCATCTGATCGGTAAGGATATTATCCGTTTCCACACCATTTACTGGCCGATTTTCCTGATGGCGCTGGATCTGCCGCTGCCGAAGCAGGTGTTTGGACATCCGTGGCTGCTTCAGGGTGAGGGCAAGATGAGCAAGTCCAAAGGAAATGTGCTTTATGCTGATGAGCTGGTGGAGATGTTCGGCGTAGATGCGGTGCGCTACTTTGTCCTGCATGAAATGCCTTTTGATAATGACGGCGTTATTTCCTGGGAACTGATGGTAGAGCGGATGAATTCTGACCTGGCAAATACGCTGGGAAATCTGGTGAACCGAACGATTTCCATGAGTAATAAATATTTTGGAGGTGTCGTCATAAATAAATCCGTGGCAGAGCCGGTGGACGATCAGTTAAAGGAGATTGTCACGGGCGCTCGCGATAAGGTTGCAGCGAAAATGGCGGATTTGCGGGTGGCGGACGCAATCTCCGAAGTCTTTACTTTATTTAAGAGATGTAATAAGTATATTGATGAGACGATGCCCTGGGTATTGGCGAAGGATGAGGCGACACAGGATCGTCTGGCAACGGTGCTTTATAATCTGGTGGAGAGTATCGGTATCGGCGCAAATCTGATCGCGGCGTTTATGCCGGAGACTTCGGAAAAAATCCTTGCGATGCTGAACGACAGTGCGAGGGATTATGAAGATCTGGCGGCCTTTGGCCTGCGGGAGGACGGTATTCGCGTGACGGATAAGCCGGAGATCCTTTTTGAAAGGCTGAAGCTGGAGAACGTGATGAAGAAGGTGGAAGAACTTCATCCGTCAAAAGCAGATGATCAGGCAGAGGATTCTTCTGCTTCAGAGAGTAAAGATGCGAATGAAGCGGTAGAAGATGCGCAGGTAATTGATATTGAGGCAAAGGAAGAGATTACCTTTGAGGATTTTGGAAAGATGCAGTTCCAGGTGGGTGAGATCATTGCCTGTGAGGCTGTAAAGAAATCGAAAAAACTGCTGTGTTCGCAGGTGAAAATCGGCAGCCAGGTGAAGCAGATTGTGTCCGGAATCAAAAAGTATTATACCCCGGAGGAGATGGTCGGAAAGAAAGTCATGGTTCTGGTGAACTTAAAGCCGGCGAAACTTGCCGGTGTTTTGTCCGAGGGAATGCTGCTCTGCGCAGAGGACGCGGACGGAAATCTGGCGCTGGTAGTGCCGGAGCGTGAGATGCCGGCCGGGGCGGAGATCTGTTGATACAATTATGGGGGTATGGATCATGATTTTTGACACACATGCGCATTATGATGATGAACAGTTTGATGCGGATCGCGAAGCTCTCCTTATGGGAATGAAGGATCATAATGTCGGTACCATTGTAAACGTGGGAGCTTCTCCGGAAGGCTGCCGCCGCAGTGTAGAACTGGCGGAAAAGTATGACTTTGTGTATGCGGCGATCGGAGTTCACCCGGACGAGGTGGGCAGCCTGGATGATGGCTTTCTAGACTGGATGCGTCAGACAGCAAAAAATAATTCAAAAGTCGTGGCAATCGGGGAGATTGGCCTTGACTATCACTGGGACGTAGAGTCGAGGCCGGTGCAGCAGGAATGGTTTGTCCGGCAGATGGATCTGGCCCGGGAAGTCGGACTCCCCATTGCTGTGCACAGTCGGGAAGCGGCGCAGGATACGTTTGACCTGATCGCAGGCCATGGGCGTAATCTGGGCGGTATCATTCACTGCTACGGCTACTCACCGGAAATGGCGCTGGAATATGTAAAGCTCGGTTATCATATCGGACTTGGCGGAGTGGTAACATTTAAAAACGCCAGAAAAGCAAAAGAAACGGCGGTCGCCGTGCCGCTGGATCATATTGTTCTGGAGACAGACTGTCCCTACATGGCGCCGACCCCGTTTCGGGGCAAGCGAAATTCCTCCGACCTGATCATTTATGTGGCGGAAGAAATTGCACGGCTGAAGGGAATATCCGCGGAGGAAGTTATTGCTGTAACCGAAAACAATGCCAGGAGATTACTCTTACGTAATATATTTTAGCGGAAGTCTTAAAGACAATCATATCTTGACAACCCCGACGCATCCGTCCATACTCATGAAAGGAGAAAATATGAGTAATACCACGCCGCGCCCATATCTTGCGAATGCGCAGGTAACGAGAGCGGTTCTCGATAGTCATAAATTTGTTTTGCAGAAGAAATATGGTCAGAATTTTCTTATCGCACCGCATATACTGGAAGAGATTGTGGCGGCAGCAGGAATCACGGAGGATGATTTTGTCCTGGAGATCGGGCCGGGAATCGGAACTATGACACAGTATCTAGCCGCGAGTGCGCGGGCGGTGACAGCGGTAGAGATCGATCGGATGCTGATCCCGATTCTGGAGGATACCTTGCATGAGTTTCATAATGCGGAGATCATCCATCAGGATATTCTGAAGGTAGACATTGCGAAGCTTGCGGAAGAGAAAAACCAGGGAAAGCCGATAAAAGTAGTCGCGAATCTTCCCTACTATATTACGACCCCGATTATCATGAATCTTCTGGAGCAGAATATCCCGGTGGAGAGCATTACCGTTATGGTGCAGCGGGAGGTGGCAGACCGTATGCAGAGCGGTCCGGGAACCAAGGATTACGGGGCGCTGTCTCTGGCGGTGCAGTATTTTGCCAGACCGCAGATCGCGGCGATTGTTTCGCCGGATTGCTTTTTCCCGCAGCCAAAGGTAGAATCTGCAGTCGTGCATCTGACCCGTCAGGAGAAGCCGGCGGTATCGGTGTCAGATGAAGACCTGTTATTCCGGCTGATCCGGGCATCTTTTAATCAGCGCAGGAAAACGCTGGCTAACGGGTTAAAGAATTCTGCAGAGTTGAACTTTACGAAAGAGGAGATTGAAGCGGCTATAGAGGCAATCGGAAAGCCGCTGACGGTTCGGGGCGAGACGCTGACTCTTGAGGAATTCGCGGGTTTGGCGAACTTCCTGTCCGGTACGCAGCAGCCGTAAGTATGGTTTGGCAGGATTTGTTCGCTTATTTTATTTTAAATTTAACATGAATCAGTGTAAGGAATCATAAAGATTTACTATGAGAGAAAAAGTAAAGCTTTATGGTTCCGTTTTTGTTTTGATTGTTTTTATCCCGTGGCTTCTGACCGTTTATATTCGGAGAGGAAGCGCATGGATGCCCGGTGCCTCAGATGCGGACGGGCAGTTGGAAGCGCAGGTAGTGTCGGTCCTGGCTTCAGAAATTCCGGCCGATTATAATCTGGAGTGCCTGAAAGCACAGGCGGTGATTGCCCGGACAAATATCAGCCGGGAGGGAGACGACGCCGAGTCCGGGTGGGAAGAGGCGGACATGCGGACGGCCTGGGGCGAGGAGTATGAGCAGAACCGGAAAAAGATTGAGACGGCGGTTTCGGAGACGGCAGGGCAGGTATTGACATATGAAGGAGAATTAATTCTGGCGGCATATCACACGGCTGCAAATGAGAGAACCCGAAATGCAGAGGAGGTTCCCGGACAGGAGGCGTATACTTATCTGCAAAGCGTTGACAGTAAAGAGGACATTTTTGCAGACGGGTTTCTTTGCGTGAAATATCTGGAAAAACAGGATTTTGCTGCAGCGATAGGGGAGCTTTTTCCGGATGAGAAAATAGATGCGGATATTCTTCCGGACGCAATTGAGATTGCGGAACGCGACAGCGCGAACTATGTGACGCGGGTGAAAGTGGGGGATACCGTTGTAAACGGGGAGGCGCTGCGAACAGTGCTTGGATTGAACTCGGCATGTTTTTATCTTTCTGAATTGGAGGGTAAAATCCGTATTGTTTCGAAAGGCATCGGACATGGTTTGGGATTTAGCCAGTACGGGGCTGAGCAGCTGGCCCAAAAGGGATATACATATAAAGAACTGCTGGAGTATTATTATCAAAACGTATCCATTGAGAGTTTCATTGTGACAGATTGAATTATTGAAACAGGGTGTCCGGTAATTGGACAGGCATCAGGTATGAAACAAATTTTATAGAATATGCATAAGTTTCCCTCTGCTGGCAAAACTACCAATAGAAGGCAGAACGTAAACTGCGTGTTTGAAAAAAGCGGTGACGCAGGCAACTGTGGATGGAGGGAATATGGATCAGAAAAAAAAGACCGGAAATCAGAGAATCAGAAGTTCGAAATCAATCCTTACAGTTGGGGTGATTACGCTGGCGGCTGTGGTTGCACTGGCGGGGATATCTTACCGAAAGGCGGCAAACAGTGAGAGTGAGGAACAGGAAGCGGTCATCATGGCTGAAGCGGAATGGTCAGAAGAACAGGAGGAGAAGGACGATGTTTCGGAGGATGACGGCGAAGATACCGGTAATGAAAAGTCAGACGGGATGATCGAAGAAACAACGGATGAGACGGAGGCAGCCGATCATGACAGTACGGATGATGCAGAAACAGATACAATTGAGGGAGCGGTCAGAACAGCGGAGGAAGAAGGTTCCGCCAAGTCAGCGGAGCCGGCATTTTCCGAATCAGACACTTTAAGATGGCCGTTGAACGGAGATGTAATTATAAATTACAGTATGGATCAGTCGGTATATTTTGCCACCCTGGATCAGTATAAATATAACCCGGCGCTGATTATTCAGGGAGAAGTCAACGAGCAGGTGGCTGCTGCAGCGGCAGGCCGGATCCTGTCAGTGGAGACGATTGCAGAAACCGGGGAGACGGTCACGATGGATATCGGAAACGGATATCAGCTGATCTACGGACAGCTGAAAGAAGTGCAGGCGGGAGAAGGTGATTATATTGCGGCGGGTGATCTGGTCGGTTTTATCAGTGAGCCGACGAAGTACTATAGCGTTGAGGGAAGCAATCTGTATTTTCAGATGCTGAGAGACGGCGAACCGGTAAACCCGCTTAATTACCTTGAGTAAAAGATTGACATTCGAACAGGATGAAGCCGTTTCAGATATGGAAGAGCTGAAGATCGGGAATAAAACTGGAACAAATTGTGGAAAATCGTGTATACTATAATATAATTGCAATCGCCCTGTTTTACATTTTGTACGAGTGAGAAAGATCATCGGCTGCAGTTTTATATGTCGGTTTTCATTTTAGGCCATCCGGGAAAAATACACGATTTTCGATTGCATTCATATAGACGCGTTTCTGTGTGAAAACAGGAATGGCCGGCGGCTGTATGCTGCCGGATACATAAGCCGGATGTTGTGTTATGCAAAACAGTCAGAAATATTGGAAAAGCAGATAATGGAAAGGGATAATCGCCAGCGGGGACTTTAAGGAGGCAGCGTATGAACTATACATATATTCTGGAGTGCGGGGACGGAAGCCTGTATACCGGTTGGACAAACAATATTGAAAAGCGCCTGGAAGCGCACCGCGGCGGAACCGGTGCAAAATATACCAGAGGGCGCGGCCCGATTCGGCTGGTATGTCTGGAAGTATATGACACAAAGTCTGAGGCGATGCACAGGGAGGCTCTTATTAAGAGGCTTACGAGAGCTGAAAAAATGGATTTGATACAGGAAAGCGACTGGAAAGAGCATCTGGCTGAGTGGGAATTGCCGAACCTGGTATTGTCAGCGGAGGATTCGGACAGGGATTGATGTTATAGCCATGAGAAGGGACTTTTAAGAAAAAGATTTGGGCGGGAGGGACAGAGAAAAGTTCATGAAGAATATACAAATGGGAGAAGTGTTTCTGTAAGCGTATGAAGAAAAAAAGGTTGGTATATGTGATCCTGACAGCGGCGGTGTGTTTTTCGGCGATTTTTATCGGATACCGGAAAGAACATACCGCTTCTTTTTTATGGAAACTCTTTCCAACCGCTGAGGAAACTGCGGAAGGTGGTACGTCAACGGCTTACCGCTATGAGATGGCTTTTACCCGTGTGCTTCTTCAGTATCCGTATTTTCGGGAAATGTATCGGGCGGATTACAGCACGGCAATTCCGGGTCTGGAAAATACGGAGTTTTCTGACTCTGATTCTGACAAGATGGTTCCTCAGGGGCTTTGTATCGCAGAAGGATATATGCTTGTTTCTGCTTATGATAAGAGCGGACGGGAAAATTCTGTGATCTACATTCTTTCTAACGAGGATGCGCAGAACCGGGAGCTTTTGACCACAATTATTTTGCCGGATAAAAATCATGTGGGAGGCCTTGCTTGGGATGGCAGCAGCCTTTGGGTGGCGAAAAGCACGGACAAATGTCTTGCCAGGATTGCCGGCGGCCGGATTTCGTCGGCGGTACAGGACGGGCAGGCGGCCAGTGAACTGGAAAGCTATGATGAGGTGGTGTCCTGCGGGGTAACAGCTTCCTTTGTTTCTTATCAGGATGGGAGGCTCTGGGTGGGGACAAGCCATACTCTTATCGGTGAATGCGGGAGACTGTCCGTGTTTGTTTTGGAGGAAGGAGAAGAGGAAACTAACCTGATCCGGCAGTTTACAATGAAGATTCCCGATCATGCGCAGGGGATTGCTTTTTTTGAGGAAAATGAGGTGCAGTACCTGCTGATCAGCACTTCGGCCGGACGGTACGGCGATTCCCGTCTGTATCTTTACACAGAGGAAATCAGTGATGAGAAGGCGGCGCTGTATTATGTGGCGGATTATAATCTGCCTCCGATGGCGGAGGAAGTGGTCGGCAGCGGAGCGTTTACGTACTGCCTGTTTGAGTCGGCAGCCACCTGCTACAGCATGGAGGACGGATTTTCCTGCCCGTATCCGGTAGACCGGATCTGCGCATTGTCGAACACAGTGTTGGTTCGGGGAGCGGATAAAAAATCTGATTAGCATCCCGGACAGCTTTTTTAGTCAGGATGGGTATGATGAGAGTGACCGGCAGTTTATAAAAAGTTTAAGATTAATTGCGGCATTCATACTAGGCAGAGCTCGGAAATGATGGTATACTAATCGAGAATATGATTTTCGGGTAGATATGACTCGAGGAATCTCATAATATGGGAGGAGAAGACCATGGAAAAGGTTTATCAGAAAATGACATATTCCGGAGCTTTCAGCGTGATCGGCGGCGTCTGTGCAATTATTATCGGCTGTTTTGTTATTATTTCCGGAGGGATGATGCTGAGGAATCGGAAGAAGATTTTGTTTTAAGACCGAGGATTTGAATCAAGTTATCAGGTAAAGGATATGTTGAGAACAAAAGACATGTTTTTGGCATATCTTTTTTATTGTTTACAGCCCGCAGAAGTGCCGGTACAGATTTTTTGTAAAATCATAGTAACAGTGTCCTTGAACGGTTTTGGATAATCTGATCATACTTTATTTAAAATTTATTTGAAATTTATGGAAAAGGATAATTGACAATCATATGGAAAAGAGATACTATATGTTGGCAATCAAACTGTTTGCAACCGAACTGTTTGATTGCCAACAATTATACCGACTGATGGTAAGCGGGAGGTGAAAAATGAGACAGTTTATCGGTCATGAGGTACATTACCTTTCAAATCTGATTGGCAGGGTCATTGATAATTCTCCGGCGCGGATGCAGGTAGAAAATGTGACAGGAAATAATACCTGGATCATCGGTTTTATCGCGAAAAACGGCGAGCATCCCGTGTATCAGAAGGATCTGGAGAAGCACTTCGGAGTCACGAGGTCTACGGCGTCAAAGGTGGTAAGCCTGATGGTTCGCAAGGGCCTGATCGAGCGGCAGCCTGTACCCGGGGATGCACGTTTAAAACGGCTGGTACTTACAGATCAATCGCGGGCTCTTCTGGAGCAGATGGATGCGGAGTTTGACAATATGGAGAATACTCTGCGAGAGGGTTTTACAGAGGAAGAACTGAAACAATTTTATTCCTATATTCACAGAATGCAGGAAAACATTATTCAAAAGGAGGGAAAATGGAATGATTCGAAAACTGATGCGGTCTCTGCGAGAATATAAGAGGGCGACGATATTGACGCCGGTCTTTATAATTGTGGAGGTTGTGATGGAGATTCTGATCCCCTATGTGATGGCGAGTCTGATTGACGACGGCATTGAGGCGGGGAATATGTCAGTGGTGATTAAGCTGGGCATACTTTTGCTGGTATGTGCGTTTATTTCACTGGCTTTCGGCGCGCTGGCAGGCCGGGAGGCAGCAGTTGCTTCAGCGGGATTGTCGAAGAACCTGAGAAAGGATATGTACGCGAAGGTGCAGGAGTATTCGTTTTCGAATATTGACCGGTTTTCAACGGCCAGTATTGTGACAAGACTGACGACAGATGTTACGAATGTTCAGAACGCATTCATGATGACGATCCGAACGGCTGTGAGGTGCCCGATCATGGTAATCGCTGCTCTTGTGGTGGTGTTTACGATCAATCGGAGGATGGGACTGATTTTTGTGATTGTGATTCCGATTCTGGCGGTTATTCTAGGATTTATCAGCGTCTATGTTCACCCGTACTTTAAACGGGTATTTAAGACATACGACCGTCTGAACGAGGTTGTACAGGAGAACCTGCACGGCATTCGTGTGGTAAAGTCCTATATTCGTGAGGATCACGAGGAAGGAAAATTTAAAAAGATTTCGGAAGCGATTTATAAAGACTTTAGCCATGCAGAGAAAACACTGGCGTTTAATATGCCGTCTATGATGACTGCAATCTACACCTGTATCATATTGATTTCCTGGATGGGTGCAAAGGCAATCGTCGCCAGCGGAAATACGGCGGGCGTTGCAGGAGGCATGACGACCGGACAGCTGACCAGTATGTTTACCTATGCGATGCAGATCCTGATGGGGCTGATGATGATCTCCATGATTCTTGTTATGGTCGTGATGTCCGTTGCTTCCGGAAACCGTATCGTGGAGATCCTGGAAGAGGAGAGTGATATCAAAAATAAAGAGAATCCGGTGATGGAGATCAAAGACGGATCGATTACCTTTGAGCATGTCAACTTCCGCTATCATGAGGAGGCGGAGCGTGACGTCCTGAGTGATATCAATCTGGATATTAAGTCTGGGGAGCGCGTCGGCGTGCTCGGCGCGACCGGTTCCGCAAAGTCCAGTCTGGTGCAGCTGATTCCCCGTCTGTATGATGTGACGACGGGAAGAGTGACGGTCGGCGGTGTGGATGTCCGTGATTATGATCTGGAGACGCTGCGTGACGGCGTGGGCATGGTGTTGCAGAAAAATATCCTTTTTTCCGGAACGATTAAAGAAAACCTTCGGTGGGGCAATGAAAATGCCACAGATGAGGAGATCATTACTGCCTGTGAACAGGCGCAGGCTGCTGAGTTTATTGAGAAGATGCCTGATAAGTACGATACCTATATCGAGCAGGGCGGCACAAATGTGTCCGGCGGACAGCGGCAGCGTCTGTGTATCGCACGTGCATTGTTAAAGAAGCCGAAGATTCTGATTCTTGACGATTCCACCAGCGCAGTGGATACCAAGACTGACAAGCTGATTCGGAAAGCTTTTGCGGAAGCAATTCCGGAAACAACAAAGTTCATCATTACTCAGCGAGTTGCCTCGATTGATGACGCGGATAAAATCATTGTCCTGGACGATGGAAAAGTGGTCGCAGTCGGCAATCACGAAGGATTACTGAAGACATGCGATATTTATCGTGAGACCTTTGAGTCTCAGCAGAAAGGCGGTGGTCTGGATGAATAAGCAGAAAGGGGCAAAGAACAGAGGTGGAACAGCGGCTCGCCTGCTCGGATACCTCGGGGAATATAAGATTCGTTTTATTATCGTGGTCTGCTGCATTGTAATGGCGGCGATTACGACAGCGCTGGCAAGCCTGTTTATTCAGGATTTGATTGATGTGTATATCACTCCGCTTCTCACAACGGACAATCCGGATTTTTCCGGTCTGCTCCGGTATCTGCTGCGGATGGCGGCAGTCTTTGCATGCGGTGTTGTGGCAGCGCTGGTTTATAACCGTCTGATGGTGACGGTGGCGCAGGGAATTCTGAAAAAAATCCGTGATGAGATGTTTGAACATATGCAGAAGCTGCCCATCCGTTACTTTGATACACACACGCACGGCGACATCATGAGCCATTATACCAACGATACCGACACGCTGCGCCAGATGCTTACGCAAAGCGTCCCGCAGGTTTTAAATTCCTGTATTACGGTAGTGGTCGTATTTGTTTCCATGCTGACCATAAGCGTGTGGCTGACGCTGGTAGTGATTGCCTTTGTTGTGATTATCCTGTTGGTAGTCAGAAAAATTGCTGGCGGAAGTTCAAAATATTTTGTCAAGCAGCAGATTTCTCTGGGTAAGGAGAACGGATTTATTGAGGAGATGATCAACGGGCAGAAGGTGGTCAAGGTCTTTAATCACGAAGAGAAAGCAATCGAGGCCTTTGACAAGGTAAATGATGAACTCTGCGACAGCGCGACAAGGGCGAACACCTATGCCAACATTCTGATGCCGATCATGAATAATATCGGGTTTATCCTTTATGTGGTTATTGCTATTGTCGGAGGCGCGATGGGAATTCGCGGCGTTACAAATATCAGCCTGACGGGAGTCGGTATTATGACGCTTGGCTCGATCGTATCGTTTTTGCAGCTGTCCAGAAGTTTTGTCAACCCGATCAGCCAGATTTCCAACCAGGTGAACTTTATTGTTATGGCTTTGGCCGGCGCGGAGCGTATCTTTGAACTCCTGGATGAAGAAGTCGAGCAGGATGGCGGCAATGTGACCATGGTCCGTATCCGCTTTGATGAGAACGGCAATATGGTGGAGTGCCCGGAGCGCACCAAGCACTGGGCATGGAAGGTTCCGCAGGCGGACGGCAGCTTTAAGCTGGTCGAGATGAAAGGCCATGTGGAGTTTGATGATGTTGATTTCGGATATAATCCGGAGAAGACCGTGCTGCATGACATCACGCTTTACGCGGAGCCCGGACAGAAGGTTGCTCTGGTTGGTGCGACCGGCGCCGGAAAGACGACGATTACGAACCTGATCAACCGGTTTTATGATATTCAGAAGGGTTCTATCACCTATGATGGGATTGATATCGTGGATATTGAAAAGCCCTCGCTTCGCCGTTCCCTCGGCGTCGTGCTGCAGGATGTCAACCTCTTTACCGGAACGGTTATGGAGAACATTCGGTACGGTAAACTGGAGGCGACAGATGAAGATTGCATTGCGGCCGCGAAGCTGGCGAATGCAGACAGTTTTATCCGGATGCTGCCTCACGGTTATGATACCGTTCTTGAAGGCGACGGCAGCGGCCTGTCTCAGGGGCAGCGGCAGTTGATCTCCATTGCCCGTGCAGCGGTTGCGGATCCGCCGGTTATGATTCTGGATGAGGCGACGTCCTCCATCGATACCCGTACCGAGGCGATTGTGCAGAGAGGTATGGACGCGCTGATGAAGGGACGTACGGTATTTGTCATCGCTCACCGTCTGTCAACCATCATGAATTCCGATGTGATCATGGTGCTGGATCAGGGACGTATCATTGAGCGGGGCAACCACGATAAGCTGATTGCGGAGAAAGGTACGTATTATCAGCTGTATACCGGTGCGTTTGAGCTGGAGTAGAAGTTGTGAAAGCGCAGAGCCGGGAAATTATGTACAGTGAATATTGATTTTTAAAAAGCTGTTTAGATTGAAGCGGCATGGATACTGATACCCTGTTCGTTTCCTGAAGTCAAAGATATTGATTTTGAGAAACGGATAGGGTATTATGTTTTTTATGCTTATAGCATAAGATAGATTTTAACTATATTCAGAAAAAATACAGGAGTTTTGGAGGATATTTTATGCGATACCCGAAATTTTTAAAGAAGGGCGGCACCATCGGTTTTGTGGCGCCGTCTTATGGCTGTAATATGGATCCATACCGCACAGCGTTTGACAGCGCATTGGAAACATTTCGCAGTATGGGTTTTCATGTGGATCTGGGGCCGAACTGCTATGAAGGAAGCGGCATCGGTATCAGTAATACGCCGCAAAAATGTGCGGCGGAACTGCAGAAATATTACAGCAGGAGGAGCAACGATGTGCTGATCTCCTGCGGCGGCGGGGAGCTGATGTGTGAGGATCTGAATTATCTGGATTTTGATAAACTTGCGAAGGCAAAGCCGAAGTGGTACATGGGTTATTCCGATAATACACATATGACCTTTTTGCTGGCGACGCTCTGCGATACCGCTTCTATCTACGGCCCCTGTGCCGCGACTTTCGGCATGGAGCCCTGGCATCCGGCGATTGAGGACGCGTTCGCCCTGCTCACCGGAGAAAAGCTGACCGTGTATGGGTACGATGCGTATGAGACGGAGAGTGAGAAGGATGAGGAGAATCCGCTTGCGCCGTATAACGTAACCGAACCCCGCGTCATGGTGAAAGTGCCGGATGAGGATGTTCATATGGAAGGGCGGCTGATCGGCGGTTGTCTGGATGTCCTGACCATGTATACGGGAACGAAATATGACCGGGTGAAAGAGTTCACGGAGAAGTATAAGGAGGACGGAATCATCTGGTTCCTGGAGGCGTGCGATTTAAATCCCATGGGAATCCGCCGTGCGCTCTGGCAGCTGGAGCAGGCCGGGTGGTTCCGGTATGTGAAAGGATTTCTGATCGGCCGGCCGCTGTGCCACGGGGAGGAATTCCTCGGTATGAACCAGTATGATGCCGTGATGGGCATTTTGGAGAAATACCATGTGCCGGTTCTGATGGATCTGGACATCGGGCATATCCCGCCGGCGATGCCGCTGATCTGCGGGAGTTACGCGAAGGTGGAGACGCAGGGGAATGAGATCGCGGTAGAGATGTTGTTAAAGTAAGTGTTGCCATATACGATTCATTGTGAATCGTAACGTCTGGAGATAATCATCTTACAGATTGGATTTCCCTGTGAAGAGAACCGCTCCTCATATTCCGTCATGACATTATCCTGGTTCATGATCGGATCATTGTGGAGATCCCGTGTGGACGCAAGAAGCTTCCAACCGGCCGGTTCAATCTGGTCGAGGGAGAAAGAAAACAGATCCTGATTATCTGTCTTGAATTCAATTTGTCCATTCGGCACCAAAATCTGATCGTAGCGCTTTAAAAATTCCACTGAGGTCAGCCGCCGCTTTGCGTGGCGGTCTTTTGGCCAGGGATCGGAGAAATTCAGATAGATTTTTCCTACTTCATCGGTTGCGAACATGGAACAAATATCCGTGGCATCCATGCGGATAAAGCGGATATTGTTAAGCGGAGTCTCCCGCGCGTCAATTTTTTCCAGGGCGCGGACGAGAACGCTGCTGTATTTTTCAATACCGATATAATTGATTTCAGGGTGCATTTCTGCGAGGGCGGTTAAGAACCGCCCTTTTCCCATGCCGATTTCTATATGGATGGGATGGTCATTTCCGAATATATTCTGCCAGTTCCCGGCCTGCAGGGATTCCTCAGTAAAACACAGGTTGTGGGCGGCGATGGCTTCTCTGGAGCCGGGAATGTTACGTAAACGCATGGGGTACCTCCGGATGTATTATACTCTTTTGTTATCTAAATCGTGCGAAATAAAGTGTCGCAGAGCGACACTTCTCTTTTCATAGGATATTACAACGAGAGAAATTTGTCCAGTTTTACCTGATGCAGAAAGACAGACTTCAAACTACAGGAGAAATTATTGCCGCCGTACTTGAAAAAAAGAAGGCAGAAAAGTAAAGTATATTTGACGAAACTACGGCATCTATGGCATACTAGAAGTGTAACGATTCATCGTATTCACAGGTGCGGTAATGAATCGGTTGCCATAGAACATTGCAGGGGAGAGTACGGCGCATACATGCGTATATATTCGCGGCGCCGCATAAAAACATATGAAGACATTTTTAAAAAAGTTAACTGCCATATTAGCAGCAGGTATTTTTATGATTTGCGCCGTGCCTGTATCGGCATCCGCCGATGAGGCATCCTGGCCGGAGGGACCGGATATCGAGGCGAAGAGCGCCATAGTGATCGAGGCGAATACCGGTACGGTGCTTTATGAGAAGAAGGCAGATACGCAGCGTTATCCTGCCAGCATTACGAAGATTCTGACAACACTGCTTGCGTTGGAGAATGCCTCTCTGGATGAGGTTGTTACCTTTTCCGAGGATGCGGTTTATAAAAATGAGGGAGACTCCTCTCATATTGCCCGTGATATCGGAGAGGAGATGACGCTTGAGCAGTGTCTCTATGCCGTGATGCTGGAGTCTGCCAACGAGTGTGCTTATGCTGTAGCGGAGCATGTGGGCGGCGATTACCAGACTTTCATTGATATGATGAATGAGAAGGTTGCGGAGCTGGGCTGTACCAATACGACCTTTACGAATGCCAACGGGCTGCCGGATGAAAATCATGTGACCACCTGCCGCGACATGGCGCTGATCGCACAGGCGGCCATTCAAAACAGTACCTTCCGAAAAATCATCAGCACCGTGCAGTATACGATACCGGTAACCAATAAGCATGATGAGGAGACCTATCTGAATAATCATCATCGGATGATTAACGCGTACAAAGGTTCAGAATATCTGTATGAGTATTGTATCGGAGGAAAGACCGGTTATATGCAGGCGGCGGGGAATACGCTGGTGACTTACGCGGAGAAGGACGGGATGCTTCTGATCTGTGTAGTGATGAAGACAACCGCGCCGTATGATGATACCATCGCGCTGTTTGACGATTGTTTTGAGAATTACGCGATGTATAATGTTTCAGACAGTGAGACAAGGTATACGGATACCGGAAGCAGTGACAACGCGCTGTTTGGCGAGACGGAAGCGTTTGCAGAGCTGGATCCCGACGCGGAGGTTATCCTGCCGGCGGGGGCAGATTTTGCTGATACGGAAGTAGAGCTTTCCTATGATAATGTCACAGATGATGTTCTGGGGACGTTGGTTTATTCTTACGCAGGGAAGCAGGTAGGAACAGCAGATGTCGTTACTACGGGTGTCAGTGTGTCCATGTATTCGTTTGGAAAGTCGGCGGCAAATGCGGATTCCGAGACGCTTAGTTCTGACTCAGAAACAACTGTTGGGGCTGACTCCGGTGAAACAGGAGGGATTGCGGGTATCATCAATTCTGTAAAGAACAGGTTTTCCGTTCTGGCGAATCGGATTTCCGAACAGAAGTGGATTCTGGTTCTGGTGATTGTGATTGCGGCAGCGGTTGTGGTCGCGCTGATCTTCCTGATCCGGGCAATCGCACACTGGACCTGGTGGTACCGTCGGCAGAAACAGAGCAGAGACCGGCGTTATAAGGTAATAAAGAATAACCGAAAGTGGAATCGGCGGCGCAGAAGATAAGGACAGGCTTATGTGGAAGGATAAAGGAAAAACATTCGTTTCTGCCATTCTGGGCGGAGCATGTATCAGTTTTGGCGGGATTGCTTATCTGTCGCTGGATGAAAAGGTGTTGGGAGCCCTGTTTTTTACGGTGGGGTTGTTTACAATCTGTACATTCGGACTGAACCTCTTTACGGGAAAAGTCTGCTATGTGTTTGCACAGGATCGCGGTTATGCCGTGAATGTCGCGGTAATCTGGGCAGGAAACCTGACCGGAACCTGGCTGGTGGCGCAGATGGTAAAGCTCAGCCGATTAAGTGCACTGGTGGAGAAAGCCCAGACGATGTGTCAGGTGAAGCTGGAAGACAGTTTTTTAAGCCTTTTTCTGCTCGGTATTCTCTGCAACATTTTTATCTACATAGCGGTGGAAGGGTTTAAAAATAATCCGCACGAGGTCGGAAAGTATCTGTCGCTCTTTTTCGGAGTGATGGTGTTTATTATCTGCGGGTTTGAACATTGCGTTGCGGATATGTTTTATTTTTCTGTGGCAGGAGTGTGGAGCGGAGAGACGCTGCTCCGCCTGCTGGTAATCAGCGGCGGGAATGCGGTCGGCGGGGTGATTTTCCCGCTGGTGCGCGGATGGATGGTTGGGTAACATACCGATATTTATACACACTTACAGGGAGTTTGCCATGATTGATCAGCAATATCTTCACATAACGCTTCAACAAATGCGGTACTTTATCGAGGTCGCTTCCTGCGGCAGCTTCACACGGGCTGCCAAGCTTCTGTATACGACACAGTCCTCGCTCAGTAAAACGGTTTCCGCTCTGGAGCAGACATTGGATGTTCAGCTTTTTATTCGAAACAAAAAACAGGTGGTGCTGACGAAAGCAGGGCGGCATTTGTATCAGCGCTGGGCAGTCATTCTTCAGGATCTGGAAAAATCCATGGATGAGTGTCGGATTCTTCAGGGAGGTCATAATCACTTTCTTGCGATCGGAATTCTTGATTCGCAGATTTCGGCAAAAATCACTGCGCCTTTGATTCGAGGTTACCTTCAAGAATATCCGGAGGCAAACATTTCCGTTTCGGCCTGTGAGCCGCAGGAAGTCCGTAAGAGCCTGATGGAGGATAATCTGGATCTGGTTTTTACAGTTCTTTATGATCTGGAACAGCTAGACAGCCACCCATTTGATTTTATGATTTTGAACGAGTGTTGCCATAGTGTCTGTATGTTGGCAGAGAATCCGCTGGCAGAGAAAGATGTGCTAACGGTCGAAGATTTGCGGGACAGCCGGTTCGTAGGTATTTCGCCGTTGTACACGCCCAGTTACTGCGGGATGTTGGACGAATTGTGTGAGGAGCATGGCTTTACCCCTCATTATATCCGTTATGCATCGAATGCGCTGTCTCAGCCCTATAACCTGATTGACAGAAATGATATTTTTATCTGTGACAGCAATTACAGGGAATACAAAAATCCATCCATGCCGCAACTGGTGTTCCGGCCGCTGGCTGATACGCACAGCGGAGTGGCGGTCGTGTGGAAGAAGGATAATACAAAAAGGGAGCTGCAGCAGTTTATCAGACAGATACGGGAATAGAAAAAGGAATAAATTGATTCAAAAAAGGAATGGAAAGGGATGAGAAAAATCTTTTCATTCCTTTTCCGGTTCTATATAATTATAAGTAATAAAATTTTGGGGAGGGCAACATGTACAGTGATAAGACAGTGATTCAAAATCTGCTTCATGATACGGATATTGTCGGCCTGGAAGCAGCCGTGGAGAGCGTTCATTTTTTCAATGAATGCGAACCCCGGATTCTGGATCCGGAGCCGGAGGAGCGGATTATCAAGACGGCCTGTCGTGCCTGTATCGCCAACTGCGGTGTGCTGGCGCATGTGAAAAACGGCCGTGTCGTGAAGCTGGAAGGCAATCCGGAGGACCCGATGAGCCGCGGAAAAATGTGCGCGAAAGGGTTGTCTGGAATTCAGGCGCTCTATAATCCGAACCGTAATAAGTATCCGCTGGAGCGGGTCGGTGAGCGAGCCGGCGGAAAGTGGCGGCGCATCACCTGGGATGAGGCGATTGACAAGATTGCGTTTCATCTGATGGAGACGAGAGAAAAGTACGGCGCGGAGGCTGTTTTCGGTTCCACGGGCGGCGGCGGCAACCCGGAGGTCTGGAGTGTCTGTCGGTTTTGTAATGTCTTCGGCACGCCGAACTGGTTTGAGCCGGGGTGTGCGCAGTGTTACCTGCCCCGTGTTCTGGGCTATACCATGATGTACGGCGGCGATGATCCCAGTATTGCGGACTCCAATGCGCTGGAGTTGTATTTTCCGGATGAGACGCCGATTCAGTGTCTGGTACTCTGGGGGACGGATCCATCTTATTCATGTCCTTCCAGCGGCGGGCGTATGGTGAATGAGCTGCGGGCGAAAGGGGTAAAGACGGTGGTGATTGATCCCCGATTTACGCCGGATGCGGCGAAAGCAGACGTGTGGCTGTCCATCCGGCCCGGCACGGATGTGGCGCTGCACCTTACCTGGATTCGCTATATTCTGGAAAATAAATTGTATGATGAAGAGTTTGTCATGCGGTGGACTGACCTGCCCTATCTGGTGGATGTGGAGACGAAGTTTATGCTTCGTCCGAAGAAAGGGGAGAATGGGGAGCCGGATACCTTTATGGTCTGGGATCGGAAGACGAACTCCATGCAGCCCCTGGAATATCCCTGGAATGAGGATCTGGACCCGGTGCTGGATGGTGAGTTTCTAGTGGACGGAAAAGTTTATAAGACCGGGTATCGTCTGCTCTGGGAGCGTGTGGAAGAGTGGACGTTAGAGCATGGCGGAGAGGTCTGCCGACTGGAGCCGGAGCGCATCGAGCGGGCAATCCGGATGTACACGGATAATCAGCCTAGCGGCATTGCTCTCGGTGTTGCGACCGATCAGACGCCGAATTCTGAGCAGGCGGCGATGGCAGCCTGCATCATTGACTGTCTGATGGGCAATGTGGAGCGGCCGGGTGCCCTGTTGCAGCGTTTCCGAAAGAGCGGAACTTTAAGAATGCCGAACTACCCGGTGCCGCAGGCTGAGAAGCTTTTGCCGGATGAGATGCTGAAAAAACGTCTCGGCGGAAATGAATATAAAGGCTTACATATCTGGTGGGCAGGCCAGCCGACGGCGATCCTTGACGCGGCGATCACGGGAAAACCTTATCCGCTGAAGATGTGGCTTGACCGGTCCGGCAACAAGTTTGGCGTGGTGGCCGACGCCTCCAAGATTGAAAAGGCGATTGCAAATCTGGACTACGTTGTGCACGCCTATATGTATCCTACGTCTTTCTCCGCCTACGCGGATATTCTGATTCCGACGGAAGAATGGCTGGAGATGGATATGCTGGTGGAGACCTGCAATACCATTGTGGCAAGGCAGGCGACGACACATCTCTGGGAGACCATTGATGAGGCGCTGCTGTGGTCAAAACTGGCGAAGCGATGTGCCGAGATGGGACATGAAGGATGTCAGAAAGCATTTGACGCGGAGTTTATGGGAGAAGACCTGGCTTATTGGGATACCATGGAGGAGCTTTTCGACCATTGCGTCGGAAAGATCGGTATGACATGGAAGGAAGTCAAGGAAAAAGCACCGTTTGAATATCTGCCTCGGGATGAGTGGCGCAGTTATTACGTTTATAAGTGGACGGATGAGAAAACCGGAAAGCTGAAAGGTTTTGACACGCCGTCAAAGAAGATAGAGATTTACTTAGACAGCATGATTACGCTGGGGCGGACGGGACAGCCTTTTGCCAAGTGTGAGCTGCCGCCGGTGGAGGTGGACTACGATCCGCTGCCTTACTATCTGGAGCCGCCCGAGGGGCCGATCGCAGACCCGGAGCTGGCAAAGGAATATCCGCTGATCATGACGAATGGCCGCATCCCGTTTTATCATCATTCAACATTGCGGAATGTGCCGGCCCTTCGTGAGATTTATCCGGTTCCGGAGGTTTGGATTCACACTTCCGATGCGGAAAAATATGGCGTCGCGCCGGGCGATTGGGTCTGGATTGAGTCGCTGCGCGGAAAGATTCGTGCAAAAGCCTACGTGACGGAGGGCATCTGTCCGGGAGCGGTCTGTATGGAGCGTTTCTGGGCGCCGGAGAATTTAAATACAAAAACCCACGGATGGAAAGAGATGAATGTCAATATCCTGACCAAGGCATCCGGTCCGTTTAACGATGTGGTGGGAACTTATACGCTTCGGGCTTTCCTCGTGAAGATTTATAAAGCGGAGGAGGGTGCTCCGGAGGGCGTATGGACAAAACCGGAGGACTTCAAATCATGGCTGCCCATCGGCAGTGCGCAGGGGAGGTATGTTGAATGGCACAATTAGCAATGGTAGTGGAACTGGATCGCTGCATTGGCTGCCGCGGCGGATGTCAGGTAGCTTGTAAAACCGAAAATGAGATTGCACTGGGACCGTCCCGCAGCAGCTTTTATACCATGGGACCGACCGGACATTTTCCGGACATCGAAATGTACTTTATGCCGGTGATGTGTCAGCAGTGTGCGAATCCTTCGTGCACAGAAGTCTGTCCTACCGGAGCCTGTTATAAGGACGAGGAGGACGGCGTGATCTATATTGATCGGGATGTCTGCATCGGCTGTCAGAGCTGTATGCGCGCCTGCCCGTATGAGGCGAATCTGTTTAACCGTGAACTGCATGTGATGGATAAGTGCAACCTTTGCGTGCAGCGGCGGGAAGAGGGGCTGGAGCCGGCCTGTGTGCGCAACTGCGCCGGAGGAGCTCTTCATGTCGGTGATATCGACGACCCGGAGAGTGAAGTGTCGAAGCTTCTGGCCGCTAACGAGGGGCATGTTTATACCCTGAAGGATGAGAACGGGAATGAACCTTCGGGGCGGTTTATCCTGAAAAACTGTAAATGGATCGATGAATTGCCGTTTGACTTCGAACGCCGGATGAAAGGGGAAAAGTGACATGGAGAATAAACAGGAAATCTGCGCTGTTATGCGGCAGCGGGCCAATCTGTATCGTTTCTTAAGCCGTATTTACATCCTGGAGGCAGACGAAAAGCTGCTTGCGAAGATGAAGCAGATGTCTTTTCCCGAAAACCCGGGGGATGCGGATCTGCGGGATGGATATGCGAGATTGAAAGAGTACCTGGCGGGCGTGCATTTTGAAGATGAAAACGCCGGAAACGCTGCAGAGAAAGTCACGGAGCTGGAAGTGGAGTACGCGAGAATTTTCCTGGCAGCAGGTGTTGCCCAGGGAACAGCCGCTTTTCCTTACGAGTCGGTTTACACCAACAAAAAGCACCTGGTCAACCAGGAAGCTTGCGATGACCTGGCGGCTCTGTACGCGGCGAAAGGTCTGAAGCCGCGGGAAGATATGTATCGGATCCCGGATGATCACGCCGGATTGGAATTTGAATATATGGCACGGCTCTGCGATGCCGCAAAAAAGGCCTGTGAGGCGGATGATGAACCGGCGTTTGATGAGAGCATGAGGGAGCAAAAGACCTTTTTTGAGCATCATCTGCGGCGGTGGGTTCCTCTCTTTGGCGGGGACATCTCCAGACATGCACAGACGCTCTTTTACGAGGCAGTCGGCAGGATTACAAGAGGGTTTATGGTGCAGGAGACGGCATTTTTGAGGTGATTGTGCGGAATCCCGATGGTGAGATTTTGAACTGAAAAATATATGAAATGCTGTATCGTCCGAAGTACAGGCGGGAAGACAGAGCTGCAGGAAAGAAAAAGCGTATTTTCCCGCATACATATAGGAGGACAAGATGGGATATTATGTAACGACGGAGCGACTGGACGAGATTTTTGCCGGGTTGCGGGGGAGCACAAAGATCTGCGCACCGAAGGAGATTGTCCGCCGGGTGCGCGGCAAGCGGCAGACGGAAGTCCGTTACGGTGAGATAAAAAAGGTCTCAGAGATTGTATATGACAGGAAGTCGGATTTCGGTCCGAAGGAAATTATTTATCCGGTGATGCAGACACTGCTCCGCTTTGCGGTGACTGATGTCATCGAGAGCGAGGGAAAGGATGACAGGGATATTCTGATTTTTGCCAGACCCTGCGATATCAACGCGATTCGGCGTCTGGACCAGGTTTTCCTGCACAATGGCGGGCAGGCAGATTTGTACTATGCCCGACTGCGGGAGAAAGCAAAATTTATCCTGTTGGAGTGCCGGGAGAGCTTTGAGACCTGCTTCTGTGTCTCGATGAATTCCAATATCGCCGCAGACTATGCGGCCGCGTTTCGGTTTGACGGAGAGGGCGCTTATGTAGAGGTAAAGGATGAGGCGTTAGAGCCGGTGTTTGCAGGGGCGAAAGAGGCGGATTTTGCGCCGGAATTTGTGAAGGAGAATCTGCGTACGGTACAGGTGCCGGATATCCCGGACCGGAGTTATCTGAAGGATATCATTGAACTGGATTATTGGGAGCAGTTTAAAGAACGGTGTATTCTCTGCGGCGGGTGTAACACCGTCTGTCCCACCTGCACTTGCTTTGACACCAACGATATTATTTATAATGAGACCAGCCTGGAAGGAGAGCGGCGGAGGACCTGGTCCTCCTGCATGCTGTCCACGTACACGGTTATGGCAGGCGGTCACGGTGTCCGTGACAATGCGGGTGCCAATACACGGTTTAAGACGTTGCATAAGGTGTATGATTACAAACTCCGTTTTGGCGAGGAGAATATGTGCGTTGGCTGCGGCCGCTGCGATATGCGGTGTCCGCAGGAGATCAAATTCTCAGAGACGATTGGCGGTCTGGCGAGAGAAGTGGAGCGGCTGAAGCAGGAGCGTGCGCAAGGCGGCGGTGATTCTGCGGAGTAAGACATGAGACGAAGCAGCTGGTTCTACGGACGGTGTAATGAGGAGGAGAAGCAGATCCAACTGTTGTCTGAAAATATCGGAGGAAAAAACATGGATAATATTACTTTACCATCCCCGCATAGGATTTTGAAACTGACGCAGGAAACCGTGGCGGAGCAGACGTTTCGCGTAGAGTGGCATGGGACGCCGGTGCAGCATGGCCAGTTTTTCATGCTGTCCATCCCGAAAGTCGGAGAAGCGCCGATCTCGGTCAGCGCCAGAGGCGACGGCTATGTGGAATTTACGATACGAAAGGTCGGACGGCTGACCGGTGGACTGTTTGGTCTGCGGGAGGAGGATATGCTCTTTATGAGAGGACCCTACGGAAATTCTTTCCCGGTGGAGGATTTTAAAGGAAAGCACCTGGCGGTCATCGCAGGCGGAACCGGTATGGCGCCGGTGCGCAGCACGCTGCAGTATTTTTACGGCCATCCGGAGGAAATCCAGTCGGTCTATGCCATTGCGGGATTTAAGGATCCGTCCGCGGTGCTGTTCAAGGAAGATCTGAAGAAATTCAGTGAGGCTGAAAAATTCCACACTTACTGGTGTCTGGATAACACGGAGGCACCCGGATTTCACAAGGGATTTGTCACACAGTATATCTCAGAGATTCCGTTTGAAAGCTTCGGAGACGATTACAATGTGATTATTGTCGGCCCGCCGGCCATGTTCAAGTTCGCGGCGAAAGGCTGTATGGATAACGGCGCTGCGGAGGATCACATCTGGGTGTCCTTTGAGCGGAAGATGGCCTGTGCGGTGGGAAAATGCGGGCATTGTAAGGTGAATGAGACCTATGTGTGCCTGGAAGGGCCGGTGTTTAATTATACGAAAGCGAAGGAACTGATCGACTGAAGCCGTGATTGATGGTTATGATAATTCTGCGTTATAGCAAAGAGAGAGTATATGGCATGCAACTACCAATACTCTCTCTTTGCTGTATGTTAGTTATAGATATTTGTATCTTGCGTCTTCCCCGGTTCCTTCAATTTCGAAACTGTAATAAGGGCAGATTTGCGGGTCTGTAATTACCCGGTAGAGAGAGTATAACTGCGGAAGAAATACTTCCCAGTTTCCGGTTTCCTCTGCCGCGTGGGCGGCCCAGATCAGCCCGGAATCTTCATATTGATCGCCCTCCTCGTGCAGGGGAATGGCGGAGGACATGCCGACTACGCCGCATTCGCAGGACTGCCACTGGTGAACGCGATAGGCTTCTTTTCTGGTGGTTTCGGGATCATATGTTTCTTCTTTTCCTTCCAGATTGTAGCCGACTGCGATAATCGCATGATCATACTTTAATACGCGGCGTACATGGGGCGGAACCTTCGCTACATCATCCAGACGGATATAAGGGGTAATTAACTTGCCATCGTTCCATTTCTGCGGGGCGCGATGAATGGATCCGATCGGGCCGTTTTCTCTGGGATCAATCATCCAGGAGAGCCCCACATGCTGGTTGGGATGCCAGAGATTATCACATTTTTCCATATTGCACCAGAACCAGTTCAGCATTTTCGGTGTAACGCCGTCCAATTCCCATTCCAGATGAGTTCCGAGGGAATCCTGTCGAGTTTCTTTTAACATGTAAAATACCTCCTTCTTTTTTGATCATTTTAACATGAAGGATACAGGAAGTCTAATACTTATTTGGGGTGGCAGTATTTATTATTCTGCTTTTCAACAGATTCAGAGGAGTATGGACGACGCAAAGGCACGGGTGGACAGGCTGACAGCTTCGAAAAAAAGCCTGGTGCGGATCGGATATGCCAGCGGTTGGGAGATTGGAACATATATCAGCCCGATTCTCGGAAAGATGAAAGCAAATTTTCCGAATATAAGGATTTCGCTGGAGGCTTGCGAGATACAGGAACTGACATCAAAATTTTATTCCGGACAATTGGATCTTATATTGGCGCTCCGAACCAGCACAGATAAAATATACGATGCGGAATCATTGATAATTGCCACGGTGCCGGAGATTATCCTTTTTTCAGATGGATTATTTCAGAGAGAAAAACAGACCTGCCGGCCGTAGAAATCCTGAAGATGCACCATGCGCCGTATGGGGCGGAGAGTACACCGAATGAAGGGAGCTCCTTACGGAATTTCCTATATGAGTGATTCGGCGGACGGAGAGTTTGCAGCAGTGGCAGCCTGGGCAGAAGAAAACCCGGATATTGATGACATTGTTCTGTTTACAATGTCTGAGGACGAATCTCAGGAAAATACTACACGTCTGTTTCAGGATACACTGGGTGATATCGGCCTGAATATTCTGGAAATTGTGGACATTCGGATGAACGCACAGACGAAGGATTATGTGCAGTATGCGATACAGGCGCTGAATTGTAAAGCGGATTATTATGACGCGGTGACGGCAATCTGCCGATGCGATGAAGAGTTTGGCGTTACCAGTGAAAATTACCGGAAATTTATGGATAATGAAGAGATTGTACAATGGTTTTATAATTCGGAAATGATGGATGGGATACAGAAAGATTTTTACTGGAGTGAGGGGAAAAAGTGATGGATTATCAGATGTTTGTTTTTGAAGGAACAGAACTGGTAAACCTGAATAAAGAGCAGGAATCAGCGAAGTAAGGGTACAATGAGGAATTATATATCAAAAGTGATATGATTTAATGAAAAATTTAGCACTTGATTATAAATCTTTTACAATTTATAATAATAAAAATATTTACGGTAGTGTCAAGTGATCTATGAAAAAAATCGGGTCTGAAAAAAGGCTCGAATGA